>DATLQA010000221.1:0-6034 GCA_035535495.1 Actinomycetota bacterium | reverse complement strand
CGCCGGCGCTCTCGCCGCCCGGTTCAGCCGCCCGCGGGCTTGCGGGCGACGAGCAGCACACCCTGTGACTGACCGATCAGGCCGCGGCCAAGGACGAGGAAGGTCACGGTCAGGTGGCTGCGCCTGGAGGGCAGGATGGATCGCTACCCAGGAATGTTGCGCAGGCAAGTATCCTTGCAGTGGACGAGACACGCCTGAGCTCGTCCAGCACCAAGGGAGCCGTCATGCCAGCCATCAGCGCCGACACCATGGTCCTGCCACGCCTCCCCGACCCCGACCCGACGGCGGCCGACCGCCCCGTCGTATCGGTGACCACCGCCCCAAGCGGCCTGGAAGGCGAAGGCTTCCCGGTGCGCCGCGCCTTCGCCGGCGTCGACCTGGCAAGCCTGGACCCGTTCGTGCACATGGACCAGATGGGCGAGGTCGAATACGCCCCCGGCGAGCCCAAGGGCACCCCCTGGCACCCCCACCGCGGCTTCGAGACCGTCACCTACATGCTCGACGGCATCTTCCAGCACCAGGACTCCAACGGCGGCGGCGGCTTCATCACCGACGGCGACACCCAGTGGATGACCGCGGGCCGGGGCATCCTCCACATCGAGGCGCCACCGGAGGAGGTGGTGGTGCGTGGCGGGCTGTTCCACGGCTTCCAGCTGTGGGTCAACCTGCCCGCCAGCCTGAAGTGGAGCCCGGCGCGGTACCAGGACATCCGCGGTGGCGCGGTGGCGTTGCTCAGCTCGCCGGACGGCGGCACCCTGCTGCGGCTGATCGCCGGCGAGGTGGCCGGCCACGAGGGCCCGGGCGTCACCCACACGCCGATCTCGCTGCTGCACGCCACCCTCGCCCCTGGCGCGCAGCTCAGGCTGCCGTGGCGGCGCGACTTCAACGCGCTGGTGTACGTGCTGGCCGGGTCCGGCTCGGTCGGCACCGACCGGCGGCCGGTGCGCATGGGCCAGCTCGCCGTCTACGGGCCTGGCGACGTCGTCACGGTCCGCGCGGACGCCGGCCAGGAAACCCGGAGCCCGCAGCTCGACGTCCTGGTCCTCGGTGGGCAGCCCATCCGCGAACCGGTCGCCGCCTACGGACCGTTCGTGATGAACACCCGCGCCGAGCTGATCCAGGCGTTCGAGGACTACCAGGCCGGGCGGCTCGGCACCATCCCGGCGGAGCCACGCCCCGGCCACGAGGCCCTCCGCGATCCCGTCGACGAGCCGGGGTAGCGCGCCCGAAGGTCGTGGCGCGGGCCGTCCCGGTCGGGACGCCGCCGTCCAAAGGACCACCGTCGTGCCAGCACCGCCGCCCATGAGGCAGGCTGGGTCGCCCGAGGACCTGGTCGGGGCCTTGCACGCCCAGGGCATCCGGGATCCTCGGGTCGTCGCCGCGTTCCGCGCGGTGCCGAGGGGGCGCTTCGTGCCGCCGGCAGCGGCCGAGCTGGCGTACCTGGACCAGCCGATCCAGATCCCGCACGGGCAGGTGACCACGCAGCCGAGCCTGGTCGCCAGGATGGTAGAGGCGCTGGGCCTGACCGGGACCGAACGGGTGCTGGAGGTCGGCACCGGACTCGGGTTCCAGGCCGCGATCCTGGCGCGGCTCGCCCTGCGGGTGGTGTCGGTCGAGCGCTTCGCCGACCTGGCCGAGCAGGCGCGGGTCAACCTGCGCGCCGCCGGGCTGGGCGGGGTCACGGTCGTCGTCGGCGACGGCACCCTTGGCGTGCCCGAGCACGCTCCCTACCAGGCGATCGTGGTGGCTGCCGCCGCGCCTCGCGTCCCCGCGCCCCTGGTGGAACAGCTCGCCCCCGGCGGGCGCCTCGTGCACCCGGTCGGCCCGGGCGGTCAGGAGCTGGTCACCGCGTTCCACAAGGAGGCTGACCGACTGGTCGCCGACGCGCGGCTCACCGGCGCCTACTTCGTCCCCCTGGTCGGTGCGCACGGCGCGCCGCGACCCGACCGACGGTGAGCGACGTGAACTTCACCGGCTACCAGACAGTCCCGAACCTCGTCGCCGTCAAGCTCGCTCCCAACGGTGCCTTCTCCCTGGCCGCCGCCACCCCGGACGCGACCCACGCCATCATCGACGTCCTCGGCTACTACACCCCCCGCCACGGCGCCTCGACGTCGTAGGTGACCAAGCGGTGACGCGCACGTCGGGCTACCGGTCTGCGCGCCTCACAGCACCGCGGTCTCGATCACCAGGTCGCCCTCTGCGAACCGGGACGGGCGCAGGGGGCGGAGGTCGAAGGTGTCGCAGCGGCCGAGGGTGATCAGCTCGGCCACCGCCCTGCCGGCGGCCGGGCTGTGCATCACCCCGTGACCGCCGAAGCCGGCGCACTGGACGAAGCCGGGGGCCTGGGGCGGCGCGCCGACGATGGCGTGGTGGTCCGGGGTCTCCGGGTACAGCCCGGCCCAGCACTGGCGCGGGTCGACGGGCAGCTCTTCCAGGAACGGGAAGCGGTGGCCGACCCGCTCCCCCAGCGCCTCCAGGAAGCGCGGGTCCAGGCTGACGTCCCACGACGGCGGGTCGTCCGGGTCAGACCAGGCGATCACGAAGCCGCCGCTGACCTCGCGCCGCACCAGCACGCCGGTGTCGAGGTCGACGGTCATCGGGATCAGCCCGTCGAGGCCCGGCGGTGCCGGGCCGACCGGGTCGCGCACGAAGGCGAGGTTGCGGCGCACCGGCGTGACCGGGAGGTCGACGTCGACCAGTGCGGCCACCTTGGCAGCCTCGGGACCGGCGGCGTTGACTACCCAGCCGGCCCGCATCGAGCGCCCCCCCGCGGTGACGTCGAAGCCGTCGTCGGGGCGCCGGTCGATGGCGGTCACGTCGAGGCCGGTGACGATCTCAACGCCGAGGCGGCCGGCGTCCGCCCGCATGGCGGAGACGACGCCGTGCGGGTCGAGGAACCCGTCCCGATGGTGGAAGGTCCCCGCCCGCAGCCCGTCCGGCCGGACGAAGGGCGCCAGCGCGAGCACCCCGGCAGCGTCCATCCAGCGCGTCTCGACGCCGAGCGAGCGCTGCAACGCGCACGCCTGGGCGAGCGAGCGCTCGCCCTCCTCGGTGCCGGTCATCAGCAGGTAGCCGGTCTGCCGCAGTGACAGCAGGCCGGTGTCCCGCTCCAGGCGCTCCAGCTCGCCGATGGAGTGGATCGAGAACTCGACGTTGATCCTGGTGGTGAACTGCGCCCGGACGCCGCCGGCGGCGCGGGCCGACGACCCCTGCCCGACCGCGGCCGCCTTCTCGAGGACGACCACCCGCCCGGCGCCGGCGCGACGCAGCTCCCGTGCCACCGACAGCCCGATGACACCGCCGCCGACGACCACCACCTCGGCCGTCTCCTCCATCCGACCAGCCTTTCGGGTGCGCGCCGTCACCTTCCGGCCTCGCAGCCTAGCGGAGCACCGGATTCGGCGGTCGGCAGAACACGGGTCGGGCGGCCGCTGTCGGGGTACGGTGCCGCATCCGGACAGCTGGGATCGGAGGCGGGCTTGGCGGGCTCGGGTAGCGGCCGGTGAGGGCGGGGACCGGGCGGGGCGGCCTGCTCCGGCCGCTCCGCGAGCGTGACTTCCGGCTGCTCTGGGCCGGGCAGGCGATCTCGCTGCTCGGCGACGGCGTCCTGACGGTCACGCTGGCGTGGCAGACGCTGCGGCTGTCGTCGAGCCCGACAGCGCTGGCGCTGGTCATGTTCGCCCGCGCCACTCCCAGGATCCTCCTGATGCTGCTCGGCGGCGTGATCAGCGACCGGCTGCCGCGGCGGCTGGTGATGCTCGCCGCCGACCTGGTGCAGGCGCTCGCGGTCGGCGTGCTCGCGCTGCTGGCAGCCGGTGATGGGCTGCGGCTCTGGCACCTGGCCGCGCTCGCGGCCGTCGCCAGCGCGGCCAGCGCGTTCTTCCTGCCCGCCTCGACCGCGCTCCTGCCCGAGCTGCTCGCCACCGACCTGCTGCTCCCGGCGAACGCGCTCAGTACCTCGAGCCGGGTGCTCGCCGCCCAGTTCGCCGGCCCGGCACTCGGCGGGCTGCTGATCGCCACCATCGGCACCGCCGCCGCGTTCGCGGTCGACGCCGTCAGCTTCCTGGTCAGCGTGGCCACCCTGGCGATGCTGCGCACCCGGCCGGAGCCGCGGCCGGCGTCCGAGCAGACCGGGGGCATGGCACAGGAGGTGAGCGAGGGCCTCGCCTTCGCCCGCGGGCAGCCCTGGATCTGGGTGACGCTGGTCGTCGCCGCGTTCGCGAACTTCCTGGTCAGCGGGCCGCTACAGGTGCTGCTCCCGGTGATGGTCCGCCGGCTGGGCGCGGGTGCCGGCGACCTCGGGCTGGTCTACGCGGCGTTCGGCCTCGGCGGTGGGCTGGCGGTGCTGCTCGCCGGGCAGTTGGGCCTGCCGCGCTGGCGCGTCACCGCGATGTACGCCGTCTGGATCCCCTCTGGGCTGGTCGTGGCCGGCATCGGCGTCGCCCGCGGAGTGGTGGCGCTGGCCGTGCTGTACGGCCTGGCGGGCCTGCTGATGGAGCTCGGCAACCTGATCTGGACCACCCTGGTCCAGGAGCGCGTGCCCGCGCGCGTGCTGGGACGGGTCTCGTCGCTCGACTGGCTGATCTCGGTCGGGTCCCAGCCGGTCGCGATCGCGGCGACCGGGCCACTGGCCGCGGCGGTCGGCGCGACCGCTGTGCTGGTCGCCGGCGGCCTGCTGAGCGTGCCGGTGTCCGTGGCCGGGCTGCTGTGGCCAGGGGTCCGCGACCCCGACCGGGAGGCACCCGACCAGGCCGCGCCCGGCGCCCGCTAGGGCGCCGGGGCGTCGCCGCCGCGCAGGCGGCGTTCGAGGTCGTCGGCGAGGCGGTGGAAGTCGGCCGGGAGCGGCTCGCCGAGCTCGCGCAGGGCCTGTGCCAGGCCGGCGGTGGACGCCGGGTCGGCGGCCATGGCCGCGAGGTCGGGCTGGGACGGCTCCACCTCCTCAGGGGGGAGGTCGCGGAAGCCCGGCCGGGCTGACTCGTCGGCGCCGGCCAGGACGAGCAGGGCGTTGGGGATCTGCCGCTCCTGCCCTTCCGACAGGCGGTTGGTGATGGTCCCGTGCACCACCATGGTGGTCGAGCCGCCACCGTCGAGGTTGAGCGCGCGGACCGCGCCCAGGCGGACGAACAGCTCGGCGAACTCCCGCAGCGTCATGCCGACGCTGTGGCCGGGCAGGCGCCCGTCGACGGTGATCAGCAGCAGGCGGCCGTCGGCGGTCGCCCCCACGCCAGTCCTCGGGTTGCGCCGGAAGAACGGCGCGGTGCCGTCGACGTTCCCGCTGACGACCCTGCCGCCCTCGACCAGGGTGGGGTTGCCGCCCAGGGTGTCGAGCACGCCGGGCCCGTTGCCGCCTGGACGGCGGCCCCACGCGATCGCGTAGGCGAGCCCGACCTCGTCGCCCGGCTCGAGCGCCGCCAGGGCCTGGACGTGCACGCCGCCCTCCGGGGTGGAGACCACCACCGTGCCGGCGGGCACCGCGCCGCCGGCCGCGGCCGGCGGCGGCTCGACGGTGTAGACGGTCTCGACCCAGCCGTCGTCCCGCACCGCCGGGCCGGCCGCCGCCCGCAGGTGGACCGAGAACCCGGTCTCCGGCGGCCGCTCGATCGCGCCGCCCTCCGGGGTGAACAGGACCACGTCGTCCCCGGCGGGGGCGCCGCGGTTGACCCGCTGCACCGGCACGGTGCCGCCGCTCCGGCGCAGCTCGGCCGTGACCCGAGGGTTGGGGAAGTCCATGAACGCGGCGGTCTCCCGGGCGTCAAGGGCGAAGTTGCGGCCGAGCGTCCTTGGCGTCTGGATCAGGCGGCCGTCCTCGGCGTAGGTGTGGACCGGCCGGCCGCTCAGGTCGGGGTCCCAGTAGTCGCCGTTGACCGCGATGGCCGCCCCGCGCCGGCGGGCCATCGACGAGGTCGTCTCGAAGCCGGGCAGCGCGTCACGGGCGAGCACGGTGTCCACCGTGGACGGGGCCGACAGGTAGACGGTGACGAGCTGGACGTGGAAGGGGCCGGCCGGGTCCTGGGTGATCTGGTGGTGCACG
>DATLQA010000220.1:0-3217 GCA_035535495.1 Actinomycetota bacterium | reverse complement strand
TGACCCCATGCCGGGTGGCGGTCGTCCCCAACGACCGCATCGACCGGAAGGCGATGGAGGAGATCGCCAAAGGCCGCATGCCCAGCCCCGGCCACTAGTGGGCCACCTGAAGCCTTGCCCTTAGCCCCGCGAGTTCCTTCTGATCACGCCAGAGTTACGTGCAGGACTTCTGAGCTGCTGCTTAGGATCGAGACGTGACCGCGGTGCCGCTGCGCCGAAATCGCGACTTCCTGCTGCTCCAGGTCGGTCAGCTGCTCTCCGACGCTGGCACGCAGTCGACCTCGATCGCCTACCCGCTGCTGGGGCTGGCGGTGACGGGCTCGGCCGCCAAGACCGGCGTGGTCGCGTTCGCGCGAGCCCTGCCCCTGGCACTGCTCGCACTCCCCGCTGGCCTGGCGGCCGACCGCTGGAACCGCAAGCGGCTGATGATCACCGCCGACGGCGTCCGCGTCCTGGCGCTCGGCGGCCTCGCCGTGACGATCCTGGCCCATCGGGTCGCGTTCTGGGCGATCCCGCTGGTCGCCTTCGTCGAGGGCAGCGGCGCCGCCCTGTTCGCCGCCGCGCACCCCGGCGCCTTGCGCGCGGCGGTGCCGGCACGCCAGCTGCCGGCGGCCGCGGGTGCCCAGACCGGCCGGCAGGCGGCGGTGCGGCTGGCCGGGCCGCCGCTCGGCGGCGCGCTGTTCGAGCTCGCCCGCGCGCTGCCCTTCGGAGTCGACGCGGCCTCGTATGCCTGCTCGACCGTCTCGCTGCTGGCGATGCGGGCGCCGTTCCAGCAGCAACGCGAGCCCGACCGCTCGCCGCTGCGCTCCCGGCTCGGCGAAGGAATCCGCTTCCTCTGGGGTCACCGGTTCCTGCGGACCTGCGCGTTGCTGTTCGGGCTGGCGAACTTCCTCGGCCCCGGCCTGCTCCTCGTCGTCGTCGTGGTCGGCGAGCGACAAGGGCTGTCAGGCGGCACGCTCGGCGCGCTCGTCGCCGCGTTCGGCGCCTGCCTGCTCCTCGGCTCGCTGGTGTCGCCGCTTCTCCGCCGGCTCCTCCCGGTCCGCGCCGTGCTGCTGCTCGAGCTCTGGACCTGGCCCGGCTGCGCCCTGTTCCTGGTCTGGCCGAACGTCTACGTGCTGACCGCCAGCATCCTGCCCACCGCCCTGGCGATCCCGTCGACCGACTCGGTCGTCCACGGCTACCGGATCGCGATGACGCCCGACCGGCTGCTCGGCCGTGCCGAGTCGGTGCGGAGCACGATCTCGCTGCTCATCGCACCGCTCGGCCCGCTGGCGGCCGGCGTCCTGCTCGGCGCCGCCTCCGCCCAGGCCACGATCGCCCTGTTCGCCGGGTTCGGTCTGGTGCTGGCCATCTGGGGCACCATGAGCCCGTCGATCCGCACGCCGCCGAGCGTCGACCAGCTCAACGGCCCTCCCGGGACCGGACCTCAAGCAGCGCCCTGACGCGGGAACGGATCGCCGAGCTGCGCCGCGAGGCCGACGCCGCCCGGCGCGCACGGTAAAGGAGAAACGATGGGTGACATGGTTCCACCGGGCGTCAGGCTCGGGATCGTCCGCGCCATCAGCTACGGCCTGTTCGGCAAGCCCGACGAGTTCGTCCCGCAGCTTCGCGCCCTGGGCGCGACCCTGGTCCGCGTCTACTTCTACTGGTCGCAGATCGAGCCCGAGCCCGGCCAGGACCGCTTCGACACCGTCGACGCGTTCCTGGACCAGCTGGACGGCTCCGAGGAGGTCTGGGTCACCGTCTGCTCGAGCTCCCGCTGGGCGACCCAGCAGGCGACGGAGTTCCTGCCGCCCTCGCCGGCCAAGGACCAGGACGCCTACTACCGGTTCGTGCACCGGCTGGTGCGCCACTGCGGCGGGCGGGTGCGCTTCTGGCAGTGCGACAACGAGCCCAGCAACGTCGGGCTGACCTGGTCGGGCACTGCGGCCGACTACGTCGCCCAGCTCCGGGTGATGCACCGGGCGGTCAAGGACGCCGACCCCGACGCGGCCGTGGTGCTGGGCGGCGCGCCCTACGCGCTGCCGGCCGGCGCCCCCGACAGCCCGGAGCGGCAGTTCTTCGACACCCTGCTGCGTGACGGCCGCGACTACTTCGACCTGTTCGACCTGCACCTGTACGGGCCCGCCGACCGGATCCCGGCCGACATCGACACCGCCCGGGGGATGATGCGCGCGTTCGGCTACGAGAAGCCGCTGGTGGTCGGCGAGTACAACGCCCCATGGCCGAACCTGTTCCACGAGGCGACCGCGGCGCTGGAGCAGGCCATGGCCGCGGCGTTCGCCGCGGGAGCGGGCGGGTCCGGCGGCGGCCAGGGCGCGGACGCCGCCGGGGCGCGGCGGACCCCGGAGCAGGCCGCCATGGCCAGCCTGTACGAGCGCATGGCCAGCCTGCCGCCGCAGCTGCAAATGTTCATGCGCGGCTGCCCGCCGCAGCTGGAGGACAAGCGGCACCGCATCAACCGCCGTGAGCTGGTCATGCGCAACCTGCTGGCGCTGTCGGCCGGGGTGCGCCGGACCGTGTGCTGGAACCTGGCGCCGGACATCCCCGGCTACGAGGACCCGCTGTCAGTGATGGACCTGCTGTTCGGCAAGTTCGCGCTGCTGGACTACGAGGGCACCGAGCTGCGCCACCGGTACCCGTCCGCCGAGACGTTCGCCCTGCTGGCCGACCGGCTGGCGGGCGTGGACGGCGTGACCCGCCTGCAGGTGCCGGCGCGGCCCGACCTGATGCTGTTCGAGGTGCGGCGCCGCGGGCGGGGGCCGCTGCTGGTGGTGTGGGAGCAGCGCGACCCGTTCGACGGCGAGGACGAGCCGCCGGTGGCGTTCGGCTGGCCGTGGCCGGCGGCGCGGGCAGCGGCGGTCGACGCGCTCGGCCAGGCGCAACCGGCCGAGGTGCTCGACGGCCGGGTGACGCTCGAGGTGTCGCTCACTCCTGTGTTCATCGCCGCCGACTGACACGGCCACGGCGACCGCCAGATCGCCGAAGACGGACACAGCCCGAGATGTCCTCTCTACGCCAGCGAACCCGCCCGCCGGGCCGCCTTCGCATCCTGGCTGCACTGGCAGAACCACCACCGGCCCCACAGCTCACTTGGCGGTCAGCCACCGATCACCCGCTGCACCAACCTCCCCGGGCAGTACACCTAGCCGAGCAGCCCCAGCTCTCGAGCCCGGGTGACCGCCTGGGTGCGGTTGGCCACGCCGAGCTTGCCCAG
>DATLQA010000219.1:0-3468 GCA_035535495.1 Actinomycetota bacterium | reverse complement strand
AGCGTTCGCATCCGCCAATGGTCAGCGCGACTGGCTGGTGGGCTACTTCAGCTCGGTGGCCGGGTCGCTGGCCAGCGCCTGGTCCAGCTGGCCGCGGGAGCTGATGGCGAGCTTGGCGAAGACCTTGCCCAGGTGGGACTGGACCGTGCGCGCGCTGATGAACAACCGGCTGCCGATCTCCGGGTTCGACAACCCCTCGCGGGCCAGCCGGGCGATCACAGCCTCCTGGGCGGTCAGCACCTTGCGGGTCTCGACACTCCGTTTGCGGGCGGTCTCGCCGGTAGCCTGTAGTTCGCGCCTGGCTCGCTCGGCGAACGCCTCGAGGCCCATCGCCTTCAGCATGTCGTGGGCGATGCGCAGCTGTGCCCGCGCGTCGAGGCGGCGGCGCTGTCGGCGCAGCCACTCGCCGTACAGCAGATGCGCGCGGGCGAGCTGCACGCGGACGTGGGTACGGCCGAGCCGGTCGATCGACTCGCGGTAGTGGGGCTCGGCGGCATCGCCTTGGCTGAGCAGGGCCCGGACACGCGCTTCGATCCCCAGCGCCCACTCGGTAGGTGCCGCCCGAGTGCGTTCGGACAGCCACTGGAGTGCGGCCCTTACCAGCTCGACGTCACCGGTCCGAGACGCCGCCTCGGCCAGCTCGGGCACGACATACGGCCCGTACCCGAGCTCGTCACGCTGGAAGGCTCGCCACGCGGGGTTGCGTGCCGCGTCGTGGCGACCGAGGCCGTTGTAGATGACCGAGCTCGCGTAGTCAGCGAAGCTGACCATCCTGCCGAGACCGCGTGCGGTCGCCGCCCGCGAGGTGGCCTCGATCAGTTCCGACGCCTGCGCCTGCTGACCCTGCCAGGCCGGGAGCGCCATCGCGGCATACCCAACCGGGGGGTTCCCGGTCACCTCCGCGATCAGGCGATCTTCGTCGATGAGTCGCGCCGCCGTGGTCAGGTCGCCGGCGAATAGGTGGGCCATGGCGAGGAAGTTGAGCGCGTACTGCAAGTGCACGAGCGCGCCCACATCGCGGGCGAACTGTGCCTGGACAGCGGCCAGGGCATGCCAGGACTCGGCGTCCCACAGCTCGAGGGCGACGATGGCGCCGGCTCTTCCACCGGCGAGCCAGCGCCAGAGCCCGGCTTCGTCGTTGGTGACGTCCAGCGCGAGGTTCAGCTCGAGCGCTCGAGTCAGCAGCGGCGCGGCCGCCGCATACCCCTGCGTCAACCGCAGTGCGAACGCCTCCAGCAGGACATCAACCGCACGCGTCGGTTCCGGACCGGGGGGCGCGGCCTGCGCCGCCTCGGCCGCCGCCCCCACCCCGCCGGGGCTGCCCAGGTCGCCGGCCCAGATCGCGGCCCAGAGCGCCTCCAGGTGCGTGTCACGGGCCAGGTCAGCGTCGAGCGGCTCCAGGCGCCTGGCCGCACGCAGCAGCAGCCGAGCGGCGTCGCTGGGGCCTCGCTGTACCAACGCGATCAATCCGCGGAGGTGCTCCACTTCGGCGGCCGACAGGGCGTCGAGCGGTCCAGCCTCGACCGCGACCAGCAGGCCCAGTGTCGCGTCCAGGGCGCCGGCGGCGCGCTTGGCCCGGGCCGCCGCCAGCAGGCGCCGAGCCCGGCGGGCGGGTCCGGGCGTCAGCATCGAGGCGCGCTCCAGGAACGCGGCCGCTGCGGCCAGGCCTCCGCGCGCCTGCGCGCGGCCGGCCGAGCGCTCCAGTTCGGCGGCGACGTCCTCATCGGGCCCGGGCGCGGCCTGCGCGCGGTGCCAGGCACGACGGTCGGGATCGATCTTCGGATCGGTGACCTGCGCCAGGGCGTGGTGGATGTCCTGCCGCTCCTGCAGCGACGCCGACCGGTAGGCCGCCGAGCGCACCAGCGGATGACGGAACCGCACCCGGGTGCCGACCTCGAGCAGGCCGGCCTCGGCTCCTGGCGTCGCCGCCTGAGCCCGGATCCCGAGCCGCCCGGCTGCGCGCCACACCAGCACCGGATCGCCGACCGGCTCGGCCGCCGCGACCAGCAACAGCTCTCGGGTGTCGACCGGCAGCGCGTCCAGCCGTCGCCGGAAGCTCTCCTCGATCCGCCCCGAGAGCGGCATCGCGTCGGGGAGGGCGAACCCGCCCGCCAGCTCCGCCGGCCCCACTCCCCGCGGCAGTTCCAGCAGCGCCAGCGGGTTGCCACCGGCCTCGGCCACGATCCGGTCGCGGACCGGGGCGTCCAACGGGCCGGTCACCACCGCGTCCAGCAGCGCCCGCGCATCGGCCTCCCCCAATCCCTCGACGGACAGCTCCGGCAACCCCGTCAACTCCTCGCCCGGAACGCGCGCCGCGAACACCAGGCCGATCGACTCCGCCGCCAGGCGACGGGCGACGAACCCAAGGACCTGGGCCGATGCGTGATCCAGCCACTGCTGGTCGTCCACCAGGCAGAGCACGGGCTGCTCCTCGGCGACGCCGGCCAGCAGGCTGAGGGTGGCCAGCCCGACCAGGAAGCGGTCCGGCGCCGACCCGGAACCGAGGCCGAACGCGGTCCGCAACGCGGCACGCTGGGGAGCCGGGAGCCGCTCCAGGCGGTCCAGCATTGGTGCGCAAAGCTGGTGCAGCCCGGCGTAGGCGAGCTCCATCTCCGACTCGACCCCGGCGGCGCGCGCCACCCGGCAGCCCGAGGCGTGCTCGGCCAGGTAGTCCAGCAGCGCCGTCTTGCCCATACCCGGCTCCCCGCGCACCACCAGCGCCCGGCTCTCACCGGCGCGAGCAGCTTTGATGAGCCGGTCGAGCAGCTCGCATTCGCGGCGCCGTCCCCGCAACTGCCCGGCGGGCCCCCGCAGGCCGGAGGGTGGGCGCCGGCCCGGCACCGACACTAGGCCGCCCCCGCGCTGCGGAATACCCCGCGGCTCGGCGCCACCCGCCCGGCCGTCATGATCAAGGTCTCGATGAGCGGTCTGGGAGCGTGCACAAGCATGTAATCGTTCGCCACGCCGGCCTCCAACCCACTCAAGCGCACACTCCTACTGTAGAGCGCCCGCGGGCTGGACACGACCCCTGATCGAGGCAGGCCACTGCGCTCTGGACATAATGCGTGAGCGAGGAAGGAAGTTCGCCGGAGCCGGCGCAGTGGCAGGTGCTGCAGCACACGCCCGGCCCGCGTTGGGATCCCGACCGCCGCGCCGGTGAGCAGCCCGGCATCGAGCAGCATTATGTGTTCGTGGCAGGCTTGCTCGAGCGCGGGTTGCTGGTGGCTGCGGGGCCGTTGCGGGACGTCGACGGACACGGCATGACGGTCACGAGGTTTGCGTCGTTCGGCGCTGCCGAGCACGCGGCCACCCGGGAGGACCGGTCGGTCGCTGGAGGCCTCCTGGCTGTTCGTGTGCGGCCGTGGTCGGTGGTGATGACTGTGGTCCCGGATGGTCCGACCGCCGTGGAGCCACTCGACGGGTAACTCGCCCATGGGACCGCGGATGTCCCATGTGGGCTCCAGGACA
>DATLQA010000218.1:0-26776 GCA_035535495.1 Actinomycetota bacterium | reverse complement strand
GCGGGCGGGGCGGTGGTCCACCGGCTCCGGGTAGACTCTGAGGCGCGCCCCCCTGCCGGTGGTGCTCCCCGGTCCCACCCAACCGACACCCAGCCGTGGTGAGGAGTCGAAACAATGCTCGGATCGCTGGGCGACGATCCGTACGACGACATGGACGACGTGGTGGTGGCGATCGACGGGCCGGCCGGCTCGGGCAAGAGCACGGTCGCCCGTGCCGTGGCCGACCGCGTCCAGCTCCGCCATCTCGACACCGGAGCCACCTACCGCGCCCTGACCCTTGCCCTGCTCCGCCAAGGGGTCTCGCCCACCGATCCCGACGCGGTCGCGGCCGCCGCCAAGTCGGTCGACCTCACCCTGGAGCTGGCGCCCGGCCGGACCGGCTCGGTCCGGGTCCTGCTCGACGGCGCGGTGATGGGGGAGGAGCTGCGCACCCCCGAGGTGAGCGCGGCCGTCTCGCCGGTCTCGGCCGTGCCGGCAGTGCGCGAGCAGCTGGTCGAGCTGCAGCGCGCGGTCATCGGCCTCGGCGGGGTGGTCGCCGAGGGACGCGACGTCGGCACGGTGGTCTGGCCGCAGGCCGAGGTCAAGGTCTTCCTCACCGCCGACGCGGCCGAGCGGGCGCGCCGCCGGCACGCTCCGGCGGCCGGGGGCGAGACGGCGGAGGCGGTGGCGCGCCGCGACCGGCTGGACAGCGGGCGGGCCACCTCGCCGACCCGCGCCGCCCCGGACGCCGTGGTGATCGACTCGACCAACCGCGACGCCGGCGACGTCGTCGCCGAGATCGTCGGGCTGGTCGAAGCGGCCAGGGCCGGACGGTCGCGGTGACCACGGCGGCCGCGGGTCGCAACAACCGCGCGGCCGGGCTGGTGGTCAAGCCGCTCATGCGGGTGTGGTTCCGGCTCCGGGTCGACGGCGCCGACCACCTGCCCGCCAGCGGTCCGGTCATCCTGGCGGCGAACCACCGCTCCAACGTCGACCCGGTTCTGCTGGCCACCGCCGTGCGCCGGCCGGTGTTCTTCATGGCCAAAGCGGAACTGTTCGTCGGGCCGCTCGGCTCGATCCTGGACTGGATCGGCCAGTTCCCGGTCCGCCGCGGCGGCCTCGACCGCGACGCCCTGCGCCAGACCGACGAGGTCCTGGCCCGCGGCGGCGTGCTCGGCCTGTTCCCCGAGGGCACCAGGGGGGAGGGCCGCTTCGCCACCGTCCACGAGGGCCTCGGCTACATCGTCCTGCGCCAGCGGTGCCCGGTGCTGCCGGTGGCCCTGCTGGGCAGCGAGCGGGTGCGGCGGCGCGGCGGCTGGCTGCCGTTCGCCTCGCCCGTCCGGGTGGTCGTCGGCCCGCCGCTCGACCTGCCCGACCCAGGCGGCGGCCGGTCCGGCCGCCGCGCGGCGACCGAGACGCTGCGGCGCACCCTCGAGCAGTTCGTCCGGCAGGCGGAGGCGTCCTCGGCCAGGAAAGAGCGATCAATCGACAAATTGATACAGCTATGAGTCCACAGAATGATTCGACGACAGATCTACCGGCGCCGCGACCGGGCAGCGCCAGGCTGCCGCGGGTGGCGGTGGTCGGGCGGCCCAACGTCGGCAAGTCCACCCTGGTCAACCGGCTCCTTGGCCGGCGTGCCGCGATCACCGAGGCGGTGCCCGGGGTCACCAGGGACCGGGTGCCGTACGAGGCCGAATGGGACGGGCGCCACTTCGAGCTGGTCGACACGGGCGGCTGGGAGCCGCGGGCGAGGGGCCTGGCCGCCCGGGTGGTGGACCAGGCCGAGCGTGCCATGGCAGAGGCCGACCTGGTGCTCTTCGTGGTCGACGCCACCGTCGGGGTCGCCGAGGAGGACGCGGCGGTGACGGCCCGGCTCCGCCGCGCCGGCATCCCGGTGCTTCTGGTGGCCAACAAGGTCGACGGTCCCGACCAGGAGCTCGCCGTCGGCGCGCTGTGGTCGCTCGGCCTGGGCGAGCCGCAGCCGGTCTCGAGCCTGCACGGCCGCGGCTCCGGCGACCTGCTCGACGCGGTGGTCGAGCTGCTCGGTGCCGAGCGCTCGTCCGCCGAAGAGCCCGACGTGCCCGCGCTCGCGATCGTGGGCCGCCCCAACGTGGGCAAGTCGAGCCTGCTCAACCGGCTGGTCGGGGCGGAGGTCGCGATCGTCGACGAGACTCCCGGCACCACCAGGGACACGGTCGACTCGGTGGTGGTCCACGACGACCGGCGCTACCGGGTGGTGGACACCGCCGGCATGCGCCGCTCCTTCGCGCGCGCGGAAGGGGCCGACTACTTCGCGCTGGTGCGCAGCCTAGAGGCGGTCGACCGGGCCGACGTGGCCCTGCTGGTGCTCGAGGGGCCGACCGGCGTGGCCGAGCAGGACCAGAAGGTGGCCGCCCGCGCGGTCGAGGCCGGCTGTGGGCTGGTGATCCTCGCCAACAAGTGGGACCTGATCGACGAGGAGGCGCGCCGCCGCTTCCAGGGCGACCTGGAGCACCGGCTGTGGTTCGTGGACTGGGCGCCGCTGCTGCGCGTCTCGGCGCTGACCGGCCGGAGCGTCGACAAGATCTGGGGCCGGGTCGAGACCGTCCTGGCCGAGCGCGCACGCCGTGTGCCGACCGCCACCCTCAACCAGTGGCTCGCCGCCGCCACCGGCCGCACCCCGCCACCGCCGGCCAGGGGCCGGGCGGTCAAGATCCGCTACGTCACCCAGGCCAAGGTCGCCCCGCCCGAGTTCGTCTTCTTCACCACCGGGCCACTGGCACCCGCCTACCGCCGCTACCTCGAGCACGACCTGCGTCGCACGTTCGGGTTCCAGGGGACCCCGCTGCGCGTGGTGGCCCGGGTCCGCAACCCGCGCCGCGACCAGGCCTGAGCCTCGCCAGCAGACGCCCAAGCAGGCGTCTGAGAAGGGGCGGATCGGTGGTATTCTGACGGCCGCCAGGGCTCTGGACGGGACCTCCTGTCCAGGCAGCCGGCTTCGGGACGTGGCGCAGCTTGGTTAGCGCACCAGTCTGGGGGACTGGGGGTCGCCGGTTCAAATCCGGCCGTCCCGACCAATCTCCGAGGATCGCCTGAACGAGGCGCGAAGCAACCGCCTCCGTCGCCGCTGGCGCCGCCCCTACCGCTGGTCCGGTGAGCCGTGCCGGCGGGCCGTCGTTCCTTGCCCGGGGCAGGCCGGTGCTGGCAGGCTGCAATCGGGCCGGACGTCGAGCTGGCGAGGGTCGGTCATGCAGACAGCGCGCGCCACCGGCCGGCTGCTGGCGGCATGCCGCCGACGCGTCAGGCCGGTGACCGGCCGGCTGCCGGAACGGGTGCGGCGGCGTCCCAGCCTGGTGGTCGCGGTCGCGTTGCTGGTCATGTACGCGGGTCCGGCCGCGGCCGGCCCGGAACTGCCGGCGCCCGCGGTCACCGGCGGGGACCTGGCCTTCGACCGCATCGCCACCGCCGAGGGGCCCGAGCGCCCGCCGCGGTCGCGGCCGCCGTGGCGGGAGCGCCCCCAGGCACCCGGCAACCCGCTCACCGAGGCGCGTCCCTGGCCGGCCCGCGGCCGTGACACGCCCGACCACCTGCTCGCCAGGGCCATCGAGGAGATCCGCCGGCGCGACCCCGACCGGTACCGCGCCATGCGCCGGGAGGCTCCCGGTTGGGGGATCTCCCTCTGCGACCGGGTGCTCTGCGAACCTGACGTGCAGGGTCAGACCCTGGTGACCTCCGACGGCGAGTGCCTGACCATGATCGACCCGGAGGCTGCTCTGCGGGCGGCGCGCCGCTACCGTCTGCCGAGCCTGCTCTGGGTCGCCGACGTGCTGGTGCACGAGCACGGCCACTGCGACAACGTGCGCAACGAGTACAGCTCGATCCGGGCGCAGCGCCGCTTCCTTGACGCCTGGCCCGCCGGTCCCGGCCGCGAGCGGGCCAAGGCCTACGTGGGCGGGCTGCACCTTCGGCTCGACGCGACCGGGAACTGGCGCGGCCGCTGAGGGCGGCGCGGTATACGCTCCTGGCATGACCGAGCGTGACGGCACCGAGGATGCCCTCCTGCACAGGGAGGCGGCCGGCGCTCCGCCAGCAGCGGCCGGAGGGACCGAGGGCACCTCCGAGCGGATGGGCGCGATCCTGACCGCGCCCAACGTCATCACCTTCACCCGGCTGCTGCTCATGCCGGTCTGCGCCTGGCTGCTGGCCGACGGCCGCTGGGCCGCCGGGCTCTGGCTCACCGCCGTGGTGGGCAGCACCGACTGGGTGGACGGCTGGCTGGCCAGGAGGACCGGCTCCGTCTCCCGCCTCGGGCAGCTCATGGACCCGCTCGCCGACCGGCTGCTGATCGCCTCGGTGACCATCGCGCTGGTGATCCGGGAGGTGGTGCCGCTGCCCGCGGTGCTGCTGCTGGTCGGCCGCGACCTCCTCCTGCTGATCGGCTTCCCCCTGCTCGCCCGCCGCGGGGTCCGGCCTCCCGACGTGGTGTGGGTCGGCAAGGCCGCCACCTTCGTGCTGCTGTTCGCACTGCCGACCCTGGTGGTGGGGGAGACCGGCCTCGCCCTGGCCCCCGCCGCCCGCGCGCTCGGCCTGGCGCTGCTGGCCTTCGGGGTCGTCCTCTACTACGTGGCGGGAGTGGTCTACGTCAGAATGGCCCTGCAGGGGCTGCGGGCCGCCCGCGCCGCGAGGTAGCCGGTCGCCGCGCCGGGCCGCTTCACCCTTCGATGCCGGGACGATCGGGGTAGGGTGGCTCCGGACCCGTCCTGGCGAGACGTGCGGCGCCACACCCCGGTCCCCGATGCGGGCAAGCGAGGAGGACGCCAGCAGCAGATGAAGGCCGTGATCATGGCGGGCGGCGAGGGCACCCGCCTGCGCCCGCTCACCGCGAACCAGCCCAAGCCGATGCTGCCGCTGGCCAACCGGCCGATCATGGAGCACATCGTCCGGCACGTCAGCAACCACGGCATCCGGGAGATCGTGGTGACCGTGCAGTTCCTCGCCAGCCAGGTGCGCAACTACTTCGGCGACGGGGCCGACATGGGCGTCGACCTGGTGTACGCCACCGAGCCGCGCCCGCTCGGCACCGCCGGCAGCGTCAAGAACGCCGCCGAGCAGCTCCGCGAGACCTTCGTGGTGGTCTCCGGCGACGGCCTCACCGACATCGACCTGAACGCGGCCGCCGCCTTCCACCGCGAACGCGGGGCGATGGCCACGGTGGTCACCAAGCGGATGGAGAACCCGCTCGAGTTCGGCATCGTGATCACCCAGGAGGACGGGCGCATCGAGCGGTTCCTCGAGAAGCCGCACTGGGGCCAGGTCTTCTCCGACACCATCAACACCGGCATCTACGTGCTGGAACCGGACATCTTCGATTACATCCCGGCCGAGGGGTCCTCCGACTTCGCCGACGACGTCTTCCCCACCCTGCTCGCCAAGGGCGCGCCGCTGTACGCCTGGGTGGCCGAGGGCTACTGGGAGGACGTCGGCAACCTGGACGCCTACCGCCGCGCCCACCAGGACATCCTGGACGGCAAGGTGCGCATGGACGTGCGCGGCTTCCAGGTCAGGCCGGGCGTGTGGCTGGGCGAGGGGGCCGAGGTCGACCCGGACGCGATCCTCCACGCCCCCGTCCTGATCGGCGACTTCGCCAAGGTCGAGGCGGGCGCCACCCTCCGTGAGTACACCGTGATCGGGGCCAACGTGGTGGTCAAGGAGGAGGCCTTCGTCCACCGCGCGGTGGTCCAGGACAACGCCTACATCGGGCCCGGCGCCCACGTCCGCGGCTGCGTCATCGGCCGCGGCGCCGACGTGCTCCGCAACGGCCGGGTCGAGGACGGCGTGGTGGTGGGTGACAACGCCAACATCGGCCAGGGCGCGGTCCTGCTGCCCAACGTCAAGGTGTACCCGTTCAAGACGGTCGAGCCCGGCGCGGTGGTCACCAAGTCGATCATCTGGGAGGGCCGCGGCGCCCGCACGCTGTTCTCCGAGAGCGGCGTCACCGGCCTGGCCAACATCGACGTCACCCCGGAGCTGGCCCTGCGGGTGGCGATGGCGTTCGGCTCAACCCTCAAGAAAGGGTCGAGGGTCAACCTCGGGCGCGACGCCAGCCGGGTCTCGCGGGCGTTCAAGCGCGCCCTGATCGCCGGGCTGAACTCCACCGGGGTCCACTGCGACGACCTGGAGCTGGCCCCGGCGCCGGCGCTGCGCTTCGCCGCCACCATGGCCGGCGGCTCGGGCGGGATGTACGTGCGCACCTCGCCACGCGACAGCCAGGCGATCGAGATCGCCGTGTTCGGCGACGGCGGCACCGACCTGGACGACAGCGCCAAGCGCAAGATCGAGCGGACCTACAACCGGGAGGAGTTCCGGCGGGCCTTCGGCCGCGAGATGGGCGAGCTGGCCTACCCGCCGCGGGCGGTGGAGCGCTACACCGCCGCCCTGGTCGACGCGCTCGACACCCGGGCCATCTCCGAGCGCGGCTTCAAGGTGGTGATCGACGCCGGCGGCGGGACCTGCTCGCTGGTCCTGCCGTACCTGCTGCCCCGCTTCGGGCTCGACAGCCTGGTGGTCAACGGGCAACTCGACGAGGACCGCATGGCCCCCTCGGAGCGGCAGCGCGAGCAGGACGTGGCCAGGCTCGCCCGGCTGGTCACCACCTCCGGCGCCGACCTCGGGGTGCGCTTCGACGGCGTCGCCGAGCGGCTCATGCTGGTCGATGGCACCGGCCAGGTGATCCCGCTGGTCCGCGCGCTGCTGCTCTACGTCGACCTGGTGGCACAGTCCGGTCCGGAAGGGACCGTCGCCCTGCCGGTCTCCACCACCAGGCAGGCGCTGGAGCTGGCCACCAGGCGCGGATGGCAGGTGCTCGACACCAAGCTCTCGGCCAGCGCGATCACCGGCGCGGCGCAGGGCGAGGGCGTCTCGTTCGCCGGGGGCGAGGGCGGCGGCTACGTCTTCCCCGCCCTGCACCCCGTGTACGACGGGCTGATGGCGTTCGGCAAGCTGCTGGAGCTGCTCGCCACCCAGCGGGTCAGCCTGGCCGAGGCGTTCGCGGCCCTGCCCGCCTCCCACGTGGTCCATGGCCGCGTGCCCACCCCGTGGGAGCTGAAGGGCGCGGTGATGCGCCAGGTGGTGGAGGCGACCAAGAGCCTGCGGACCAAGGACGTGGACGGGATCAAGGTCTACGACCCCGCCGGTGGTGAGGACGGCGACTGGGTGCTGGTGATCCCGGACACCACCGAGCCGGTCACCCACCTGTGGGCCGAGGCCGGCAGCGAGCCCGCGGCCAAGGCGCTCCTCGACGAGTACGAGGCGCTGGTCAGGCGGGCGACCGACCAGGGCTGACGGTCCGGCTCATCGTTGCCCTGCTGTGACCTTCGCGTGTTGCCCGCGTGGTGACCTGCCTCTTAGGCTTGCGTCCGACTTGACAAGGTCCGACGAACCCGAGGCCGCTGGCTTCCCCCGGGTCGGCAGATCCCACCCGCCGGCGTGGCCAGCGGGTCCGCCCCGAACCGCCCCATGCCGAGCGCAGAGGAAGGAGCCCTGCCATCGCGGTCGTCGATCCGCCGACCAAGGGAGCGGCTGAGCAGGCAACCCAGCCGGCTCCCCAGGCCGAGCCACCGCATCCGTCCGGGGCCACCGCTCCGCTCCATGAGCCCCGGACCCCACCGCCGGACGCCGGGCGGCGGCGTCCGGTCGTCCTGACCGAGCCGGCCGCGCCCAGGCCCGCGCCCGGCGCCACCGCCGCGCCAGCGCCCGCCGCTCCGGAGCCGAAGCGGATCAGCCGCTCCCTCACCACGCCGTCCTGGTTCGAGCAGGAGCCGCCGCTGGCCGCCGGCGCCGCCGTGCCGGGACCGATCGTCCACACCAGCCTGCTGTCGCTGCCGTCCAAGGCGGCCGATCCCCCCGACCAGCGGGAGCGGGGACCCGACACCGGCACCTGGCCGTGGGACCCGTGGCAGCCGTCGGCGCCGGCTCGCGGCGCCGCGACGGTGGCCGACGGCGCCGCGACCCGACCGGCTCCCGGGAGCCAGGCGGCCGCGCCGGCTGACTCCATTCCGCCGGCGACCCAGGGGTCCGAGCGGCCGCCCGCCTGGTCGCCGCCGACGACGGCACCAGCTGCCAAGGGCCAGCCGGCACCGCCCGCCGCCGGAACCGGCGGCGGGCGACCCGTCCGGGTGCTCGGCCTGCCGCGGCCGCTGCTCGCCGCGGCGCTCGCCCTGATCCTGGTGCTCGGACTGGTGGTGGCCGACACGGCACTCGCGGCCGGGTCGGTCCGGCGCGGCGTCACCGTCGGCGGGATCGACCTGGGCGGCCTCGGCCAGGTGGCGGCCAGGGCGAAGCTGGCCGCCGCCGCTCAGGCGGTCGGGGCGCGGCCGCTGGTGCTGCGCCACTCCGAGGCCCGCCTGGAGCTGCCCCGCTCCCAGGCCGGCATCCAGCTCGACCTCGACGACAGCGTCGCCGCCGCCTTCGAGGTGGGCCGTTCCGGCATGTTCGACCTCAACCGGCTGCGGACCTGGTTCGGCGGGGTCGACCTGCCCTGGAGCGCGCGGCTCGACCGGCCGAGCTTCGGGCGGGCGGTGGCCCGCTTGGACGCCCAGATCCGCCAGCCGATCAAGGAGCCGGCGCTGCGCGTGACCGGCGCCCAGGTCGAGCTGGTCGACGGCACGCCAGGGCGTGGCGTGGACGCGGCGGGCGCTGAGCGGGCGCTGCTGGCCGCGGCCGACCGTCCGGCCGGCGCCGAGGTCGCCATCCCGATCTCGGCGCAGCGCCCGACCGTCGGCCAGGCGGCCGCGCAGGCAGCGCTCGACCAGGCCCGCAAGCTCCTGTCCGCGCCGGTGGCGGTGACCGCCGCCGGGCGGCGGGCCTCGCTGCCGCCGGCGGCGCTGGCCGCCGGCCTCCGCACCCGCGTGCAGGGCGGCCGCCTGCTGGTGGCGCTCGATCCCAAGACGGTCGACCGGCTGCTGCACGCCCGTGCGCCGTTCGCCTACACCACCCCGCGGGACGCCAGCTTCCAGCCCGCCGGCTCGCGCATCCGGCTGCTGCCAGGCGTCAAGGGCAGCACCGTCGACCCGACCAAGGCGGCCGCGGCACTGCTCGCCGCCGGCGGCAAGGACGGCGCGCGGACCGCGGCCCTGCCGGTGGTCACCTCCGACCCCAAGCTCACCACCGAGGCGGCAAAGGCCCTCGGGGTCAACGAGGTCATCTCGAGGTTCACCACCACGTTCAGCGCCAGCGACGCTCCCAGGGTCCACAACATCTCCCTGATCGCCGCCGCGGTGGACGGCAGCCTGGTCATGCCCGGCCAGGTGTTCTCCATGAACGCCGCCACCGGCGAGCGCACGCCTGGCAAGGGCTACCGCACCGCCAAGGTGATCAAGGAGGGGGAGATCGTCCCCGGCCTCGGCGGTGGCGTCTGCCAGGCGGGCACCACCATGTTCAACGCCGTCTTCTTCGCCGGCCTGCCGGTGGTCGAGCGCCGCAACCACAGCCTGCACATCAGCCACTACCCGATGGGCCGCGACGCCACCCTCAACTGGCCGTCGACCGACCTGAAGTTCCGCAACGACTCGCGCTACGGCATCTACATCACCGCGGTGGCGACCTCGGCGAGCATGACCGTCACGCTCTGGTCGACCTCGCGCGGCTACCAGGTCAACTTCACCACCTCGGACCCGTACAACTTCCGCAGCCCGCCGACCAAGTTCGAGGACGACCCCACCCTGGCGGTCGGCCAGCAGAAGGTGGAGAGCAACGGCTCGGCAGGGTTCGACGTGACCGTCAACCGCACGGTTACGCAGAACGGTCAGGTGGTGCGGAAAGACTCCTTCGTCTCCAACTACGTCCCCTGGAGCAAAGTGGTGCACCGGGGCACCAAACCGGCCGGGCCGGCACCACCAGGCCGCCCCCCGGCCCCAGGGGCGTGAGCCGAGCAGCGAGGACGCCACGGTGCCGGCCCGCGGCGGACGGACACCAGCGCGGCCGGAGCGAGGTGTCCTGGCGCGGCGGCAGCGGCTGTGCTTGGCTTAGCGCCGACCTCGACAAGGTCTGCCCGGTCGGCGCCCGGCTTGGCACGCGCTCGACCCGCAGTACCGCGTGGATCCCGCGAGGCGTCGGCCGGGCAGCCTTGCTTGGAACGGCACGGCGGTGCCGGCCGACGCGCGAGCAAGGAGAACCGGCATGAGCGGCACGTATCCAGAGGATCTGAAGTACACCCAGGAGCACGAGTGGGCCAGGATCGAGGGTGACCGGGCCGTGGTCGGGATCACCCACTACGCGCAGGACGCGCTCGGGGACATCGTCTACGTCGACATCCCGCCGGTGGGAACCACCGTCACCGCCGGCGAGACCTTCGGGGAGGTGGAGTCGACCAAGTCGGTCTCTGACATCTACAGCCCGGTCAGCGGAACCATCGCCGAGCGCAACGAGCAGCTCGACAAGAGCCCCGAGATCATCAACTCCGACCCCTACGGACAGGGCTGGCTGGTGGCGGTCACGATGACCGAGCCGAGCCAGGCCGAAGCGCTCATGGACGCCGGTGCCTACCGTGACCTGGTGGCTGAGGAATAGGCATCCCGACCCCGCGGCGGAGCCGGCGTCGAGCGCGCCGCCCCCGCCGGACCAGGCGTTGCGGGCCCGTCCGGCGGGGCCGCCGACCCCACCGTTGCGCCCGGCTGCCGAGTCGTCCGTTTCCGTTGACCCGATTTCAACCGGTCCTCTACAGTCAGCCTTCGTACCACGCCATAGTCCGGAGGGCGGAATGTTCTGCACCCAGTGCGGTCACCAGAACCCAGAAGGCGCGCGCTTCTGCGCGAATTGTGGCGCCGCGCTGGTGTCGTCCACCGCCGACGACTCGACCACCACCATCAGCCTGGCCGCCCAGGACCTGGAGGCTGAGGTTGAGGAGGAGGTCGCCGCCCCGGTCGAGGAGCTCCGCGAGGGAACGGCCATGCTGGTGGTCCGCCGGGGGCCGAACGCGGGCAGCCGCTTCCTGCTCGACAAGGAGGTCATCACCGCCGGCCGGCACCCCGAGAGCGACATCTTCCTCGACGACATCACCGTCTCGCGCCGGCACGCGGAGATCCGCCGGACGCCGGACGGCTTCAGCGTCTACGACGTGGGCTCCTTGAACGGCACCTACCTGAACCGCGAACGGGTCGAGGACGGCGAGCTCGTCGGCGGCGACGAGCTGCAGATCGGCAAGTTCAAGCTGGTGTTCTTCGCGGGCGGCCGGCCCAGCGCCAGCGCCGGGGCGGGCCCCGGCGCCGGAGCAGGGTCGGGGTAGCCACGATGGCCGACCCGGTCGAGCGCGAGGCGGCCGTGCTGCCCGAGGGCATGGCGGGGTCGGGGCAGCGCACGCCCCAGGCGGGCGGGGTCGGCGACCGGGCCAGCGGCCCGCGGGTCAACGGGGGCAGCGGGGGGTCCCGAGGACCCGAGCGCAGCGGCAGTCCTCCGGGGTCTGGGGGGCTCAAGGAGCGAAGCGGCAGCCCCCCGGAAATCGAAGAAGGGACCGGCGGTGGGGCCCGGAAGGACCGGACGATGAGCATCGGCGAGGTCATGGCCTTGCTCAAGCCAGAGTTCCCGGACATCACCGTGTCCAAGATCCGCTTCCTGGAAGGCGCCGGGCTGGTCCACCCGCGGCGCTCCGCCTCCGGCTACCGCAAGTTCTCCGAGGACGACGTGGCCCGGCTCCGCTTCGTGCTGCGGGCCCAGCGCGACCAGTACCTGCCCCTGCGGGTCATCCGGGAACGGCTGGCCGACCTCGAGGCGACCGGGGAGCAGCCGCCCGCCAGGCCCGCGCCAGAGGCGTCAAGGATCGAGCAGCCGGCCGCCACCCCGCGGCACCTGCCCGAGGCCGCGCCGGCCACCCAGCCAGCCCCCACCCGTGGCCTGCTCTCCGGCGCGCCTCCGTCCGACGCCCAGTTCAGCCGCGAGGAGCTCTGCCGTGCGGCCGGCACCACCGTCGACCGGCTCGCCGAGCTGGAAGAGTTCGGGCTGGTCACGGCGCGCGGGACCGGCGAGCGGGGGAGCTGGTACGACGGGGAGGACCTGGTGGTGCTGCGGCTCGCGCGCGAGCTGGGCGACTACGGCCTGGAACCCCGCCACCTGCGCATGTACAAGATCTTCGCCGAGCGCGAGGCGGCCCTGTTCGAGCAGGTGGTGGCGCCGCTGGTGCGCCAGCGCAACCCGGAGTCGCGGGGCCGTGCCCGCGAGACCCTGGAGGCGCTCGCCGAGCTGGGCAGCCGCCTGCGCGACGCCGCCCTGCGGGAAGCCGTGTCGGGCTTCGCCGAGGCGACCACCGAGCCGCACCGGTGACCCCGGCCGCACCACGATCAGCTGATTCCCCGAACGTGACCAGGCGGCTGGCCCGCCGCACGCCGCGACGGCCGGCCGACCGGCCGCCGCGCCACCCGCCTCAGCGAGGCCGCGCGTCCCGAGTCCTGCTGGTGCTGCTGGCGGTCGTCCTCGGCGCGGTGCCGGCGGCGCCGCCGGCCGTGGCCGGCCCGACCGTCGCCCGCCCGGCCGAGCTGGCCGGGCCGCCGCCGGGGCCGGTGGCCATGCCGGCCGTGCGGGCCCGCTCCTTCCTGCTGGCCGACGCGGCGACCGGGCAGGTGCTGCTCGCCAGGGATGCCGCCCGCGCCCGCCCGATGGCCTCGACCACCAAGGTCATGACCGCCCTGCTGGTGCTGGAACGGCTGCGGCAGCAGCGGGTGGTGACCATCGGGACCGCGCCCGGACGGCTCGGCGTCAACGCCTCGCTGCAGCTCCGCGCCGGCGAGCACCTCACCGTCAGGCAGCTGTTGCTCGGGCTCATGCTGGAGAGCTCCAACGACGCCGCGGTGGCGCTCGCCGAGGCGGTGGACGGCTCCGAGGCCGCGTTCGTGCGGCGCATGAACGGCCGCGCGGCCGCGCTGGGCCTGGCCGCCACCCACTACGCCAGCGCGCACGGCCTGGACCGGCCCGGCCACCGCACCAGCGCGCGGGACCTCGCCCGGCTGTGGACGGTGGCGATGCGCCGCGCCGACTTCCGCGCCCTGGTGGCCACCAAGCGGGCCACCATCCCCGGCCCGCGGCCGCTCCGCCGCTTCAACAACCGCAACGAGCTCCTGTTCGGCTACCGCTGGACCGAGGGCGGCAAGACCGGCTTCACCAACCTGGCCCGCCGCTGCCTGGTCGCCTCCGCGAGCCGCGGTGGCCGCCGCCTGGTGGCGGTCGCGCTCGGCTCCCCAAATGCCTTCACCGACCTGCGGGCCCTGTTCGAGTACGGCTTCACCGCGCTGGTCCGGGCCCGGCTGGCCAGGGCCGGCCAGGTGGTGAGCGCGCCGGCGGGCGGCTGGCAGGTCACCGCCGACGTGGACGCCCTCGTCCGGCGCGACCTGCTCGGCCGCGTCGCCCTCCGGGTCGCCGCGGGCGCGCCCGGCCAGGGCGGCGCGCCGGCGGCCTGGGTGGTGGCGGGCACGAGCGTGATCGCCCCGGTGGCGCTGCGCCCGGCCGACGGTGCCGCCAACCCTGAGACCCTCCGACCCGGCCCGGTGCCGCCCGGCGCACGCAGCCCGGAGATCGACCCGTTCCTCGCCCCGCGGGCCGCCTGAGGCAGCCGCCGGAACGTCCCGGTTGACCGCTCCGGGCAGCCGCCGAAGTGCCGCTCACGGGCCTGCCCGCGGCGGCCGGGAAGGCCCTGAGAGCCGCTCTATCAAGGCGGTACGCAGGTCGCGTCCGGTGCAGGCGTCTGATAGCCTCTGAATCTGGACAGGTGCCCAGCCGGGCGCCGGGGGATGATGCTCGAGGGGGTTGTGCGTTGGTCGAGCTGACCCTCGTCGGCGTCAGGATCGAGCTCCCAACCCAAACGCCGATCGTGCTCCTCAAGGAGCGTGAGGGCGAGCGCTTCCTCCCCATCTGGATCGGCAACGTCGAGGCGACCGCGATCGCCTTCGCCCTGCAGGGCGTCGCCACCGCCCGGCCCCTCACCCACGACCTCCTCAAGAACCTCCTCGACGAGCTGGTGGTGTCGGTCGAGCGGGTGGTCATCACCGAGCTGAAGGAAGGCACCTTCTACGCCACCATCGAGCTGCGCCAGAACGGCAGCCGGTTCTCGGTGTCGAGCCGGCCGAGCGACGCCATCGCCTTGGCGGTGCGGGCCAACACGCCGATCTTCGCGGAGGAGAGCGTGCTCAGCGAGGCCTCCATCCTGATCAAGGAGAGCGACGACGAGGAGCGCGAGGTGCGGAAGTTCCGCGAGTTCCTCGACCAGGTCAGCCCGGAGGACTTCGAGTAGCCGCCGCCACCCCGCCCGAACCCTCGATTTGAAGTTGAAGGTCCGTCCCGAATCCGCCGTCGACGGTCGTTGACGTCCGGTTCTGCGCTCCCTAGGCTGGACCCTCACATCGCTGTAATTCGTCTGCGCCACCGCAGGTGTCGGAGGGTGGGTGGGATGGCCGATCACGCTTCGTCGGACCCGGCGGCATCCGGGTACCGCGGTCCCACCGTGTCCAACCTGGTCGGCATCTCCTACCGGCAGCTCGACTACTGGGCCCGCACCGGCCTGGTGACCCCGTCGGTCCGGCCCGCCGACGGCTCGGGCAGCCACCGCCTCTACAGCTTCGGCGACCTGGTCGAGCTCCGCATCATCAAGCGCCTGCTGGACGCGGGCATCTCGCTGCAGCGGATCCGCGAGGCCATCCGCTACCTGCGCAGCTCCTCCCAAGGCCGGCCGCTCACCGACGTCACCCTGATCTCGGACGGCCAGCACATCTACTCCTGCCGCTCCGGCGAGGAGGTGATCGACGTCCTCTCGCACGGGCAGGCCGTGTTCGGCATCGCCGTCGGCCGGGTCTGGGCGGACACCGAGGGCGACGTGGCCCACCTCCCGCTGGAAGAAGCGCCAGAGGCCCGCCAGCCCGACGAGGCCGCCCCGGCTCGCCCGCGGCGCGCCGCCGGCGAGCCGCTCCCCGGCGGTCCGGCCGCGGCGCCCCGAGCCAGCGGCTGAGCTGGCACCCTCCACCCGGGCTCGTTGCGGCGTCCGGAAGGGCGATGGTTCAATCACCCGGCGAGGGCCCGTTCGGCCGCCCTGGGCGGGACTGAACCGCCGCGCCATGTGGACAGATCCCTTTATCGATATGGCGACCCATCGCTGTATTGCTATGTCGTCTCAACGCCTGACGATGCCCGGCTGCCCCACCGGCTCGCCAGCAGGACGTGAGGAGGGCAGCGGGTGAGCTACCAGCCCCATACCGACCAGGACGTCAGCCGGATGCTCGAAGCACTCGGCATCCACGACGTCGATGAGCTGTTCGCGCCGATCCCGGCCGAGCTGCGCGCCCCGACCGACCTCGACCTGCCGCGGCCGCACGCGGAGCAGGAGGTGACCGCCGAGCTGACCCGGCTGGCCGCCCGCAACCGCCACCTCGACGAGCTGACCTGCTTCCTGGGCGCCGGGGTCTACGACCACTTCGTGCCGGCGGTGGTCTGGTACCTCGCCGGCCGCGGCGAGTTCGCCACCTCGTACACGCCCTACCAGCCGGAGGCCAGCCAGGGCGTGCTGCAGGCGCTGTTCGAGTACCAGACGCTGGTGAGCGAGCTGACCGGCCTGGAGGTCTCCAACGCCTCGCTGTACGACGGCGCCTCGGCGGTCGCCGAGGCGGCCGCCATGGCGGTGGCCGCCACCCGGCGGCACGAGGTGCTGGTCTCGGCCGCGGTCGCCCCGCGGGTGCGGGAGCTGCTCGAGACCTACAGCCGCGGCCTGGAGCTCAAGCTGGTCGAGGTCGGCGCGCTGGACGGCCACACCGACCTGGACGAGGCGCGCGGCAAGGCCGGCGACCAGACCGCCGCCCTGCTGGTGGCGCAGCCCAACTTCCTCGGCGTGGTGGAGGACGTGGCCGCCGCCGCCGAGGTCGCCCACCAGGTTGGCGCCCGCCTGCTGGTCAGCTTCGACCCGCTCTCGGCCGGGCTCCTCGAGCCGCCGGGGCGGCTCGGCGCCGACGTGGTCGTCGGCGAGGGCCAGTCGCTCGGCAACCACCCCAACTACGGCGGCCCCGCCTTCGGCTTCCTCGCCTGCGCGGCACAGGACGTGCGCCGCCTGCCCGGCCGGTTGGTCGGCGAGACCCTGGACAGCTACGGCCGGCGCGGCTACGTGCTCACCCTGCAAGCCCGCGAGCAGCACATCCGGCGCGAGAAGGCGACCAGCAACATCTGCACCAACCAGACCCTGAACGCGCTGGCCGCCGCCGTCTACCTCGCCTGGCTCGGCCCCAAGGGCCTGGAGGAGGTGGCCGAGCGCTGCCTGCGCGGCGCCCGCTACGCCGCCGAGCGGCTCACCTCCCTGCCCGGCGTCCGCCTCGCCTTCGGTGACCAGCCGTTCATCAAGGAGTTCGTGGTCCGCCTCCCGGCCGACCCGGCCGAGGTCTGCCGGCGCCTTGCCGACCACGGCGTGCTGGCCGGCCTGCCCCTGGCGGGCCTCGCCCCCGGCCTGGAGGACGGCCTGCTGGTGGCCGTCACCGAGCGGCGCAGCAAGGCCGAGATCGACCACTTCGCCGACGCCATGGGCTAGGTGCTCGGGGGGTCCGGGGGGCTCAAGGAGCGGAGCGGTAGCCCCCCGGTCAACAAGGGGCTCGAAGGCAACGACGGGGAAGGGCAGGTGACCAGATGACCGCCACGACCAGCCACGGCGACCCGGCCGGCTTCGAGGCGGCCCCCTGGGCCGCCGGCACCAGGGCCGGCCAGGTGGAGCCGCTGATCTTCGAGCGCTCCGCTCCCGGGCGGCGCGCCTCCTCCGTCCCTGAGGACGGGCTGCCAGAGGTCGACCTTGACCAGGCCCTGCCGGCGTCGGCGCGCCGGCGGACGCCGGTGCGGCTGCCCGAGGTCTCCGAGCGCGACCTGGTGCGGCACTACACTCGCCTCGCCCACCGCAACTTCGCGGTCGACCTCGGCTTCTACCCGCTCGGCTCCTGCACCATGAAGTACAACCCGAAGGTTGCGGAGGTCGCCGCCGCCATGCCCGGCTTCGCCCGCCTGCACCCGGCCCAGCCGGCCGAGCAGGTCCAGGGCGCGATGGAGGTGCTCGGCCGGCTGGAGCACGCGCTCTGCGAGCTGACCGGCCTGGCCGCGGTCACCTTCCAGCCGGCGGCCGGGGCCCACGGCGAGCTCACCGGCCTGTTGATCATCCGCGCGCACCACGAGGCCGGCGGCGACCCGCGCCGGCGGGTGGTCATCCCCGACTCCGCCCACGGCACCAACCCGGCGTCGGTGCGCCTGGCCGGCTTCGAGACCACCACCGTCGCCACCGACGCCAACGGCCTGGTCGACCTGGACGCGCTGGAGGCCGCGCTCGACACCGACGTGGCCGCGTTCATGATCACCAACCCCAACACCCTCGGCCTGTTCGAGCGGAACATCGCGCGCGCGGCCGAGCTGGTCCACGGGGTCGGCGGCCAGCTCTACTACGACGGCGCCAACTTCAACGCCATCCTCGGCAAGGCCCGGCCAGGCGACATGGGCTTCGACGTCGTCCACCTGAACCTGCACAAGACCTTCGCCACCCCGCACGGCGGCGGCGGCCCCGGCGCCGGCCCGCTGGCCGTGGCCGAGCACCTGGTCGACTACCTGCCGAGCCCGGTGCTGACCGCCGACGGCGACACCTGGAGGTGGGACACCGACCGGCCGCGTTCGATCGGCCGGGTGCACGGCTGGAACGGCAACTTCGGCATCATCGTCCGCGCCTACGTCTACCTGCTGGCCAACGGCGGTGAGGGCCTCCGCCAGGTCGCCGAACGGGCCGTGCTCAACGCCAACTACCTCCTGGAGCGGCTCCAACCGGCCTACCAGCTCGGCTACGAGAACCGCCCGGTGATGCACGAGTTCGTGCTCTCGGCACGGCGGCAGAAGAGCCAGGGGGCTCGCGCCCTCGACGTGGCCAAGGCGCTGATCGACCGGGGCTATCACCCGCCGACCGTCTACTTCCCGCTGATCGTGGAGGAGGCGCTGATGGTCGAGCCGACCGAGACCGAGAGCGTCGAGACGCTCGACGCCTTCGCCGATGCCATGGTGGAGATCGCCGCGCAGGCCCAGGCCGACCCGGCGCCGCTGCGCGAGGCGCCCTCGACCGCCCCGGCCGGTCGGCTCGACGAGGCTCGCGCGGCCCGCTCCCTGGTCACCCGTTGGCACCCGCCGTCAGAGCCCGACCAGGCCGCCTCTGACGAGGAGGACGCCGGCCCGCCGGACAAGCCGACCTTCTAGCGTCACGGGCCGCCCACGGACCTGGGTGGCGGGAGTTGCCGCCGACCTCGGCGCTGCCGTTACAGTTCACCCATGAAGGCCGCGGTGAACACCAGCTACGGTCCGCCGGACGTGGTCCGGATCGCGGACGTGGAGAAGCCGACGGCCAAGGACAACGAGCTGCTCGTCAAGGTTCACGCGACCACGGTGAACCGGACGGACTGCGGGTTCCGGTCGGCCAAACCGTTCATCGTGAGATTCTTCACCGGCATTGCCAGACCAAGGGTGACGGTCCTCGGGAACGAGTTTGCGGGAGAGGTGGAGGCGGTCGGCGGTGGCGTGACCTCCTTCGCGGTCGGCGACCGGGTATTCGGGTACAGCGGGGACCGGTTCGGTGCGCACGCCGAGTACCTGGCGATTCCCGAAGACGGGTTGGTCGCGACCATGCCGGCGAACCTGACCTACGAGGAGGCCGCTCCCAGTACCGAGGGGTCGCACTATGCCCTCTCGCTGATCAGGAAATCGAAGATCCGGGGCGGGCAGGTCGTGCTCGTCAATGGCGCCACCGGCGCCATCGGCTCGGCGGCGGTCCAGCTCCTGAAGGATCTCGGTGTCACCGTGACCGCGACCTGCGACACCGAGCACATGGAGCTGGTCGCCGGCTTGGGCGCCGACCGGGTCATCGACTATACGGCCGAGGACTTCACCAAGGACGAGCAGACCTACGACGTGGTCCTGGACGCGGTCGGCAAGAGCTCGTTCGGCCGCTGCAGGCGCCTGTTGAAACCGGGCGGGATCTACCTCTCGACGGATCTGGGCCCGCTGTCGATGAATCCAGTCCTGGGGCTCATCACTCCGCTCTTCCGTGGCAAGCGGGTCATGTTCCCCCTGCCGCTGGACGACCCGGGGATGGCGCGGTACTTCAAGGGGCTGATCGAGTCCGGGGCGTTCAAGCCGCTGGTCGACCGGTGGTATCCGATCGACCAGATCGTCGAGGCGTACAGGTACGTCGAGACGGGGCGGAAAATTGGCAACGTCGTGATCACCGTTCGGCCCTCGACCCCGTAACGCCCCGATGGGCTTCATCGAGATCGCGCACCTCGACTACACCCTGCCGGGAGGCAGGGTGCTGCTCGCCGACGCCTCCTTCCGGGTCGGCGAGGGCCAGAAGGTCGCCCTGGTCGGCGCGAACGGCACCGGCAAGACCACGCTGCTGCGGCTGATCGCCGGGGACGAACGGCCAGAGCGCGGCAGCGTGGTGGTCGGCGGCCGGCTCGGCGTGATGCGCCAGTTCATCGGTTCGGTCCGCGACGAGCAGACCGTCCGCGACCTGCTCCTCGGCCTGGCCACCCCAGGAGTGCGGGACGCGGGCGCGGCGCTCGCCCGCGCCGAGCGCGCCCTCGACGGCGGCGACCGTGCCGGGGTCCGCTACGCCGCCGCCCTGAGCGGCTGGGGCGACGCCGGCGGCTACGAGGCCGAGATCCTCTGGGACACCTGCACCACCGCTGCCATCGGCCTCCCGTTCGACGAGGTCGCGGGCCGGCCGGTCCGGACCCTCTCCGGCGGGGAGCAGAAGCGGCTGGCGCTCGAGGCGCTGCTGCGCGGCGAGGACGAGGTGCTGCTGCTCGACGAGCCCGACAACTACCTCGACCTGGCCGGGAAGCGCTGGCTGGAGGAGGAGCTGGCCGGCAGCGCCAAGACGATCCTCTACGTCAGCCACGACCGCGAGCTGCTCGCCCGCACCGCCACCAGGGTGGTCACCGTCGAGGGCAAGGCGACCTGGGTGCACGGCGGCGGCTTCGCCAGCTACCACGAGGCCAGGCAGGACCGGCTGGCCCGCCTGGACGAGCAGCATCGCCGCTACCGCGAGGAGCACAAGCGGCTGGTCGAGGCGTTGCGCGAGTTCAAGCGGCGCGCCTCCTTCTCGGACAAGTTCGCCTCCCGCGCCAAGGCCATGGAGACGCGCATCAGGCGCTTCGAGACCGAGGCCCGCCCGGCCGAGCGGCCCGAGGCGCAAGATCTTCACATGCAGCTGACCGGCGGCCGCACCGGCGTCCGGGCGCTGGCGACCAAGGGGCTCGCGCTCCCCGGTCTGGTCCGGCCGTTCGACGTGGAGGTGGTCTTCGGCGAGCGGGTCTGCGTGGTGGGACCGAACGGCACCGGCAAGAGCCACTTCCTGCGCCTGCTCGACGGCCAGCCGGTCGCCCACGAGGGCGACTGGCGGCTCGGCGCCCGGGTGGTGCCCGGCTGGTTCGCGCAGACCCACGACACCCCGGAGCTGGAAGGCCGCACCCCGGTCGAGCTCCTCCACGCCGAGGGGCTCGACCGCGGCCAGGCGATCGGCCGGCTGCGCCGCTACGAGCTCCACGCCGCCGCCGACCAGCGCTGGCAGACCCTGTCAGGCGGGCAGCAGGCACGCCTGCAGATCCTGCTCCTCGAGGTCAAGGGCGCGACCATGCTGTTGCTCGACGAGCCGACCGACAACCTCGACCTGGCCTCGGCCGAGGCGCTGGAGGAGGGCCTGGCCGGCTACCAGGGCACCGTGCTGGCGGTCACCCACGACCGCTGGTTCATGCGCGCCTTCGACCGATTCCTGGTCTTCGACGCCGACCAGCGCGTCACCGAGCGGCTCGACCCGCCCAACGCCTGAGGCCCGGCGCCGGCTCAGCCGGGCTGGACCAGGGGCAGCAGCTCGGCGAGGGCGGTGGCGTCGCGGTGGCCGTCGCCGGGGCAGAGGCCGAACGGATCGTAATGCACCGGGGTGATGCCGGCCGCCCGCGCGCCGGCCACGTCGGCCAGGAGGCTGTCACCGAAGTGGACGGTCCGCTCCGGCGGTGCGGCCACCGCGGCCAGGGCGATCTCGAAGATGCCCGGGTCGGGCTTTGCCACGCCGACGACGGTCGAGTCGACCACCGCCGCCACCGGCACCCCCGGACCCTCGCCGACCTGGCAGACGCCGCACTCGCGGAGCAGCTCCTCGACGGTGCCGTCGGCGTTGGACACGATCGCCAGGCGGACGCCGGTGCCGGCAAGGGCGTGCAGCTGGTCGGCGGTCTCGCGGCGCACCCGGGTCCACGGCACCCGCGGCGCGGTCAGCGCGAACAGCTCGCGGCTGGCGTCGTCCAGCCGGTCGTCAGGCACGCCGAGCGCGCGCAGATAGGTCAGCGGGTACTGGCTGACGATCGCGTCGACCCTCGCGGCGCCGGTGACCGGTGGCGTCCCCCCACCGGACGCTCCCAGGAACTCGATCCGCGCCTGCGGGTCCTGCTCGGCCGCGGCCAGGGCGAGGTAGTGGGCGCGGTCGAACCCGCCGGGGTCGGCCTCCGATACCCCGGCCCGAGCCAGCGCGTCCAGCAGCGAGGCGTGGTCGGGCAGGAAGAACACCCCGCCGACGTCGAGCAGCACCGCGTCCACCGGCCGCCCCTGCCCGCCGGCCCTGGCTGACGGGACCTCGGCGCTCCTGGCGCCGGGCGTCGGGTGGGACGGCGGCATGACGACTCCCAGTGGCTGGCACGAGCCGCGGCCCGGTGCGGCCGGACGGCGGCGGTCTGGCGGCTGTGCGCCCACGCTACACGCCGCCGCCGGCCGGGCCGGGACTGGCAGGTCATGGCCGCGGCGGGAGCGCCATGCCGAAGGACGCTGAGGGAACGCTAATAATCGGTGCGCCGGGCTACCACCCGCCGCGGCCGGCGACGTGTAATGGTGCGGCGAAGGAGGTGGGGCGTGGACGCTGGGGAGCGGGATGGCCGGTCGGGCAGCCGCCGGCGGCCGATCCTGGCCCTGGTCGCGCTCGGGGTGCTGCTGGCCGGGCTCCTCTGGGTGGTCGCGATGGCGAGCCAGCGGGCCGCGCCGGAGCGGGCCGGCCCGGCCAGGGGGCCGCTGGTCGCGTCCCCGCGGCTGCTCGGCGCGCTCTACCTGCTGCTGCTCGTGTTGGGGACGGTGCAGTTCGTCCTGATGATCTGGCAGGCGATGCGGCGCCGGATGGGCGGGCCGCCGGCGCGCCGGTCGCCGTGGCGGGGCCTGCGCATCGTGGCCGGCCTGGTGCTGCTCTGCATCGTGCTCGCCAACCTCGCCCTGCCCGACTGGCTGCGCCTGCGGCCCGGCACGGACGAGGCCGACCCGGCCATCCCCGAGACGGCCGCCGGTGACGGCGTGGCGGACGGCGGGCGCTCGCTGGCCACCCTCGGACTGGAGGTGGCCGTCTTCGCCGCGCTGCTGCTCCTGCTCGTCCTGGCGGTGGTGGCCCGCCGCCGGCGCGCCGGTGCAGCCTCGGCGCGGATGGCTGAGGACCTCTCCGCCCTGATGGAGCGCTCGATCGCTGAGCTGGAGGCCGAGCAGGACCCGCGCCGCGCGGTGATCGCCGCCTACGCCGGCATGGAGCAGGCCCTGGCGGCCAGCGGCCTGCCACGCGACCCGGCGGAGGCGCCGCTGGAATATCTGGCCAGGGCACTGATGGAGCTCCGGGTCGAGGCGCCCTCGGCGCGCCGCCTGACCGAGCTGTTCCAGCGCGCCAGGTTCAGTCCCCACCAGATCGGCGCCGCCTCCAAGCAGGACGCGATCGAGGCGCTGGTCGCCGTCAGGGACCAGCTCCGCGCCGCCGCCGAGGCGGGATCCGCCGGGCCGGGAGGGCCGGTGGCTCCCGCGGTGGCCACCGTGGGCACCGGACCGGAGCCGGGCGCCGGGGCGGCCCGGGGTCAGGACGCCGGCGCGGGCGGGGGCGGCCGGTGACCAGGGAACGCGGGCCGGATCGGCCCGTCACCGCTGGGCGCGGGTGGGACACCGCGGCGGTGCTTCCGCCACGCGGGCCCGGCGCGGCCGGCAGGCGGCGGCCGCCACCCCACCGGCCGGGGCGGGCCCGCATGCTCCGGCGGGTGCTCGGCTGGGTGGCGGTGCTGGTCGTGGCCGCCGCCGGCCTGGCCGCGGTGCGCGCGCTGGCGCCCGACCGGCCCGTGCTCGGCCGGGCGTTCCTGCTGCTCGTGGCCGTGGCGGTGATCGCCAGGCTGGCCCGTTCCGCGCGCACCGGCGAGCCGGGTGCCGACCGCTCCGCCTACGACCGGGCCGCGCGCACCGGCGGGGGAGACCCGCCGGTGCCCGACGACCTCCGCCGGCTGGAGCAGACCCTCTGGTTTGCCAGCGCGCGCGAGGGCGACCTGCATCACCGCCTCCGGCCGGTGCTGCGCGAGATCGCCGAGCTCCGGCTGGCCGCCAGGGGCATCGCCCTGGACGGCGACGAGGCCGGCGCCAGGGCGGTGCTCGGCGAGGAGCTGTGGGAGGTGGTGCGGCCCGACCGGCCCGCCCCGACCGACCGGACCGCACCCGGCCTGCCGCCGGACGCGCTCCATGCCCTGGTCGACCGGCTCGAGGCGATCTGAGGTGCCGGTCCCCCTGGCGGAGGTCACCGAGCTCGCCAAGCGCGTGCTCGACGAGGTCGAGCGCGCCGTGGTCGGCAAGCGGGACGCGATCGAACTGGTCCTCGCCGGCATCCTGGCCGACGGCCACGTGCTGGTCGAGGACTTCCCCGGCCTGGCCAAGACGCTGATCGCCCGCTCGTTCGCGCAGGTCCTCTCGCTCGACTTCGCCCGCATCCAGTTCACCCCCGACCTGATGCCGTCGGACGTGACCGGCTCGTCGGTCTACAACCAGCGCAGCGGCGACTTCGAGTTCCGGCCTGGCCCGGTGTTCACCAACCTCGTCCTGGCCGACGAGATCAACCGGGCGCCGCCCAAGACCCAGGCCGCGCTCCTCGAGGCGATGCAGGAGCGGCAGGTCACCACCGAAGGCCGCACCCGCCCGCTCGGGCCGCCGTTCCTGGTGCTCGCCACCCAGAACCCGATCGAGTACGAGGGCACCTACCCGCTCCCAGAGGCCCAACTCGACCGCTTCCTGCTCCGCGCGGGCATCGGCTACCCCAGCCGGGACGACGAGTGGGGGATGCTCGCCCGCCGGCTCGAGCGCCGTGCCGACGAGATCGCCCTCGATCCGGTGGCCGGCCGGGCCGACCTGCTCGCCGCCCAGCGGGCGGTCGAGGAGGTCTACCTGCACGAGAGCGTCGGCCGCTACGTTGTCGACCTGGTCGCCGCGACCCGCGCGAACCCGCGGGTGCGGGTGGGGGCGAGCCCGCGCGGCACCATCGCCGTCGCCAAGCTCGCCCGGGTGCGGGCCGTGCTCGCCGGCCGCGACTTCGTCACCCCCGACGACGTCAAGGCGGTGGCCGCTCCCGCGCTCGGGCACCGGCTGGTCCTCCGCCCCGAGCTGTGGGCCCAGCGCGTGCGCGGCGACGACGTGGTCGCCGAGTGCCTCGCCCAGGTGCCGACCCCGCCCACCGGCGACCTCGGCCCCGACCACCAACCAGCCCCGGGCGCCGGCGGCCAGGCGGCCGCCGGCGAGCCAGCCCGGCGGCCGGGGTGACCCGCTACCCGACCCGCAAGCTGGGCGTCTACACCGCCGTCGTCGCCCTCGGGCTGGTCGGCGCGCTGGTCGGCGGCCTGCCGGAGCTGGTCGCGGTGGTGGCGCCGTTCGCGGTGCTGCTGCTGGCCGGGCTGGTCGGCGCGCGGCCGCCACGGATCGAGGCGCGGGCGGAGCTGGACGGGGAGCGGGTGGTCGAGGGGCAGGCCGTCCGGTTCGACCTGGAGCTGACCGCCGAGGCCGCCGTCGAGCAGGTCGAGGTGCTGGTCGGCGTCCCGGCCGGCCTCGGCATCGACGGCGGCCCCAACCCGACCGCGCTGCCCCTGGCCGCCGGTGAGCCCGCCCGGCTTGGCTGGACCGTCCACGGCCGGCGCTGGGGGCTGTACCGGTTCGGCCGGGTCTGGCTGCGGGTCCGCGACCGCTTCGGTCTGTTCCACTACGAGACGCTGGTGGAAGCTGGCCAAGCGCTGCGGGTCTACCCGGCGGCGGACGCGCTCAAGGCGCTGATCCGCCCGCACGACACGCGGGCGACAGCCGGCGAGCAGGTCGCCCGCACCAAGGGCGACGGCATCGAGTTCGCCGACCTGCGCCCGTTCGTGGCCGGCGACCGGGTGCGGCGCATCAACTGGCGGGCGAGCGCCAGGCGCGGCGAGCTCTGGGTCAACGAGGCCCATCCCGAGCGCAACGCCAACATCGTGCTGTTCCTCGACACCTTCGCGGAGGCGCGCGGCGCCACCGGCGGCACGCTGGATGCCGCCGTGCGGGCCGCCACGGCGCTGGCCGCCCGCTACCTGGGCAGGCGCGACCGGGTTGGCCTGGTCCGGCTCGGCGGCACGCTCGAATGGCTGCTGCCTGGCACCGGGCCGGAACACCTCCACCGGGTGGTCGCCTCGCTGCTGGAGGCCGACGCCACCCCGAGCTATGTCGACAAGGGCCTGGCCCTGGTGCCGCCCCGGACGCTGCCGCCCGGCGCGCTGGTGATCGCGGTCACGCCGCTGCTGGACGAGCGCGGCGCGGCAGTCCTGGTCGACCTCCACGCCCGCGGCTGGGACCTGGCGGTGATCGAGGTCTCGCCGCTGCCGTTCACCACGACGCCACCTGGCGAGTTCGGCGCGCTCGCCGAGCGCCTCTGGCGGTTGCAGCGGGAGGCGGTGCGGGCCCGCTACGAGCGGCTCGGCATCGCCGTGGTCTCCTGGCGCGACGGGGTCGCACTGGACGCGGTGCTGGAGGAGGTGGCGGAATTCCGGCGTTTCGCGCGCCACGTGCGCGCCTGACCACCGCGGCCGCGGCGCTGGCGTGCTGGGCGGTGGCCGCCACCGTGACCGCCAGGGGCAACGCCACGGCGGTGCCGCTGGTGCTGCTCGTCGAGGCGGTCGCGCTGGCACTGCTGGCGTCCGGGCTGGTCCGCGCCTGGGCGCAGGGGGTCGGCTGGGCGCTGGTCCTCTCCGTGCTCGCCTACCTGCTCGCGCTGGTGGCCGCGCCCCGCGAGCTGGACCCGGCCGCCCCGGTCGTCGGGGTGTCCCTGTTCCTCGCGGCCGAGCTGGCCTACTGGTCGGTCGAGCTCCGCCCGCCCGCCCGGCAAGCTCCCGACCTGCCCCTGCGGCGGCTCGCCATGGTGGTCGCGGTCGCCCTCGCCGCCGAGGTGCTCGCCGGCACGGCGCTGCTCAGCGCCGCCCCGGGCCGGGCCGCGAGCCTGCTGCTCGACACGGCCGGGGTGCTCGCCGCCGTGGCCGCGGTGGCGCTCCTGGTCGGCCTGCCCGCCCGCCGCCGCCCGGGCGGCGGCGGGTAGCCGACGCACGCCGGTGGCCGCGGGCCGCCAGCGCTACTTGGTCCGCCCCATCCGGGGCTTGGCCATGCGTCCGCCTCAGCTGGAGATGGTCGCGCGGGTGGTGGTGCCGCTGTCGACGCGGGCGGCGAGCCAGCGGGTGACGCGGCCGGCCTTGCGCAGCGCCACCACACCGACCGCCAGCCAGGCCAGCAGGACAGGCAGGGCGATCACGTCGACCGCGAAGCGCAGCTGCTCGGTGCCGCTGTCCCGGGGGGCGATCAGGCCGTCGACCGCGACCCAGGCCGCGACCAGGCCGAGCAGGACGAACCCCGCCCAGCAGGCCGCCAGCAGCCAGTACCAGGACACCGGCCGCACCGGCGGGAGCCGGCCGGCCCGCTGCGCCGCCGCCCGGTCCTCGTCGACCAGCCCCAGCGT
>DATLQA010000217.1:0-6177 GCA_035535495.1 Actinomycetota bacterium | reverse complement strand
CGTCGCCTTCGTCGATGATCTCGGCGTCGACCACGTCACCGTCGGCCTGCTCCGAGCCGGCCTCGGCCTGGGTCGCCGTCGCGGCGGTCGTGCCGGCCTCGGCCGGCTGCTCCTCCGGCTGCCTGGCCTGGGCGTAGACCGCCTCGGCGAGCTTGTAGCTGGCCTGCTGCAGCGCCTCGGTGGCGTTGCGCACCGCCACCACGTCGTCGCCGGCCAGCTTCTCCTTGAGATCGGCCAGGGCCTTCTCGACCGCCTCGCGGTCCTCGTCGGAGATCTTCTCGCCGTAGTCCTTCAGGCTCTTCTCGGTCTGGTAGACGAGCTGGTCGGCCCGGTTCTTGGTCTCGGCGGTCTCGCGCCGGCGCCGGTCCTCCTCGGCGTACTGCTCGGCCTCGCGGACCATGCGGTCGATGTCGTCCTTCGGCAGCGCGGTGCCGCCGGTGATGGTCATCGACTGCTCCTTGCCGGTGCCGCGGTCCTTGGCCGAGACGTTGACGATGCCGTTGGCGTCGATGTCGAAGGTGACCTCGATCTGCGGCACGCCACGCGGCGCGGGCGGGATGCCCACCAGCTGGAAGTTGCCGAGCAGCTTGTTGCCGTAGGTCATCTCCCGCTCGCCCTGGAAGACCTTGACGTCCACCTCGCTCTGACCGTCGTCGGCGGTGGTGAAGATCTCCGACCGGCGGGTCGGGATGGTGGTGTTGCGCTCGATCAGCTTGGTCATGACGCCGCCCTTGGTCTCGATGCCGAGGGAGAGCGGGGTCACGTCGAGCAGCAGGATGTCCTTGACCTCACCCTTGAGCACGCCGGCCTGCAGGGTGGCGCCGACCGCCACGACCTCGTCGGGGTTGACGCCCTTGTGGGGCTCCTTGCCGCCGGTGAGCTGCTTGACGAACTCGGTGATCATCGGCATGCGGGTGGAGCCGCCGACCAGCACGACGTGCTGGGTGTCGCTCATCTGCTTGCCGGTCTTGGCCCGCCAGTCGCTGATCGCCCGGTCGAACGGGCCGCGGCAGCGCTCCACCAGGTCGGCGGTCATGCGCTCGAACTCGCCACGGGTGAGCTGCTGCTCCATGTGCAGCGGGCCCTCCGGGGTGGCGGTGATGAAGGGCAGGTTGATGGTGGTCTCGAGGGTCGAGGACAGCTCGATCTTGGCCTTCTCAGCGGCCTCCTTGAGGCGCTGCATGGCCATCTTGTCCTTGGACAGGTCGATGCCGTGGTTGTCCTTGAACGTCTTCAGCAGCCAGTCGACGATGCGCTGGTCCCAGTCGTCGCCGCCCAGGTGCATGTCACCCGAGGTGGCCTGGACCTCGATCACGCCCTCGCCGATGTCCAGCAGGGACACGTCGAAGGTGCCGCCACCCAGGTCGAAGACCAGGATGGTCTCGTCGTTCTCCTTGTCCAGGGAGTAGGCGAGCGACGCCGCGGTGGGCTCGTTGATGATCCGCAGCACCTCGAGTCCCGCGACCTGGCCGGCCTCCTTGGTGGCCTGGCGCTGGGCGTCGTCGAAGTAGGCGGGGACGGTGATCACCGCCTGGGTCACCTGGTCGCCCAGGTAGGCCTCTGCGTCCCGCTTCAGCTTCTGCAGGATGAAGGCGCTGATCTCCTGCGGCGAGAACTCCTTGCTGTCGGCCCGGAAGCGCCACGAGCGGTCGCCCATGTGCCGCTTGACCGAGCGCACGGTGCGCTCGGGATTGGTCACCGCCTGGCGCTTGGCCACCTCACCGACCAGCACCTCTCCCGTCTTGGAGAGCGCCATCACCGAGGGCGTGGTCCGCGAGCCCTCGGCGTTGGGGATGACCGTCGGCTCACCGCCCTCCATGACGGCCACGACGGAGTTCGTGGTCCCCAGGTCGATCCCAACGGCCTTGGCCATCTCATCACCTCGAACGTGCTGTTGACGCTGGCACGGCCGGCTCGTGCCGCCGTTCGAGGCACAAGATAGTAAGTTGAGTCCCCCGTTGTCAACTAATCTGCATAGAAGGATTTACTTAGGCTCTGAGCAGCGGTTCAGGTAGCCGCCGGGAGCAGATCGGCCCGCAGTGGCAGCACCAGCGCGCCCGGTCCGACCCCGGCGGCGGCGAGCGCGCCGGCGGGGAGCTCGACCGCGTACCGGTAGGGCCGCCCCGGCCGGTACACCTGGCAGGGGTCGGCCTGGCAGGGGACCATCTCGTTGGTCGAGACCACCTGCCCGTTGGACGCCACGAACGCGATCGAGAGCGGCACCAGCGTGTCCTTCATCCAGAAGCCGCCGGTGGTGTCCACCGGGTAGAGGAAGACCATGCCGGTGTTGGGCGGCACGCTGCGGCGCCCGGACAGGCCGCGCGTCCTGCTCGGCGGGTCGGCGGCCACCTCGAGGCGGACGGTCACCGGCTGCCCCGAGCCACGGAGCTGGTAGTCGATCGTGCGCGCGGTCGTCCCGCTGGCCCGCGCGGTCGGCGACGGCGACGGCTTCTTGATCGCGGGCAGCAGGAACACCGTGGTCGTCGCCAGGATCCCGACCGCCATCATGCCGAACAGGAACGGCAGGCCCCGCTTGGGGCGGGCGATCGGTGGTTCCATGGCCGACCGCCCGCCATAGCTCCGCCGAGGCCCGGGCCGGCTCCGCGGGTCCATGGTCAAGCGACCTCCGGCGCCGGGGGAGACGCCAGGCTGAACAGGCTCATCACTTCCTCCTGGCCCCAAGTCTGACGGCCAGCTCTCCAATGCGCGAGTCTGGGGCCGGGCAGGACCAAGCAGGACCAATACGTGTATCAACCGAGCAGACAGGCTAGAGGTTCCTGGATTGGCGGATCCTTGGCCCGCCCGGCCACCCGGGAGCAGGATGGCCGGAGGCTGGGAGGGCCGAGCAAGTTACCGTGTGGTAACTTGCGGCCGGAGCTGATTCCGGGCCAATGCTGGGAAGGTACGGGTCGACCAACCGCTCCAGGGAGGACTTCGTGAAGCTCGCCGCCGGGGCCGTCATCACGTTCTTCGCCGTCGCCCTCGCCGGGCGGCGGGTCGAGTGGCTCACCCGACTGGTCACCGCCGGCAAGCCGGCGCCCGAGCGCTTCGAGGGTGCCTGGAGCCGGGTCTGGGCCGAGGTCACCGAGGTGTTCGGCCAGCGCAAGCTGCTCAAGCGACCGGTGCCGGGGTTGGCGCACTTCTTCACCTTCTGGGGCTTCGTGCTCCTGCTCACCACCATCCTGGAGGCGTACGGGGAGCTGTTCGACGACCACTTCGCCCTGCCGGTGATCGGCCACAACCCGCTGCTCGGCTTCGCCCAGGACCTGATCGCCGTTGCCGTGGCGGTCAGCCTGCTGGTGTTCGCGGTCATCCGGGTGCGCGAGTCGCCCAAGCGGCTGGACCGCGCCTCCCGCTTCTACCGCTCGCACACCGGCCAGGCCTGGGTGATCCTCGCCATGATCGGCGGCGTGGTGGTCACCCTGCTGGTCTACCGCGGCGCCCGGGTCGCCCGCGAGACCTTCCCGTACAACGGCGCCGCGTTCGCCTCGCATGCCGTCGGCGGGCTGCTCGACGGGCTCTCCCCGACCGCGCTCCGGCTCGTCGACGAGGGCTTCCTGATCGCCCACCTGACGGTCGTGCTCGGCTTCCTGGTGCTGCTCACCTACTCCAAGCACCTCCACATCTTCACCGCACCGCTGAACGTGGCGTTCTCGCGCCGGCCCAAGGCCCTCGGCCCACTGTCGACCCCGGTGATCGACCCCGAGCAGATGAGCGAGGACGACGTCTTCGGGGTCGGCAAGGTGGAGGACTTCACCTGGAAGCAACTGCTCGACCTGACCACCTGCACCGAGTGCGGGCGCTGCCAGGACCAGTGCCCCGCCTGGAACACCGACAAGCCGCTCTCGCCCAAGCTGGTGATCACCGACCTCCGCGACCACCTCTTCGAGAAGGGCCCGTTCCTGCTCGGCGAGGTGTCCGCCGAGCAGCCCGACGGCCACGACCCGGCCGTGCTCGACCGCCAGCTGGTCGCCGACGTGGTCGGCGAGGACGTGCTCTGGTCCTGCACCACCTGCGGGGCCTGCGTCGAGCAGTGCCCGGTCGACATCGAGCACGTCGACACCATCCTCGACATGCGCCGCTACGAGGTGCTGATGGAGTCCCGCTTCCCGGCCGAGGCGGGCACCATGCTGCGCAACGTGGAGAACTCGGGTGACCCGTGGGGGCTCGGCTCCGGCCAGCGCCTCTCCTGGACCCAGGGCCTGGAGGTCGAAGTCCCGGTGGTCAGCGGCACCATCCCGGACGACGTCGAGTACCTGTACTGGGTCGGCTGCGCCGGGGCGCTGGAAGACCGGGCCCGCAAGACCACCCAGGCGATCGTCCGCCTGCTCGACCGCGCCGGGGTGCGCTTCGCCGTGCTCGGCCCGCGCGAGTCGCGCACCGGCGACCCCGCCCGCCGGCTCGGCAACGAGTACCTCTACCAGCTGCAGGCCCAGCAGAACATCGAGACGCTCAACCAGGTGGGCGCCCGCAAGGTGGTCGCCTCCTGCCCGCACTGCTTCAACACCATCGCCCGCGAATACCCCGACCTCGGCGGCCGCTACGAGGTGGTGCACCACTCGCAGCTGTTCGCCAAGCTGGTCGCCGACGGCCGGCTCAGCCCCAGCGAACCGGTGGAGGCCAGCGTCACCTATCACGACCCCTGCTACCTCGGCCGCCACAACGACGTCTACGACGCCCCCCGCTCGGTGCTCGACGCGGTCCCCGGCGTGCGCCAGGTGGAGATGCGCCGCTGCCGCGAGCGCGGCTTCTGCTGCGGCGCCGGCGGCTCGCGCATGTGGATGGAGGAGCGCCTCGGCAGGCGGGTCAACCTGGAGCGCACCGACGAGGCCCTGGCCACCGGCGCCGACGTGGTCGGCACCGCCTGCCCGTACTGCATGGTGATGCTCGACGACGCGGTCAAGCAGCGCCAGGCGGAGGGCCAGGCCGAGGGGGTCCGCGTCATGGACGTGGCGCAGGTCCTGGAGCGGTCGCTCTCCTCCCGGCCCGCCGCCAGCGGCGCCGGGGAGCGCTCCCCCACCACCTGACGACGGCGCTACCGGCCGGCCGGCGGCGGCTCGTCCTCGGCCGCGGGCCAGTCCATCGGCCGGCCGGCGTCACGGCGGAAGTTCTCCCAGTAGCGGGACGGGGTCTGGCCGCGCTGGCCCTGATACTTGGAGTTCACCCCGGCCGACCCGTAGGGCCGGTCCGCCGGGGTGGTGAGCTGGAAGACGGCGATCTGCCCGATGCGCATGCCCGGGTACAGGGTGATCGGCAGGTTGGCCACGTTGGACAGCTCCAGGGTGACGTGGCCGCGGAACCCCGGGTCGAGGAACCCGGCGGTCGAGTGGGTGAGCAGGCCGAGGCGGCCGAGGCTGCTCTTGCCCTCCAGCCGGGCGGCCAGGTCCGGCGGGATGCCGATCAGCTCGTAGGACGAGCCCAGCACGAACTCGCCGGGGTGGAGGATGAAGGCGTCGTCCGGCTTGACCTCGACCAGCTCGGTGAGCCCGTCCATCGGCTCCTTGACGTCGATGTAGGGGTAGCGGGCGTTGTGGAAGACCCGGAACCGGTTGTCCAGGCGCACGTCGATGCTGGACGGCTGCAGCGCCGCCTCGTCGAACGGGTCGATCACCAGCCGGCCGGCGGCGATCGCCTCGCGCAGGCTGCGATCGGACAGGATCACGACGGCGCCTCCGGGAGCTTCGGGGCCGGCCCGCGGCGGCGGGCCGGCACTGGGGTCGGCGCATTCTGCCACGACCGCGCCGGGCCACCGGTTCCAGCATTGCCGCAGCTCAAAACCGGCGGCTACAATCGCTCACCGCGCGGGCGTAGTTCAATGGTAGAACTCGAGCTTCCCAAGCTCGCGGTGAGGGTTCGATTCCCTTCGCCCGCTCCACCCAAAGCGCAGGTCAACCGCCTGCGGCCCTTCTGCCGCTCCCCCGCCGTGGACCATCGTGCCCTCTACGTGCCCTCCCAACGGGCCGGTTGCCGTTCTCGGCCTCGCGGACCAGCCCGTCCAGGGCAGCGGCGATGGCGCCCTGGCGGTCGGCCATGACGTGCTGGTAGCGCAGCGCCACCGCCGGCGAGGCGTGGCCCATGCGCTCCATCAGCTCTTTGGTGGTCGCGCCGGCGGCAGCCGCCAGGGTGGCGGCGGTGTGCCGCAGGTCGTGGAAGCGCAGCCCGTCCAGGCCCAGCTGC
>DATLQA010000216.1:0-2112 GCA_035535495.1 Actinomycetota bacterium | reverse complement strand
GAGGAGGGCAAGGCGTCCGCCGGCGGGCGCTTGGATGACCTCGATGAGGTCGAGCAGGCCGCCCGCGACGCTGAGCAGGAGTCGTAACCGGCGACGGACTTCGCCTGAACCGCAGGCCCAAAGCAGGCAAGAGAAGCAGATATTCGCATCTGGGATCCCCCTAGACTGACGCAGGGCGCGAGCGTCATGCCGCCGGCAGGGGAGGTCCTGTGTCCGAGAACCTTTGGACTCCAGCGGCCGTGCGCCGCCTGCTCCTCGACCACGTCCGGCCGCTGCCACCCCGGCCGGTTCCGCTCCCGCAGGCGTCCGGCCTGGTGTTGGCCGAAGCCCTCGCCGCGCCGACCGATCTGCCCCGGTTCGCCAGTTCGGCCATGGACGGGTTCGCCCTGCAGGCGGCCGATACAGCATCGGCACCTGCGCGGCTCCATGTCCTCGGGCGCGCTTTGGCCGGCCGGCCCTTCCCGGGTGAGGTCGTCCCCGGGGCAGCGGTCGCGATCGCGACGGGGGCCGCCATGCCGACTGGCGCGGACGCCGTCGTCCCGGTCGAGATGGCGGAGGTCGACGGTGGGACGGTGGTCATCGACCGGGCCGTCGAGCCGGGGCAGCATGTCCGCGCCGCCGGTGAAGACCTCCTCGCCGGCACGCCGGTCCTGCAGGCTGGCATCATCCTCGGTCCGGGGCAACTGGCCGTTGCCGCCGCCATGGGCCGCGACCATCTCATGGCCCACCCACGCCCGATTGTGTGCGTCGTGCCCACCGGCGACGAGGTCCGCCCGCCGGGCGCCGCGCTCGGGCCGGGTCAGGTCTACGACGCCGTCTCCGCGCCGCTGGCCGCTCTGCTCGCCGAACTCGGCGCGGTCGCCGACGTGTGCCCGGTGGCACCTGACGACCAGGCCGCGCTGGCCGAGGCACTCCACGCGGCGGCCGGCGCGGCCGACCTCGTCCTCACCATCGGCGGAATCTCGGTCGGCGAGCGTGACCTCGTACGCCAGCTCGGCGGCACCATCGACCTTGTGCCGATCCAGGTCGCGCTGCGCCCGGGTCGTCCGTTCGCGTTCGGCCGGGTCGCCGGGGTCGCCCTGTGCTGCCTGCCTGGTAATCCAGCCGCGGCCCTGGCCAGCTTCGAGGAACTCATCCGTCCCGTCGTCTTCGCCCTGCAGGGCAAGCCCCCGGCTGCTCGTCCCATCCTGCGGGCCACGCTCACCGCGCCGATCAAGCTCCGGCCCGGCCGGCTCCACCTGGTCCACTGCCGCATCTGGTGGGAAGCCGGCCGCCTGCGAGCCCAACCGCTCGTGGGTCGCGGCACCTCGAGCTTCTCGGCCATGGCCGCCGGCAACGCCCTGGCGGTGATCCCCGCCGACGCCACCGACGCGCCCGCCGGAGCGGAGATCGCTGTCCGACCGCTGACCGAGCCGCCAACGGTCCAAGCCGACCCTCCACCGGCATGAGATCTCGTCAGCGCGGGTCACCAACCTCGCAACCGGGAAGGCCATCTCCAGCATGCGATACTCCAGCTCGAAGACCGCCGACTACGGCCATCTGATCCGCTGCCCGCGGGTCGTCGGCCGGGAGACGTAGGTGGAGATGCGGGAACCGGGCCGACAGGCGGGGTAGCGCCGTGACTCCTCCGCCGGATCCAAGAAGGATCAAGGTCGGCGTCCTCCTCGCCAGGCGGCCAGACGAGCTCGGCGAGTGGCTCGCCGACGCCGAGGCCTTCGAGGCCGCCGGCGCCGACGCGCTCTGGGTCGACCCCGCACCCGAGCCGCAACTTGATCCCCTTGCGTTGCTGGCAGCGCTTGCCGCCCGCACCTCCCGGGCGCTGTTGGTCGCGGACTCACCGGCCTCCGACCGCCCATCCGAGGCCCTTGGCCGTACGTTCGCCACGATCGGGCGCCTCAGCCACGGCCGCCTCGCGGTCGCCGCCGAGCCCGGAAGGCTCGAGGAGCTCACCGAGCTCGCGCCCGGTTCCGTCGCCTTCCGCCGCCTGCCCGGAGAGCCAGCGGCCTTCGAGCGCCTGCGTGAGGCGGATACGGCCGAGCGCTGGGTCCAGACCCCGCCACCAGATGGTCGCGCGGCCTGGCGGTCGGCCCTGGCCGACGCCGGCACGAGCGG
>DATLQA010000215.1:0-19519 GCA_035535495.1 Actinomycetota bacterium | reverse complement strand
TCGGCGGCACCGTTCACGCGGCTGCCGAGCAGCGCGAGTAGGAGGCCGGCGCGGTCCACTCCCGCGGTCAGGGCGGCGTGCATGCGGGTGAAGCTGGCGGCGGCAGGGCCGTCGCCGCAGGCCGGTCCGGCCGGGCCGAGGCCGGCCAGGCCGTGCCTGGCGGCGTCGACGCGCTCGGCCACGGCACCGAGGACGCCGCCCGTCTCCCCCAACGCGGACGGGTCGACCCTGATCTCGTGCATGCTCGCTCCTGCCGTCCAATTTCAGGGGGACCATTGCGGCGACGATATCGGCCGGCGAAACCCGCGTGGACGGTCCGCTCGAATCTGTGGACAACGCGGGAGGACGGCGGGGCAAATCGGTCCCGGGCTCGTCAGATCTCGCTGTTGGCGCCGGCCGAAGTCGCCAGTTGGGAAGTGAGCGACCCGCTCGACCGGATCGAGTCGAGGGTCAGATTTTTCACCAGCGTTGGTTGCAGGCCGATCCTCTACCCTAGAGCGAGGCAGAGCCGAACCGTCGAGACCGTCAGGCGGCGCGCGGGTGCGCGGCCAGGCCGAGACCGCCGCGGCGGTGCGTGAGCGAGGAGAGCTCCATGGCGACGAGGCCCGAGCAGGCGAAGGCGGAGATTCTCGACCGCATCGCCGCGACCATCCACGAAAAGGTGCCGGCGGACGAGGCTCCCCAGGTCGAGGCGCTGGCACGCCGCTACTACGGCGGGGTGGCTCCCGAGGACCTGGTCGACCTGGACCTGTCCGACCTGTACGGCGCGTTGCTGGCCCACTGGAACTTCGGCCGGCGGCGGACGCCGGGCGTGCCCAAGGTGCGCGTCTACAGCCCCCGCTTCGAGGAGCATGGCTGGCGCTCGGTCCACACCATCGTCGAGGTCGTCTGCGACGACATGCCGTTCCTGGTCGACTCCGTGACGATCGAGCTGAACCGCCACGGGTTCACCATCCACCTGCCCATCCACCCGGTCCTCGACGTACGCCGCGATGAGGCGGGCGAGCTGATCGAGGTGCTGCCGCCCGGATCGGAGGCGGACGACGCCACCCGCGAGTCGTTCATCCACATGGAGATCGACCGCCAGACCGAGCCCGAGGTGCTGGCCGCGGTCACCGAAGGGCTGGAGCGGGTGCTCGCCGACGTGGCCGCCGCGGTCGAGGACTGGCCGAAGATGCGCGAGCAGGTCGACCAGATCCTGGCCGCGTACGAGGAGCACCCCCCGCCGATCGACGAGGTCGAGCTGGCCGAGGCGAGGGCGTTCCTCGAATGGGTGCGCGACGATCACTTCACCTTCCTCGGCTACCGCGCGTACGACCTGGTCGAGGAGGGCGGCGAGGACGCGCTGCGGTCGGTGCCCGACACCGGGCTCGGGATCCTGCGCGACCAGGGCGGCCGGCCGGTCTCGGTGAGCTTCGCCAAGCTGCCGCCCGAGGTGCGGCGTCGGGCCCGGGCCAGGCACGCCCTCGTCCTGACCAAGGCGAACTCGCGCTCGACCGTGCACCGCCCGTCCTACCTGGACTACATCGGCATCAAGCGGTTCGACGAGGCCGGCGAGGTGTCCGGCGAGTGGCGCTTCCTCGGCTTGTACACCTCGGTGGCCTACAACCGCCAGCCGCGCGAGATCCCGGTGCTGCGCCGCAAGGTGGCCAGCGTGCTCGAGCGGGCCGCCCTCGCCCCTGGCGGTCACGACGAGAAGGCGCTGGTCAACATCGTCGACACCTTCCCGAGAGACGAGCTCTTCCAGATCTCGGAGGAGGACCTCTTCGAGGTGGTCCTCGGCATCCTCCGGCTGGAGGAGCGCCGCCGCGTCCGCCTGTTCCTGTGGCCCGACATCTACGGCCGCTTCCTGTCCTGCCTGATCTACGTGCCCCGGGACCGCTACAACACCGAGGTCCGCAAGCGCATCGAGGCGGTGCTGCAGGACGCCTTCCCCGGCGCCACCCTGGACGACTTCGCCGTGCAGCTGTCCGAGTCGGTACTGGCCCGGCTGCACTTCATCATCAGGATCCCGGTGGGCGGGCTGCCCGAGTTCGACGTGCGCGAGATCGAGCGGCGCGTGGTGGAGGCGAGCCGCTCCTGGCGTGACGACCTGCAAATGCTGTTGCTCGAGCAGCACGGCGAGGAGATCGGCAACCGGCTCGCCAACCGGTACGCCGACGCCTTCCCGGCCGCCTACCGGGAGGACTTCCAGGCCCGCAGCGCGGTCTACGACATCCAGCACATGGAGGGGCTGGCCGACTCCGGCGGGCTCGGCATGAGCCTGTACCGGCCGCTGGAGTCCGGCCCAGAACAGCTGCGCTTCAAGCTGTTCTGGGCCGAGCACCCGCTGCCGCTCTCCGACGCCGTGCCCATGCTCGAGAACATGGGCGTCGAGGTGGTCGAGGAGCGACCCTACGAGGTGCACCCGCCGAACTCACCGCCGATCTGGATCCACGACTTCAGCCTGCTGCACGCGGACGGCCGCGAGATCGAGCTGACGGCGGTGCGCGACCTCTTCCAGGACGCGTTCGCGGCCAGCCTGCGCGGCCGGGCGGAGAGCGACGGCTTCAACCGGCTGGTGCTGGCGGCCGGGCTTGCCTGGCACGAGATCGCCGTGCTCCGCGCCTACTGCAAGTACCTGCGCCAGACGCAGATGAGCTTCAGCCAGGAGTACATGGAAGAGGCGCTGGCCGGCAGCCCGTCGATCGCCCGCCGGCTGGTCGAGCTGTTCCAGGCCCGCTTCGACCCGAGCGTCCAGGATTCCCCGCCGGCGCGGGACGGCGAGGACGGCCGGGCGGCGACCACCAACCGGCTGACCGAGGAGCTGACCGAAGCGATCGACTCGGTGGCCAACCTCGACGAGGACCGCATCCTGCGTGGCTTCCTGACGCTGATCGGGGCGACGCTGCGCACCAACTACTACCAGACCGACCCGGACGGCGAGCGCAAGCCGTACCTGTCGTTCAAGCTCGACTCCTCCCAGATCCCGGTCCTGCCGCTGCCGCGGCCGATGTTCGAGGTCTTCGTCTACTCGCCGCGGACCGAGGGCGTCCACCTGCGCGGCGGCAGGGTCGCCAGGGGCGGGATCCGCTGGTCGGACCGGCGGGAGGACTTCCGCACCGAGGTCCTCGGCCTGATGAAGGCGCAGATGGTCAAGAACGCCGTGATCGTGCCGGTCGGCGCCAAGGGCGGCTTCGTGGTCAAGCGCCCGCCCGGCGACCGGCAGGCGCTGCAGGCCGAGGTGGTCGACTGCTACTCGACCCTGATCCGCGGCATGCTCGACCTCACCGACAACCGGGTCGACGGCCAGGTGGTGCCCCCACCGATGGTGGTCCGCTACGACGACGACGACACCTACCTGGTAGTGGCCGCGGACAAGGGCACGGCCACCTTCTCCGACATCGCCAACTCGATCGCGGCCGAGTACGGCTTCTGGCTCGACGACGCCTTCGCCTCCGGCGGGTCGGCCGGGTACGACCACAAGCAGATGGGCATCACCGCGCGGGGCGCCTGGGAGTCGGTCAAGCGGCATTTCCGCGAGCTGGGCGTGAACACCCAGACGACCGACTTCACCGCGGTCGGCATCGGCGACATGTCGGGCGACGTGTTCGGCAACGGCATGCTGCTGTCGCGCCACATCAAGCTGGTCGGTGTGTTCAACCACCTGCACGTACTGGTCGACCCGGACCCTGACCCCGAGGCGAGCTTCGTCGAGCGCGAGCGGCTCTTCAAGCTGCCACGGTCGACCTGGGACGACTACGACCGCAGCCTGCTCTCCCCCGGCGGCGGGATCTGGCCGCGCAGCGCCAAGTCGATCAAGCTCGGTCCAGAAGCCCGCCAGGCGCTCGGCATCGACGCCGAAGCCCTCACCCCCAACGAACTGGTGCAGGCATTGCTGCGCGCGCCGGTCGACCTGCTCTGGAACGGCGGCATCGGCACCTACGTGAAGAGCTCGTCCGAGAGCCACACCGACGCCGGCGACCGTTCCAACGACGGCGTCAGGGTCGACGCCGCCGAGCTGCGCTGCAAGGTGGTCGGCGAGGGCGGCAACCTCGGCCTGACCCAGCTCGGCCGGATCGAGTTCGCGCTCGGTGGAGGGCGGATCAACACCGACTTCATCGACAACTCGGGTGGGGTGGACTGCTCCGACCACGAGGTCAACATCAAGATCCTGCTCAACTCGGTGATGGCCGACGGGGACATGACCCGCAAGCAGCGTGACGAGCTGCTGGCCGCGATGACCGACGAGGTCGCCGACGCGGTGCTGCTCGACAACTACCGCCAGGTGGCGGCCATCAGCCTGATGGAGGCGCAGCGCGGCGACCTGCTGGACGAGCAGGCGCGGATGATGCGCAGCCTGGAGCGGGCCGGCAAGCTGGACCGCGCGCTCGAGTTCCTGCCCGACCGGGAGACCCTGGCCGAGCGGCGCAACCGCGGCCAGGGCCTGACCCGCCCCGAACTTTCCGTGCTGCTCGCCTACAGCAAGATCACCATGCAGGAGGAGCTGGTCGCCTCCGACGTGCTGGAAGAGCCCTTCCTCGCCAACGACCTGGTCCGCTACCTGCCGGAGACGCTGCGCGAGCGCTTCGCCGAGCAGGCCCGCCGGCACCCGCTGCGCCGCGAGATCATTGCCACCCACATCGCCAACAGCATGGTCAACCGGGTCGGGGCGACCTTCGCGCACCGGCTCCACGAGGAAGCGGGGGCGGCGGCACCCGACGCGGCCCGCGCCTACACGGTCGCCCGCGAGGTGTTCGAGATGCGCCGGCTCTGGAGGGAGCTGAGCGAACTCGACAACCACGTCTCCACCAACGTGCAGAACGCCCTCATGATCGAGGCGAAGCGGCTGCTGCGGCGGGCGTCGCTGTGGTTCCTGCGCAACCGGCGCCAGCCGCTCGACATCGCCGCCACGGTCGAGCATTTCGGCCCCGGCGTGGCCACGCTCGGCCGGGAGCTGCCCGGCCTGCTGGCCAAGGCGGACGTCGACGCCCTCGCCGCGACCGCGGAGCGCTATGTGCGCAAGGGCGTCCCCGAGGAGCTGGCCACCCGGGTGGCCAGCCTGGACGCGCTGTTCTCCGGGCTGAACGTGATCGAGGTCGCCAGTGCCACCGGCGAGCCGGTGGACGCGGTCGCCGCGGTCTGGTTCGCCCTCGGCGCCCGCATCGACCTGCACTGGCTGCGCGACCAGATCGCGCGGCTGCCGTCGCAGAGCCGCTGGGAGGCGCTGGCGCGCGGCGCGCTCCGCGACGACCTCTACTCCGAGCAGCGCGACCTCACCTGCCAGGTGCTGCGGCCCGGGTCGCGGGTGGAGGACGCCGAGCGGCTGATCGACGGGTGGATGGACCACAACCGCTCCTCGGTCACCCGCTGCTTCGACATGCTGGAGGACCTGAAGGAGGCCGAGACGCTCGACATCGCCATGCTCTCGGTCGCCCTGCGCGAGATCCGCAACCTCAACCAGACCGGCGCCACCGGACTGGTCACCCCGGCCGGCGACGAGGTCGAGAGCTAGGGCCGGCCGCCCGCCTCCTCGCGGCGGCTGATGGACGTGTCTGACCAGGCGCGCACCTGGTCTCATGCACGAACCGGCAGGCCGGCGGCTGCCAGGCCGTGCTTGACGTCGGCGATGCTGAACTGGCCGAAGTGGAACACGCTCGCGGCCAGCACGGCGTCGGCGCCGGCCTGGCAGGCCGCCACGAAGTGGTCGAGCCGGCCGGCGCCGCCGCTGGCGATCACCGGCACGTCGACCGCCTTGGTCACGGCGGCCACCAGGTCGAGATCGTAGCCGGTGCGGTGGCCGTCGGTGTCCATGCTGGTCACCAGCAGCTCGCCGGCGCCACGCCTGGCGCCCTCTTCGGCCCAGGCGAGCGCGTCCTTGCCGGTGGGAGTGCGGCCGCCGTCCACCACCACCTCCCAGCCGCTCCCGTCGGGACGGCGGCGGGCGTCGATCGCCAGCACCATGCACTGCACCCCGTAGGTGGCGGCGCCGGCGGACAGCAACTCCGGGTCGCGCACTGCCGCGCTGTTGACCGAGACCTTGTCGGCGCCTGCCCGCAGCAGGGCGCGGACGTCCTCTCCGGTGCGCACCCCACCGCCGACGGTGAGCGGGATGAACACCTGCTCGGCGGTGCGGGCGACGGCGTCGAACAGGGTCGCGCGCGCCTCCACGGTGGCGGTGATGTCGAGGAACACCAGCTCGTCGGCGCCCTGCCGGTCGTAGACCGCGGCCAGCTCGGCCGGGTCGCCGGCGTCGACCAGGTCGACGAAGGAGACGCCCTTGACCACCCGGCCGGCGGTCACGTCCAGGCAGGGGATCACCCGCCGTGCCAGGGTCACCGGCCCCACCCGCTCACGGTGCCGCCTCCGCCAGGACGGCCAGCGCCTCGGCCACGGTGAAGCGGCGTTCGTAGAGTGCCCGGCCGACGATCACGCCCTCCAGGCCGTGCGGCTCCAGCTCGGCCAGGGCGTGCAGGTCGCCGAGGCCGGCCACGCCGCCGGAGGCGATCACCGCCCGGCCGGTCGCCGCCAGCACGGCGGTCAGGCTCTCGGTGGCCGGCCCGCCGAGCATGCCGTCGCGTGACACCTCGGTGTAGACGAAGCGCCGGCAACCGGCGCCGTCCAGCCGCTGGAGCGTCTCGAACAGGTCGCCGCCCGGCTCGGTCCAGCCTCGCGCCTGCAGCGTCTGGCCGCGGGCGTCGAGGCCGACCGCGACCGCGTCGCCGTGGCGGGCGCATGCCTCGATCACCCAGCCGGGGGTCTCCAGCGCGGCCGTCCCGATCACCACCCGGGCCGCGCCGAGGTCGAGCAGGGCGTGCAGGTCCTCGGCGGTGCGCACGCCGCCGGAGGCCTCCACCCTGGCCGGCGCGGCCGCGGCGACGATGCGGGCGATCTGCTCGCGGTTGGCGGGACCGCGACCGAAGGCGGCATCGAGGTCGACCACGTGCAGCCAGCTGGCGCCGTCGGTCAGGAAGGCCATGGCGGCCTCCAGCGGGTCGCCGTAGGCGATCTCGGTGCCGGCGGCGCCTTGGGTGAGCCGGGTGGCCCGGCCGCCGAGCAGGTCGACGGCTGGCAGCAGGTCGAGGGTCACTGGCGGTCCGTCCTCACGCGGGTGCTCAGGTGGCGCGGCTCATGGTGCCAGCCGCGCCTGGGCGACGAAGTTGGCCAGCAGCGCCAGGCCGGCCGCGCCCGACTTCTCGGGGTGGAACTGGGTGCCGAACAGGTTGCCGCGCTCCACCGCCGCCGCGAACGGCCCGCCGTAGTCGCAGACGGCGGCCACCGCGGTGTCACCGGCCGCCGGCGCGTAGGAGTGCACGAAGTAGAACCGGGTGCCGGCGGGCAGCCCGGCGAACAGCACGCTGTCCTGGCGGGGGGTGACCTCGTTCCAGCCGATGTGCGGCACCTTGACCGGGCCGGCGAGCCGGCGGATGGTGCCGGGCACCGCGCCGATGCCGCCGCTGACCGGGCCCTCCTCGCTGCCCTCGAAGGCGAGCTGCATGCCGACGCAGATGCCGAGCAGCGGCCGGCCGCCGGCCAGCCAGCCAGCCACCGCCGCCGGCCCGCCCGCGCGGTCGAGCCCGGCCAGGCAGGCGCCGTAGGCGCCGACTCCCGGGACGACCAGCGCGGCGGCGCCGTCGGCGCCGGCCACCGCCGGCACCACCCGCACGTCGGCGCCGGCCCGGTCGAGGGCCTTGGCGGCCGAGTGGAGGTTGCCGACGCCGTAGTCGAGCAGGGCGACAGGAGGCCGGGTCATGCCAGGGTTCCCTTGGTGGAGCCGCTGCCGGCGCGCGGGTCCGGCGCGCAGGCGTCCCCGAGCGCGCGTGCCAGCGCCTTGAAGCACGCCTCGAGGGTGTGGTGGGGCAGGTCGCCTGACTCCAGCACCACGTGGACGGTGCAGCGGGCGTTGGCGGTGAAGGCCTCGAGGAGGTGGCGGGCCTGCCTCGGGTCGAACGCGCCCAGCTCGCCGGCGGTGGCGGTCACCGGCACGTCCCAGACGAGGTAGGGGCGGCCGGACAGGTCGACGGCGGCGCGGGCGCGCGCCTCGTCCAGCGGCACGGTCGCGTCGCCGAAGCGGCGCACCCCGCCCTTGTCGCCAAGTGCCTCCGCCACGGCCTGGCCGAGCGCGATGCCGGTGTCCTCGACGGTGTGGTGGGCGTCGACCTCCAGGTCGCCCTTGGCCCGCACGGCCAGGTCGAAGCGGGCGTGCCTGCCCAGCTGCGCCAGCATGTGGTCGAGGAAGGGCACCCCGGTGTCGCTGGTCGCCCGCCCGCTGCCGTCGAGGTCGAGCTCGACGACCACGGCCACCTCGCCGGTGCGCCGCTCCACGCTGGCCCGCCGCGGCCCGGCCACTAGGCGATCACCTCCGCCAGGGCGGCGAGGAAGGCGTCGTCCTCGGCGCGGGTGCCGACGGTGACCCGCAGGTGGCGGTCGAGGGTCGGGTAGCCGGACACGTCGCGCACCAGCACGCCACGGTCGAGCAGGCCGGCCCAGACCTGCCTGGGCGGCAGGGGCAGCGAGAAGCAGAGGAAGTTGGCGTCGCTCGGCAGCACCAGCACCCCGGGCAGGCGGGCGAGCTCGGCGGCCAGCCGCTCCCGCTCCCGGCTGATGACGGTGATGTGGTCGGTCAGCTCGGCCGAGCGGGCGAGGGCTCGCAGCCCCACCGCCTGGGTGAGGGTGGAGAGATGGTAGGGCAGGCGGACCAGCCGCAGCCCGTCGACCACGGACGGGTCGGCGAGCAGGTAGCCGAGGCGGAGGCCGGCGAGGCGGAACGCCTTGGAGAAGGTGCGGGTGACCACCAGGTTGGGGAAGCGGCCGAGCAGCGCCGCGGCGTGGGCGGCGCCGAACTCGCCGTAGGCCTCGTCGACCACCACCAGGCCGGGCGCGGCCTGGCAGACCGCCGCCAGCAGCTCGGGCGTTGCCGCCTCCCCGGTGGGGTTGTTGGGCGAGCACCAGAAGGTGAGGTCGGCGCCCGCGTCGGCGACCAGCTCCGCGGCCGCGTCGGGTTCGATCGGCGTCTCGCGCGGCTGGACGACGGTGTGCAGGCGGGTGCCGGTGGCCCTGGCGATCAGTCCGTGCATGGCGTAGCTGGGCTCGACCACCAGGGCGGAGCGGCCCGGGCCGGCGTAGGCGAGCAGCAGCTGCTGCAGCAGCTCGTTGGAGCCGTTGGCCGCCCAGGTGCCCTCGACGCCGTGGCCGGCGTGCAGCGCCAGCGCGTGGCGCAGGGCGACCGCCTCGCGGTCCGGGTAGCGGTGCAGCTCCAGCTCGCGGACCGCCTCGGCAAGGTCGTCGAGCACGGCCCGCGGCACCGGGTAGGGGGTCTCGTTGGTGTTCAGCCGCACCGGCACGTCGAGCTGGGGCGCGCCGTACGGGGTGAGCCCGGCCAGGTCGTCGCGGACCCGGACGCCGGACCGGGCCGGCGCGGTCACGACGGCCCTCCCGCGGTCAGCGCGGCGCCGTCGAGGCGGACCTGGACGGCGCGGCCGTGGGCGGGCAGGTGCTCGGCGGTTGCCAGGGCGGCCACGGTCGGGGCCGCGGCCGCCAGGGCGTCGCGGTCGAACTCGGCCACCTGCACCGGGCGGAGGAAGTCGAGGGTGGACAGGCCGGCGGCGAAGCGGGCGGTGCCCGCGGTCGGCAGCACGTGGTTGGTGCCGGCGGCGTAGTCGCCGAGCGCGACCGGGGTCCACGGGCCGACGAACACGGCGCCGGCGGCGCGCACCCGCCCGGCCAGCTCGCCGGCGTCCGCCACCAGCAGCTCGAGGTGCTCGGGTGCGTAGGCCTCGGCGACCCGGAGCATGGCGGCCCGGTCGTCGCAGAGCACCACCGCCGACTGGCCGGCCAGGGCCGCCTCGACCCGGTCGCGGTGGGTGGCGGCCGCCACCTCCTCGGCCAGCAGCGGCTCGACCGCGCGCCACACGGCCTCGTCGTCGGTGACCAGCAGGCAGGCCGCCAGCGGGTCGTGCTCGGCCTGGGCGACCAGGTCGCAGGCGACCAGGCGCGGGTCGGCGGTGGCGTCGGCGAGCACGCAGACCTCGGTCGGGCCGGCGAAGCCGTCGGTCCGCACCCGGTGGGCCACCTCCTGCTTGGCGAGGGCGACGAAGCGGTTGCCCGGCCCGGTCACCGAGTCGACGGCGGGCACGGTGGCGGTGCCGAACGCCAGCGCGGCGACCGCCTGGGCGCCGCCGAGCAGCCAGACCTCCTCGACGCCGAGGAGGGCGGCCGCGCCGAGCACGGCGGGGTGGCCGCGCCCGCCGGGGCCGGGCGGGGTGGCGAGCGCGACCTCGCCGACCCCGGCCGCCTGGGCGGGGACCACGTTCATGACCACGCTGGACGGGTAGGCGCCGAGGCCGCCGGGGGCGTACACGCCGGCCCTGGCGAGCGGCTCGAAGCGCAGCAGCAGGCGCACGCCCGGCCTGGCGGTGAAGCGCACCGTCGCGGGCCGCTGGGCCTCGTGGAACGCGCGGACCCGCTCGATCGCGTCACCGAGGGCGGCTCGCAGCCCAGGGTCGAGGGCACGGCGGGCGGCAGCCAGTTCGGCCGGGTTGGCCCGCCAGTCCGCCGGCGGCGCGTCGACCCCGTCGAAGCGCAGCGCGGCCTCGGCGACCGCCACGTCGCCGCGGGTGGCGACGTCGGCGACCAGGGCGCGGACGGCGTCGCGGGCGGCGGCCAGCTCGGCGGCTGGCGCGCGTGGCAGGAGGCCGGCCGGGTCGCGGTCCGAGCCTCGCAGGTCGATCACTGACAGCAGGGCGGGCTCCAGCTGGTCTTGACGGTGACGGCGCCGCGGCGCGGCGCCCGGGAAGCACCCTACCCCCACCCTGGCCAGGCGGCGAAGCGAGTTCCACCGCATGCGGGAACCGGCCGGTTCGGCGCGCGCGTGGCGGCCACCGTGCCTACCATGGGCCTGCACCCTGCTCGTGAGGTCATCCTTGGAACTTCCGCTCTTCCCGCTGTCCACCGTCCTGTACCCGGGCGCGCCGCTGCCGCTCCACGTGTTCGAGGAGCGCTACAAGCAGATGTTCGCCCGGGTGCTCGAGGGCGACCGGCGCTTCGGCGTGGTCGCCATCGCCGAGGGCGTCGAGGTCGGCGGGTCAGCCACCTACCAGCCGATCGGCTGCCTCGCCGAGGTCCGCAACGTGCGGCCCTACCCGGACGGGCGCATGGACGTGCTCGGCGAGGGGGTGAGCCGCTTCGAGATCACCGGGGTCACCCAGCCGGCGCCGTTCATCGTGGCGGAGGTGGCCACCCTGGCCGAGGAGGCCGGCCAGGGCGCCGTCGCCGAGGCGGCCAGGGCGCGCTGGCTGTTCACCCGGTACGTGACGCTGCTCCTGCGCATGGCCGGTGAGGAGTCCGAGACGCTCGAGGTCCCCGACGACCCGGTGGCCGCCTCCTACCTGGTCGCCGCCGGCCTGCAGGTCGACCTGGCCGACAAGCAGCGGCTGCTGGTGGCCTCGTCGGCCGCCGAGCGCCTGCGCGCCGCCTGCTTCCTGCTCCGCCGGGAACTCGCCCTGCTGGAGCGGCTCGAGGTAGCCGGCCCCGGCCCCATGACCGGCCCCTTCAGCCTGAACTGAGGCAGCCAGGTGGCGTGAGGATCAGGTCAGCAGCGCGTCGGGGCCGAGCTCGGCCTTGAGCTCGGCGTAGAGGCCGTTGCGAGGGTCGACCCGGAACTGCTCGCCGAGGCGGACCACCATGGTGGAGCTGGCACCGCGGATCTGCAGGTGCACCGGCGTCTTGCCGCGGTGGGAGCCGAGGATGCGCTTGATGCGACTGACCTTGTCGTCGTCGCAGGACCTCGCCTCGAGCTTGAGGATCACCGGCTCGCTGCCGGGGTCGGCCAGGTTGGGCGGCTTGACGTCGATCGCGATCAGCTTGGGGGACTCGTCGCGGGCATCGACCCGCGCCTTGACCACCACCACCGCGTCGGGCGCCAGCAGGCCGAGGTTCTCCTTGTAGACCTGGGGGAAGAAGAAGCACTCGGCGGTGCCGTCGAGGTCTTCGAGGTCGGCCACCACGTAGGGCTCGCCCTTCCTGGTGAACTTCTTGACCAGCCGGGCGAGGATGCCCGCCACGGTGACCACGGCGCCGTCGGCCCGCTCGGCGAGCACCGACAGCGAGGTGTCGCGCGACGCGGCCAGGGCCCGCTCGAGCCCCAGCAGGGGGTGGTCGGAGACGTACTGGCCGAGCATCTCCTTCTCGAAGGCGAGCCGGGTGGTCTTGTCCCACTCCTCCACGCCGATCGTCGGGCGCGGCTGGCTGACCGCCTCGGCCGCGTCGGCCAAGCCACTGAACAGCGAGAACTGCCCGAGCGCCTCGGCCCGCTTGCGGGCGAGCACGTCGTCGATGTGGTGCTCGTGGATGTCGAGCAGCCCCTTGCGGGTCTGGCCGAGGGAGTCGAACGCGCCCGCCTTGATCAGCGACTCGACCACGCGCTTGTTGAGCACGCCGGCGTCGACCTTGTCACAGAAATCGAAGAAGTCGGTGAAGCGGCCCTTGTCCCTGCGGGCGGCGATGATCGCCTGGACCACCTGCTCGCCGACGTTCCGGATGGCCGAGAGGCCGTAGCGGATGGCCCGCTCCGGCGGCGGCTCCCCCGCCTCGGGCGTGCCGGCGCCCGCCGGGGTGAAGTCGGCGTCGGAGTCGTTGACGTCGGGCGGCAGCACCACCAGGCTCATGTGCCGGCAGCTGCCCAGGTACTTCGGCCGCGCGTCCTTGTCGTCCTTGACGCTGGTGAGCAGCGCGGCCATGTATTCGACCGGGTAGTGCGCCTTGAGGTAGGCGGTCTGCCAGGTGACCAGTCCGTAGCCGGCCGCGTGGGCGCGGTTGAACGAGTAGCCGGCGAATGGCTGGATCAGCCGCCACAGCGTCCGCGCCTGCTCGGCGGTGAGCCCCTGCGCCTGGCAGCCGGCCAGGAAGCGGGGCTCCTCCTTGCGCATCAGGGCCTCGATCTTCTTGCCGATCGCCTTGCGCACCGTGTCGGCCTCGCCGGCCGAGTAGCCGGCCACCCGCTGCAGCAGGGTGATGATCTGCTCCTGGTAGACCATCACCCCGTAGGTGTCCGCGGTGATCTGCTCCAGCAGCGGGTGCAGGTAGGTGACCTTGCTCGGGTCGTGCTTGCCCTCGATGTAGCGGGGGATCTGCTCCATCGGGCCCGGGCGGTAGAGGGCGATCAGGGCGACGATGTCCTCGAAGCGGTCGGGCCGGAGCTGGCGCAGCAGGCGGCGCATGCCCTCCGACTCCATCTGGAAGACCCCGTCGGAGTCGCCGGCCTGGAGCATCTCGAAGGTGAGGGCGTCGTCCTGCGGGATCGAGGCGAGGTCCAGGTCGACCCCGCGGGCGCGCAGGTGGCTGAGCGTGTCGTCCAGCACGGTGAGGTTGCGCAGGCCCAGGAAGTCCATCTTGAGCAGGCCGAGCTTGGCGACCGCGTTCATCTCGTACTGGGTGATGATCGCCCCGTCGGCCTCCCGCTTCATCACCGGGACGGTCTCGATCAGCGGGTCGCGGGAGATCACCACCGCGGCGGCGTGCACGCCCCACTGGCGGCGCAGCCCCTCCAGGCCCTTGGCGGTGTCCAGCACGCGGCGGGCGTCGGGGTCGTTGTCGTGGGCCAGGCGCAGCTCGGCGGAGAGGTCGTAGGCCTCGCCGAGCGGGCGCTCCTTGCCGAGCACCGGCGGGGGCATCATCTTGGCGAGGTCGTCGCCGAGCTTGTAGGGGAAGCCGAGCACCCTGGCCGAGTCGCGGATCGCCTGCTTGGCTTTGATGGTGGAGAAGGTGACGATCTGGGCGACGTGGTCATCGCCGTACTTCTCGGTGGCGTAGCGGATCATGTCGCCGCGCCGGCGCTCGTCGAAGTCCATGTCGATGTCGGGCATCTCGCGCCGGCCCGGGTTGAGGAAGCGCTCGAACATCAGCCCGTAGGCGAGCGGGTCCAGGTCGGTGATGCGCAGGCAGTAGGAGACGCACGACCCGGCCGCGCTCCCCCGCCCGGGTCCCACCCGGATGCCCTGCTCGCGGGCGTAGCGGCAGAGGTCGGCGACGATCAGGAAGTAGCCGGGGAAGCCGAGGTCGCTGATCACCGACAGCTCGTAGTCGAGGCGCTGGCGGACCTCGGCGGGCAGCGGGTCCGGGTAGCGCCCGGCCGCGCCCCTGAAGGTCTCCTCGCGGAGCCACGACTCCAGGGTGTGGCCGTCGGGCACCTCGAAGCGTGGCAGGTGGCTGCCGCCGAACTTCAGCCCGACCTCGCAGCGCTCGGCGATCTGCAGGGTGTTGTCGCAGGCGTCGGGGTAGTCGGCGAACAGCGCGCGCATCTCCGAGGGGGACTTGAGGTAGAACTCCTCGGTCTCGAACTTGAAGCGCTTGGGGTCGGCCAGGGTGGCGCCGGTCTGGATGCAGAGCAGCACCTCGTGCGGGACCGCGTCGGCCTTCTGCGTGTAGTGCAGGTCGTTGGTGGCCAGCAGCGGCACGCCGAGGTCGCGGGCGGCGGCGATCAGGCCGGGGTTGACCTGCTTGTCCTGGGGCAGGCCGTGGTCCATCAGCTCGACGAAGTAGTGCTCCGGCCCGAAGATGTCGCGGAACTCGGCCAGGGTGGCCTTGGCCCGGTCGAGGCCGCCCTTGAGGAGATGCTGGCAGGTCTCGCCGCCGAGGCAGCCGGAGGTGGCGATGATCCCCTCGTGGTAGCGGGCGAGCAGCTCGCGGTCCATGCGCGGCTTGTAGAAGAAGCCCTCGATCGAGGCCTGGGAGACGAGCCGGAGCAGGTTGGCGTAACCGGTGTCCGACTCCGCCAGCAGGGTGAGGTGGCTGTAGGGCTCGCCCAGGTCGCGCCGTTGCTTGTCGAACCGGGACCCGGGCGCCAGGTAGGCCTCGATGCCGAGGATCGGCTTGACCCCGTGCCGCTTGGCCGCCTGGTAGAAGTCGACCGCGCCGAACAGGAAGCCGTGGTCGGTCATGGCCATCGCCGGCATGCCCATGCGGGCCGCCTCGCCGAGCAGGTCGTCCACGCGCGCGGCGCCGTCGAGCATGGAGAACTCGGTGTGGACGTGGAGGTGGGCGAAGCTGTCCGGCACGGCGGGCCCTTCATCTGGCTCCACAGCTCTGCGGCGCGAGATCGACCTTCGGCGCGCGGCGCCAGTGTCCCACGGCGCCGCGACAGGCTGTGGACGAGGCTGTGGACAGAACTGTGGAAAATTACACGGCTGTAATTCTGGTGCCGAAGTCTACCGCGCGGCGGGCGGCGGGGCAATCGTTATCCTGCGGCCAGATCCCTTGACCTACCTGCGATCCAGCATCCAGTCGCAGCTCAGATTCGTGCCTCGGGCGACCGCGGCGGGGCTCCTCCGACCGGGGTCCCCCCGGTACAATGCGGCGACATCGCCGAGAGGTCGCGGCGGCCCAGCGACGCCCGGATCGATGAACCTGCTCGGGACGGGAGGAGCTCCGATGGCTCGCAAGCACATCGTCGGGGTCGCCGCGGCGGCCGCCCCTTCGGAGGTCATCGGCGCCGAGTTGCTCGACGCCTACCGGCTGCGGCTCCGGGCCGAGCTCGACGAGCTGGTCGCCCTGGCGCACGACCTGGAGGAGGCGGCCGACGTCGGCGCGAGCGGCGAGGTCGGCTTCGACGAGGAGTTCGCGGACGCCGGCACCATCACCTTCGAGCGTGAGCGCGACCTGTCCCTGTCGCAGAACGCCCACGACCTGATCGAGAAGATCGAGCGCGCGCTCGACCGCATGGACCATGGCACCTACGGCCGCTGCGCGGCCTGCGGGCAGCCGATCGAGCCGGACCGGCTGGACGCGCTCCCCTACGCCCAGCACTGCCTCGCCGACGCCCGCAGGCGGGTGCGGCTGCGCTGATGCGGCTGCGCAGCGGGCGCCTCGCCCTCGTCTACGGCACCGCGGCGACGGTGGTCGCCCTCGACCAGCTCACCAAGTGGCTGGTGGTGCGGAACCTCGGCGAGGGCCGGCCGGTCCGGGTGATCGGCAGCTTCGTCCAGCTCCGCTACACCACCAACTCGGGTGGGGCGTTCTCGCTGCTGACCGGCGCGCCGCTGTTCTTCGCGCTGACCGCGACGGTGATCGCCGGCGGGATCGTCTACGCGGCCAGGCGGGCCCAGGGCCGGGCGCTGCTGTTCGCGCTCGGGCTGCTGCTCGGCGGCGCGCTCGGCAACCTGCTCGACCGCCTGCTCCGCGGCGACGTCGTGTTCCACGGCGAGGTGGTCGACTTCGTCAAGGTGGGGCCGTGGCCGGTGTTCAACCTGGCCGACTCCTGCATCACGATCGCCGGCGTGCTGCTCGCCTTCCTGCTCAGCCGGCCCGAGGAGACGCCCAGCGAGGGCGGGGCGCCAGGCGGCGAGGAGCCCGGCCGGTCCGGCGAACCGGCCGGGCCGCGCTCGACGCCGCAGGCGTGAGCCCGCCCGGCAACGGACGGGCACCCGCTGACAGCGCCGGGCGGCGCCTCGACGAGGTGCTCGCCGGGCTTGCCGGCGTGTCGCGGGCGGTGGTGGCCCGCTGGGTGGAGGACGGCCGCGTGCTGGTCGACGGGCGGTCGCGGCCGAAGTCCCACCGGCTCCGGGGCGGCGAGACGCTGGCCTGGGACCCGCCGCCGGCCGCGCCGGCCGGCCCGCCCGCGCCGGAGGCAGGCCTGGAGCCCATGGTCCGCTACGAGGACGACCAGCTGCTGGTGGTGGCGAAGCCCGCCGGGCTGGTGGTCCATCCCGCCCCAGGGCACCCGGCGGGCACGCTGGTGAACGCGCTGCTCGGCCGGGCGGGCACCCTTTCGGCGGCCGGCGGGACCGACCGGCCGGGGATCGTGCACCGGCTCGACCGGGACACCTCGGGGCTGCTGGTGGTGGCCAAGGACGACGCCACCCACCTCGCCCTGGTCCGCGAGCTGGCCGCCCACCGCATCGAGCGCCGCTACCTCGCGCTCGCGCAGGGGCACCTGGCGGCCGAGGCGGGCAGGGTGGACGCCCCCATCGGCCGGCACCCGCGTGACCGCAAGCGCATGGCGGTGGTGGCCGGCGGCCGCCGCGCGGTGACCCACTGGCGGGTGCGGGAGCGGCTACCAGCCGCCGACCTGGTCGAGGCCAGCCTGGAGACCGGCCGCACCCACCAGATCCGGGTCCACCTCGCCCACCTCCGCCACCCGGTCGCCGGCGACCTGACCTACGGCGCCGACCCGCGCCTGGCCGCCCGCCTCGGCCTCGACCGGCCCTTCCTCCACGCCTGGCGGCTCGCCCTCGACCACCCGGCCGACGGCCGCCGCATCGAGCTCACCGAGCCGCTCCCCGATGACCTGGAGGCCGCGCTCGGCCGCCTCCGCGACCGGGCGGGCTGACGCGCCCCTTCCCCCTGCGACCCTCCGGGCCAGTCGCCCCGGTCAGCCGAGGGCGCCGAGCTGGCGGAAGAGGCCGAGCAGGTCGATCTCCTCCCAGTGCTCGGTGAGCCTGCCGCCGGCGATCCGGTGGATATGGATCGCGGTGACCGCCACCGGCCGGCCGGTCGCGGCGACGCCGGCGAAGGTCCCGCGGTGGGTACCGTGCGCGCGCCAGCGGGTCGCGACCAGGTCCGCCTCGGCGAGCTGCGCCTCCACCTCGACCACGAGGTCGGGGAAGGCCAGGTGCGAGGCGGCGACCGCGGAGCGGTAGGCGTCCCGGCCGAGGCCGGTGCCGTCGGGCAGGTGGCTCCGGAACTCCGGGGCGAGCAGCTCGTCGAGCGCGCCGAGGTCGCGGCCGGTCAGAACCTCGTCGTAGTAACGGGCCACGAGCGCCTTGGCCGCCACGGCATCAGGCGCTGCGGGCATGGCTACCTCCCGGTCGCGGGCCTTCCCGATTGGCTTACTGCCGTAGTATCTACACTGGTAATACTTACCAGTCAAGCTAAATCACAGGTAAGAACCAGCGGGACGCAGCTGAGGGAGGTGATGCCGGTGACCGATCCGACGACCGAGTCAGACGGGCGTCCCGTAGCCCCTGGACCGCTCGCCATCGTCCAGGCGTTCGTCAACACCCGCGACCTGCGCACCGGCGCCGACGCGCTCTCCGCACCGGAGCGGATGGCGCGATGGCTCTCTCGCGAAGGCCTGCTCGGCGACGACGAGCCGGCGGCCGTCGCCGACCTGGGCCGCGCGGTCGAGTTGCGCGAGGCGCTGCGCGCCCTGCTGGCGGCGAACAACGGCCAGCCCACCGAGCCAGCGGCGCTGGCGGCGGTGAACCGCGCCCTGCACGCCGGCGACCCGCGGCTGCGCTTCCTACCCGGCGGCGAGCTCGAGCTGGGCGCGATGGCGGCCGGCGTCCCCGGCGCGCTCGGTCACCTGCTCGCGATCGCGTTCGCGGCCATGACCGACGGGACCTGGGAACGGCTCAAGGCGTGCCGGGAGACCGGCTGCCAGCGGGCCTTCTACGACCGGTCGAGGAACCGCTCCGGCACCTGGTGCGCCATGTCCGCCTGTGGCAGCCGCGCCAAGATGCGGGCCTATTACCACCGCCGCCACCCGGGCGGCGGGTGAGCAGGGTCAGGCCTGGCAGAGGATCTCGCCGTGGAGGACGGCGAACCAGCCGTCCTCAGTGGCGCCCCAGGCGCGCCAGCCGTCGGCGAGGCGCCGCAGGTCCGCCTCGGTGGCGTGGCCGCCGGACAGCGCCTGCCGGGCGATCGCGGAGCTGACGATCCGCTCGCTCCAGACCCCGCTCCACCAGGCGCGGGCGTCGGGCGTGGCGTAGCACCAGGCGGAGGCGGTGCTGACGATATCGCGGAAGCCGGCCTGCCTGGCCCAGGAGTAGAGGCGCCTGCCGGCGTCCGGCTCGCCGCCGTTGGCGCGCGCCAGGCGGCGGTACAGGGAGCGCCACTCGTCCAGCGCGGGGACGCTCGGATACCAGGTCATGGCCAGGTAGTCGGAGTCGCGCGCGGCGACCACGCCGCCCGGCCTGGTGACGCGGCCCATCTCCCGGAGGGCTCGCACCGGGTCGGCGACGTGCTGGAGGAGCTGGTGGGCGTGGACCACGTCGAAGCTGCCGTCGGGATACGCCAGCGCGTGGACGTCCCCGACCGCCAGGTCGACGGCGTCCAGGCCGCGCGCGGCCAGCACCTGCCTGGCCTCGACGAGTACCTCGGCCGATGCGTCGACGGCGGTCACCTTTCCTGGCGCGACCAGCGCGGCCAGGTCGGCGGTGATGGTGCCAGGCCCGCAGCCGACGTCCAGCAGCGAGCGCCCGGGCCGGAGCCGCTCGACCAGGTAGGCCGCCGAGTTGGCGGCGGTCCGCCACCGGTGGGAGCGCAGCACGGACTCGTGATGCCCGTGGGTGTAGACGCCGTGGGGGTCCGCCATCGCCGTCCCTTCGCCGTCCGTCGCTGGTCCACCCGGCAGGCTAGCGCCGTCGACCGGAGGATCCGCCGATGGTGGTGTCCGATCCGGCGCCGGCTATGGACCCAGTCGCACGTCCAGGTCGATCCGCTGCTCGCCATGCACGTCAACCACTCTGCCCTCCGGCGGTATCGATGTCGTAGTAGACCTTCCTGGCGTCCACCGAAGCGACCTGCTGCCAGTCGTACCACAGGG
>DATLQA010000214.1:0-4128 GCA_035535495.1 Actinomycetota bacterium | reverse complement strand
GGGTGGCCGAGCCGCGGCTGGAGAACTCGGCCACCGCGTCGTTGCGGACCGACGGGTCGGTGCCGGGGTTGTCGGCCCCGACCGCCAGCACGAACGGGTCGACGGCGGGGTTGTCCAGCCGGCTGGCGGTGGGCCCGTCGTTGCCGGCCGCGGCGATCACCACGATGCCGGCCTTCCAGGCCTGCTCGGCCGCGCGGGCCAGCGGGTCCAGCAGGTAGGCCTGGGCCGAGGCCGAGCGGGTTGTGACGGCTTTCTCTGCACCCTCAAGGCCGCTCTGAGGGCGGCCGCCTGGGTCGGCCGTCCTCGGCCGCCAGGACCATCATCCAGAACCGAACGCTAACGACCGAACGGACCGCCTAGGCCGCCGCCGGCAGGACCCCGCCAGTACTTCCAAGCCGCGCCCTCCGGAGCCAGTCCACGCTGCTCCGCAGGTGCCCGCCGTACCAACCGCCGAGCGGGATCGAGCATTCGGCTCAGGAACTCGACTATCCGGGCCGTGCTGCCTCCCACACAAGGAACCCGCGCGTCGGACCGGTCAGCCACGCCACTCACGTCATGCTGACCTGCGGCGATGCTCCATGGATCGGGGACAGCACGAATGGTAAGGATGGGTTCGCCCGCGGGTTGGAACGATCATGCCGCCACACGACCGTTGCGGCCCCTGGCTCCCGAGAACCGTAACCGCAACGACTGGCACGCGGCTCAACCATCATGCGGGAACGCCCGAAAAAGGAAGTGGCGAACTGTCGCAGCACCGTGGAGGAGGCGAGGGGATTGAGCCTTGGGGCAAGCATCTTCCTGCTGGTGGTCGGCGCCGTTCTGACCTTCGCCGTGGACGTCACCGCGTCCGGGTTCAGCATCAACACCGTCGGGATCATCCTCATGCTCGCCGGGGCACTTGGACTGGTGCTGTCGCTGCTGTTTTGGAGCAGCTTTTCGCCGTACCGGCGCGGCAGAACGGTGGTGGGCGGGGACACGGTCGTCGAAGAGCGGCACGTCGAGCGTGACCTCCCCTAGCGCTGGTCGTGGGTTCATCCAGATGGGCGCCGAGGTGAGTGTCGGCTCGGTCGGCGGGTAGGCGCTTGGCGCTGGGCGCGGGGTCGTCGTTGGACGGCTGCGCGCAGGTCTAACTCGAACCAGATGGTCCGCCCGTCGGTCTCCTCCCGGACGCCCCAGCGGCTGGCGAGGGTCTGCACCAGCCGCAGCCCGCGGCCGGCTTGGCCGTGCGCGCCGTGGACGCGCCGCCGCAGCCGGGCGGGCCCGCCGTCGTCGGAGACCTCCACGCGGAGCTGGCCGTCGGCGACGGCGTAGGCGACCTGGAAGGTGCCGGCGCCCAGGCCGGACGCGGCCTGGCCGAGGGTGCTGGTGACGGTCTCGCTGACCAGCAGCCGGGCCGTCTCCCCGTGCTCGGAGCCGCGGGCCAGGGCGTCGGCGACGAACCGCCGGGCGGCGGCAACCTGGTCGGGGCGCCGTTGGAACCGCCGCCGCTTCGTGGGCGCCGCAACCGCGTCATGCGCTGGCATCGCTCCCCCCATCAGGTCGAAGGCCGCCGGCGCGAACCGTGGTATCCGGCCCGCGCCTGGTCGAACCTGGCGGCCGGTCATGTCAGGTGGCGGGCGGTCCCGCGCCCGCCACCGGCAGGGCCGACCCAACGGCGAGGCCGTCGGCCGGCGCCTGCGGCCGCTGACGGCTGGGAAGGTCGTAGCTGCCCGTCGCCGCCAAGCGGGCCACCGTCACGACGTCGCGCAGCATCCGCGCGGCGTCGACGGCGAGCTGCACCTTGCTGCCGCCGCGCTGCTCGGCGCGCACCGGTACCTCCGCGACCCGCAGGCCCAGCCGGCGGGCCAGGAACAGCACTTCGGCGTCGAAGGCGAACCCGTCCAGCCGCGCCCGGCCGAACAGCTCCCGCGCGGCGTGCCGCCGGAAGCCCTTCAGGCCGCACTGGGTGTCCCCAAACGGCAGCCCCAGCAGCGCCCGGACGGCCTGGTTGAACTGCCGGCTGGCCAGCCGCCGGGCCAGCGACCCGCTGGCCGTGTCCAGGACCCGGAAGCCGATCGCCACCTGGGCGTCGGCCAGCGCCGCAGCCACCCTGCCCAGCTCAGCGGGGCCGTAGGCGCCGTCAGCGTCAGTGAACACCACCAGCTGCCCGGCGGCGGCCAGCACGCCGGTGCGCACGGCGAACCCCTTGCCCCGGTGCGGCTGACCGGCGACCACCCGCACGCGCGGGTCCCTGGCCGCGGCGGCATGGGCGACCGCGACGGTCTGGTCGGTCGAGCCGTCGTCGACGACCAGGACCTCGACCTCACTGGGCTGGCGCGGCAGCGCGGCGAGGTAGCCGGCCAGCGTGTCCGGCAGGCGCGCGGCCTCGTCGTAGCAGGGAAGCACCAGCGACAGCGCCGGCCCCTCCGCCGGGTCCGGCGCCGTTGCGACGCCGCACCCGGCGGCCGGTCGAGCGCGCGGCTCTGTGACCATGCCCGCCTCCTCGCAGCTCGCCGCCAGGCCCGGCGGGTGGTGCCGTCCGGCACCAGCCCGCCGGTCCCTCCCGTTGCGGCCGGATCGGTCCGGGTCAGGCGCGGCGCCGGCGCACCTCGGCGACCAGCATCGCCGCCCCGAGGCCCAGCAGGACAAGGCCGGACAGCAGCAGGGGCATCGTGCTGGCGCCGGTGAACGGCAGCCCGCCGCCGGCCTGGGTGGTCGAGGAGCCAGCGACCGAGGAACTCGGCACCGTCGAGGCCGTGCTCGCGACCGTGCTGGTCGTGGTGGTCGCCCCCGAGGTCGTGGTCGTCCCACCCGTGGTCGTCGTCGTCCCGCCGGTGGTGGTCGTGGTGGTGCCACCGGTGGTGCTGGTCGTGGACTGCGAGGTGGTGGTCGACCCACCTGTGGTGGTGGTCTCCTTGACCGTGCTGGTGGTCGTCCCGCCCTTGGTGGTGGTGGTCTCCTTGACCGTGCTGGTGGTTGAGCCACCCTTGGTGGTGGTCGTCGACCCGTGGTGCGTGGTCGCCCGGTCCGAGGGGCTGGCCGAGGCCAACGGCGAGACGCTGAGGCCCGCCAGCACCAGCGCGGCCAGGCCAACCAGCCAGACCGCCCTCCGGCTCCTCACCTTCTTGTCATGCATGTCCAAGATCGTTCACCTCGCGAGAGGACGGGGGATGCAGCGGATTGGGGGACAGACCACTGCGACCGGGAGAGGGCACCTCCTCATGGGGGCGGCTGGGCAGCGTCAGAGGCTCGCCAAACGGTCACCGTCCCGACCATAAGAACGTCAGAACCATCTCGGGCGTTACGGCGCTTCTTCCCTCCCTGGCTGGACTTGGCATCCAGGACGCTTGACGCGCTCGATCGGGGCCATGTCTAGGCCGCGTGGTCACCACGGGGGACGCGGCTCGCCGCTCACCTCGGTCACCCTTGGAGCGCGGCGAGCCGCCAGCGGGCGATCACCCCTTCGTCACCCGCCACCTCCTGTGACCGCTTGGCAGCCCAGGCCTTACGTGGCGGAATTGCGCTGACCGGTCGCACCGAGTCGATGGCCCGCTTGGCGTCCCAGGGGCGACGGCGGCGTCGTGCAGCGCGCCGCCGAGGGCCGAGAACAGCACCAAGGCCTGGTCAGCCCGTGGCCGCCGCGGGCCAACACCCACTGGGCGAGCAGGAACCGGTGGCCGGGCGGGACTCGGCCTGGGCGACGCGGCCTGGGCGACGGTCGGGTCGATGAATTTCGACAACCCGCTCCTTCGCCCTCAACGACGAACTGAACCTTTCCCTGCACGACCGGACGGTCGTGGCCGAGCTAGAGAAGCACTTCCTGGCCGACCTGGACGACGCCCGCGAGCTCGACCTGGCCGGCTGGCGCGCCCGCGGAGCGGCAGCCCGCGCCAGGGAACTGGGCAGCGCGCTGGTCCGCCGGGAGCTGTAGTGCGGCCGGACCGGGACTGGGGTGTGGCCCTTGGCCCTCGGAGATCGCCTCCGGCGGCCTGCCATCGGCGGTTCTCCCGACCGGCTACGTCTGATCGTCGGTGGCGCGGTCGCGTTCGTCTAGAGCGTGCTCCCTGGCGTCGGCGCGGTGGTCGCGTTTGTCGGCGGCGCGGTCGCGGTCGTTGGCGCGGTGGTTGCGTTTGTCGGCGGCGCGCTGCC
>DATLQA010000213.1:0-2046 GCA_035535495.1 Actinomycetota bacterium | reverse complement strand
AACCCGGGCGTGACCTGGCTGTGGGTCGGCGGCGCCGTGATGGTGTTCGGCGGTCTGCTGGCGGTCTGGCCGACCCGTCGGCCTCCGACGGCGCCGCGGTCAGCCGTTCCGTCGGCCCGACGCCGAGAGCCCGCCGTGGTGGATCGAGGATGACCGGCGGCGCTCGGACCGAGGCGGCGCCCGCGAGCGCCGCCGGCGAGGGTCGGCCTAGGCGGGCGCTGCCGCTTGCCGCGGTCGTGGCCGCGGTGGCCCTCGCCGCCTGGCTGCTGTCGGCCGGCCTCCAGCGGGATCCGACCGCCATCCGCTCGCCGCTGCTGGGGCGGCCCGCCCCGGACTTCGCCCTGCGCACGCTCGAGGGGGACCGGACGGTGCGCCTCGGCGAGCTGCGGGGTCAGGTCGTGGTGGTGAACTTCTGGGCCTCCTGGTGCGCCGAGTGCCGGGTCGAGCACCCGGCCCTGAGCGCTGCCTGGGACCGTTTCCGCGACGCCCGGGTGGTGCTCGTCGGCGTCGACTTCCAGGATGACCACCCCAGCGCGCTCGCCTACCTGGCCGGGACGGGCACCGGCTGGCCGGTCGTGGCCGACCCGGGCTCGCGGACGGCCCTGGCCTACGGCGTCTACGGCATCCCCGAGACCTTCGTCATCGGCCCGGACGGGCGGATGACCGCCAAGCACGTCGGCCCGGTGATCTACGACCAGCTCGTGCGGGAGATCACCCGCCTGCTTCCCGGGGGGTCCGGGCGGCAACCGGGTGCGCCCGCCGTGGGCTCACGATAGGCATGGCCAACCACGCGGCAGTGTCCCGGCCGGCTCGGGCTTGGGCTCGTCCGGCTGTCGGCCTTGTCGTGCTGCTGCTGGCGGCGCTTGGTGCCCTGGCCGCGGTCGCCGCCCGCGGGCCGGTACCGGCCTCCACGCCCGCCGAACGGGTGCATGCGATCGCCACCGGGCTCCGCTGCCCTGTGTGCCGCGACCTGTCGGTGGCCGACTCGCCTGCCCCGCTCGCCCAGCAGATGCGCAGCCAGATCGCCGAGGGGCTGGCGGCCGGCAAGAGCCCGGAGGCGATCCGCCGGGAGTTCGTGGCCGCCTACGGCGAGTCGGTCCTGCTCGTGCCGGCCCGCCGCGGCGTCGGCCTGGTCGCCTGGCTGTCGCCTGCCCTGCTGCTGGTCGGCGGCATGTTGGCCGCCGTGCTGGCCGTGCGCCGGTGGCGGGCCCGCGGAGCCGCACCAGCCGCGTCGTCGTCCTCCGCACCGGGCACGTCCCGCGCCGACAGGGTGCTGCTGGAGCGGGCGCTGACGCGGTTCGAGGAGGACCCGCCGTGACCCCGCTCGCGCTGCTGGTAGCGGTCGGGCTCACCGCCATCGCCGTCGTCGCGGTGCTGTGGCCCTACCATCGGGGCTCGGCGGCGGCGCTCCAGCGGCTCGCCGACCCGCTGGAGGACGAGCGCCGCCGAGCCCTCCGCCATCTGCGCGACCTCGATGAGGACCGGGGGGCAGGCAAGCTCGACGAGGCTGGCTACCGCGACGCCCGCGCTGGGGCGGAGGCCAGGGCGGTGGCGGTCCTGCGGGCGCTCGAGGCCCGGGAAGGGACCGGCGAGCTGGCCGGGAGCCTGCGCGAGGTTCGCCGGCCTGCGCCGTCAGGCGCGACCCGCCGTCCCGGCGGGCGGCTGCCAGGCCGGCGCTGGCCACGCCGGGCGGTGGCCGCGCTGGTCGGCGTGGTCATGGCGGCCGGGGCGGCGGCGCTGCTGGACGGCGCGGTCGGCGACCGTGGCGCTGGCCAGATGATCACCGGACAAGCGGCGACCGGCGACGCCGCCCCGGGAAGTCCGGGCGCGGCGCCGCTCGAGGGCCTGGAGCGGCGGGTACGTGAGCACCCAGACGACGTCGCCGCCCACCTCACCCTCGCCGAGCGCTACCTGGACGCCGACCCACGCGACCCGGAGGCCCTGTACGCCAAGGGCCTCATCCTGTTTATGGGTCTACGCCAACCCAAGGCCGCGGTACCGAGCCTTCGCACCTACCTCCAGGTGGCCCCGTTCGGGGACCACCGC
>DATLQA010000212.1:0-2265 GCA_035535495.1 Actinomycetota bacterium | reverse complement strand
CGGTGACGGCGGCCGCCCGTGGCGTGTAGCTTCCGGGCATGCAGCCCTACGGCATCAGCATCCCGTTCGAGGGGATCCCACTGCACCAGCAGCGTGACCTGGTGGCCGAGCTGCCCGACCTGGGCTACACGGACGTCTGGTCGTCGGAGGCGGGCGGGGCCGACGCGTTCACGCCGCTCGTGCTGGCGAGCGTGTGGGCGCCGGCCTTGCGGCTCGGCACCGCGATCGTGCCGGCCTACACCCGCGGCCCGGCCACGCTGGCGCAGAGCGCGGCGGCGCTGGCCGCGGCCGCGCCCGGCCGCTTCACCCTGGGGATCGGCACCTCCACCGAGGTCATCGTTGAGCGGTGGAACAGCGGCAGCTTCGACCGGCCGTACCAGCGCGTCCGCGACCTGGCGCGGTTCCTGCGCGTCGCCATGAGCGGCGCCAGGGTGAACGAGCGCTACGAGACCTTCGCGGTCGACGGCTTCCGGCTGCTGCTGGTGCCCGAGCCGCCGCCGCGGCTGCTGATCGCCGCGCTCCGCCCCGGCATGCTGCGGCTGGCCGGCCGGGAGAGCGACGGCGCGATCATCAACTGGCTCTCCGCCGACGACGTGCGCACGGTGGTGCCCCACGTGCGCCAGGGGGGGCAGGGCACCGAGATCGTGGCGAGGATCTTCGTGGCGGCCAGCGACGACGCCGACGCGGCACGCGCGGTCGCGCGCCGGGCGATCGCGGCCTACCTCACCGTCGGGGTGTACCGGGCGTTCCACGAGTGGCTCGGCCGCGGCGAGCAGCTCGCGGCGATGTGGCGGGCTTGGGAGGCCGGGGACCGCAAGGCGGCACTCGCCGCCATCCCGGACGAGGTGGTCGACGACCTGGTGGTCCACGGCTCCCCGGAGCGCTGCCGGGAGCAGGTGCGGCGCTACGTCGACGCGGGCGTCACCACGCCGGTGCTGGCGCTGCTGCCCACCGGAGGGGACGTCCGCGACGCGGTCCGGTCGCTGGGACCGGCCGCCGGCTGAACAGTGAGGTGTTAGCAAGCCCTCTGGCGGGAATCCAGGGCAGGCGGGTCCGTAAAGGTCCTCACCGTCGCGACCGACGCCAACTGTGGCCGCGACGCGTCCAAGGAGGCAAGCGTATGAGCATCGGAGCGAGCATTTTCCTGATCATCATCGGCGCGATCCTGACCTTCGCGGTGCAGGTCAGCACCCCGGGATTCAACATCAACACGGTCGGGATCATCCTGATGATCGGCGGCCTGATCGGGCTGGTGCTGTCGGTGATGTTCTGGAGCAGCTTCTCGCCCTACCGGCGTCGCCGGACGATCGCTGGGGACACGGTGGTCGAAGAGCGACGGATCGAGCGGGACCTCCCGTAGCCACAGCGAAATACACAGGGCCACCGGCCGAGTAGGCATATCCTCCCGGCCAGCGTCGCGGTCGGGGCGCCGGCCGGCATAGCTTCCCGAGCCCGCGAGTGAGGGAGCGCTGCGGTGCGACGAATCGGCCTGCTGCTCACGCTTGTGCTGGTCTGCGCGGGCTGCACCCGCACTCCCGATCCCGAGCCCGCGTCGGTTCCCGCCGGCTTCACCGCCTGGGGCGGCGGCTGGTGCGCGGCCGCGTTCCCTTCCCAGTGGAAGGAGGACGCCGCGGCGAGGGTGCGTGGCGGACCGGTCGTGTTCAAGGGGGCCGCCGGCTGGGGTTTCATCGACTCGTCCACCGAATCGGAGGCGCGGCGGCCGGACGCGCCGCTGCCGGAGTCGCTGGGCTACTACGCCGGGACGCAGCTGCGGGTCACCGCCAGGCAGGCGGTCGACGTGCCAGGAGCCGACGGCGCGTTCCGGCTCCGGCTGGACGGCGCCAACGGCCGTACCCACCTCGCCGTGTACGGGCACGACGCGCGCGACAGCAAGGGCTGCTGGCTGGTGGTGAGCCCGGCGGACACGACCGCGGAGCAGGTCGCCCGGACCCTGGCGGTCGGGGAGGGATAGCCCTCCGCACCTGAACCTCACGGCGAGGCATCGCTGGGGACAACCCTGCCAGGTGCACTTGACGGTCCAGCAACGTCCCGAGGGCATTCCGGCCCTGGTGGCAGAGTCCGGCAGGGCGAACCGGTGACGACCCATCCGGCCCGCCGGACGGGCTAGAGCCGGGTGAGGTCGAGGAGGTGGTAGACGGGCGGCCGGTGCGGCTCGACGGCCTGGCAGGTGAGCAGGCGGTCGGGGTCGGCGGGGGTGACCCGCAGGCGCACCAGCCAGCGGGCGCCGGCCTCGGCGGCGAAGCG
>DATLQA010000211.1:0-2874 GCA_035535495.1 Actinomycetota bacterium | reverse complement strand
GCTGCGGGCTGCAGGAGCGGGAGCACCTGCTGGAGCGCGTCATTGCCCAGCGCGGCCAGTGCGGCCGAGGCGGCTCGTTCCAGCCCCGCAGCCAGCGCGGTCGCCACCAGGACCTGGGCGCGGTCGGCGGCGATGTCGGAGTCGTCGGCGGCCACCTCCGCGTCCCCGAAGTCCCCGAAGGCGGGTGTCCTATCGGGCCGGACCACGATCCGGGAGCCATCCAACCGTCGATGCGCGACCCCCAGGTCGTGAAGCCGCGCAGCGTTGCGCCAGATGCCTTCGAGGAGCTCGTCGTCGATCTGGTGGGGATCAAGGGTGCGGAGTGGGCGTCCGGTGGTCTCGGTCACGAGCAGCGCGTCCCGCTGGGCCGCCATCCCGGCCGCCACGACCGGGAGCACCGAGACCCCGGCCCGCTCGGCCAGCAGGGTGACGAAGGCCTCGTGCTCGACCTGTTCCCGGCGGCCCGGCGCGACGTGATGTATATCCCCCCGATACCACAGCGAGGACCAGGCGGAGGCGAGCAGCTGGCCGTCCCAGGCGTCCCGGCCGTAGATCTTCACCAGCAGCGAGCGCCCGTCCGGCGCCTCGGCGGTGGCGATCGCCACCCCGCGGGGCTCGAGCGGCGCCTGGCGGAGCCGGGTGGCTTCGACGCCCAGCTCGGCCAGGGCGTCGGCGACCTGGTCAAGGGTGAGGCGACCCGCCGGGGAGCCGAACAGCAGGTGGATGATGGCGGCCGACCCGATCCCGACGGCGAAGGCCGCCACCATCCCGATGGGCAGGCTGGTCCCCAGCGCGATCCCGGCCACCGCCCCGAGTCCGACCACCGCTCGCCCCACGTACCGCAGCGGCCGCGCCATGTACGGCGAAGCCATGACCACGACCGAGGTGGCCAGCGCCAGACGCACCGCCAGGTAGACAGGCGGCAAGCCGGACGCGGCGACCGCCTTGAGGCTGTCCGACCAGTGGGTCCCGGCGAGCCATCCGGCGAGCAGCGCGAACCCGACCGCGAGCGCACCCGCGTACACCTCGTCGAACAGCAGGCGTTTGCGTCCGTGGGCGAAGATCGCCAAGGCGACGAGCACCAGCGCCCACGTGATCAGCAGGTCGTAGGAGATCTCCCAGAACCAGCCGAAGAGCCCGGGGAGGTCCTTGACCAGACCAGTCACCAGCGAGTCGATCGAGGTCGGCCCGGGCGCCGGGAAGGTCAGCACCACGACCGTGAGAATGGCGAGGGCGAGCAGCACCACGTCGGTCGGGCGCCGGGATCGAGGGGCGTCGGGGGCCGAGGAGAACAGGCGGATGTCGCGACGCCATGCGCGCACGACCGACCAGGCCTGGTGGTCGGAACCCGTTTGCGCTACAGCGTGACTTCGCTGCGTCTCCGTCACCGGCCCTCCTCCCGGCGCCGGCCCGGACGAACGGGCCGCCCGACGTGGAGCCTAACGCCACGCCCGACCCTCCGTCAGGTCAGGAGGGCGGCGAGGGTCTGCTTGGGCTTTTCCTCACTCGGCGCTGTCAGGTGGTTGCCATTGGCCGGGCGGTGGCTGCCCCGGCTCCCCGCCTGCGGGTGGCTCCTGTTGCGAAACGCCGGCGAGCGCTGCGGCCAGCGCCCGTTCGGCCTGGTCGACCCGCGGCCGCAGGAGCCGCCAGTCACGCTCGGCTGCCAGCGCCTGGTTCTCGGCGTCGACGGCTGCGAGCAGGTCCTGGAGCAGGTTGCGGATCTGCCCGGACCGGGTCCTTCGGCGATCGTCGGGTGCGCGCTCGGCCAGGAGGTCCCACCGGTGGATGAGGTCGGCCAAGGCGGCCCGCAGTGGAGGCCACGACAGGGCCCGCTGGCCCGCAGTCACGGCGGTCAGGACCGACGGCAGCTCCGTGCCGGTGGTGGTGCGGGTGTCGGCCTCCAGCGCAGCGGCCTGGGTGTCCCAGGCCGACCTCCGGCGCGACCTCCAGAGCAGCCAGCCGGCGATCAGCCCCACAACCAGCACGATCAGCAAGGTCCAGCCAAGGGGTCCCAACCCCTCGGACTCGGCGGACGCCGGCGTGCCAGCAGCCGACGGTGTCGGCGTCGAGGTTGGTGGCAGGACGTCAGCGGAGGTCACGGGTGCGGTCGTCGGGGAGGTCGGACGCTCGGCCGAGGTCGGGGTCCGGGTTGAGTTTGGTGTGTCCGCGCTGGTCCGGGTCGGTCGCGTCGACTCGGTGGTCGTCTCGCTCGGCGACTCGGTCACGCTCGGTGCTGGGCGGGTGCCGGAGCGTTCGGTGGAGGGACGGGTCGCCGATTCACCTCCTCCGCCGGCGCCGCAGCCGCTGAGCCCAACGGCCAGGCCGATCACAAGCCCGGCCAGCAAGCCTGCCCTGGCAGCCCGGCGCACAAGGACCAGTGGTCCCAGGCGGCGGTCCCTGCTCGTGGGCATGATCGGCCGCGAGGCCATCTTTGACATCCGCATCGACGGACCACCTCCGGGTGAGCGGGCCGGGTGGGGGAGCTCCCGGCAGGAGACGCCGCCATTCTTGGGCGTGGGATCCGCCCCGGCATCACCCAAAGCAGATGAGAACCTGGCGCCATAGTCGTCCCGCTTCCAGTGGGCACGTCCGAACATGCGACCGAACCAGTCATGCAGCGAGCCGCTGGCATGCTCGGACGGGTCGGCGTGGTACACCGCCGGCGCCTGGGGTCGGCCTAGCCGTCCGGCTTCCTCGGCCGGCAGGCTGAGCAGCACATACCGGTCGGTGATGTCGGCGACCTGGTCGGCGTCGGCGAAGCGAAGACCACCTGATGTCTTCAGCACGATGCCGTCGAAGACATCCAGCTCCGGGACCTCGAGTACGTGCTCGACCGTACCGATTTCCTCGCCGCCCGAGGCCCGGACCGGGGTG
>DATLQA010000210.1:0-2612 GCA_035535495.1 Actinomycetota bacterium | reverse complement strand
GTCCACCTGTAGACGTAGTCGCGGTCGGGACGCGCCGTCGCCGTCTCGGTCCCGACCGTGAACGGGTTGTTGCTGAACCAGTTGTGAACACCCTTGGCGTTGTTCCCATCGGTCGTGAAGGACGACCCCGCGCCGGAGTTGACGTCCCACTCCGGACCGGGCGAGCTCGGGCCGAGGACCCGGTCACAGCCGGCCCCGGGCGTCCAGCACCAGAGCTGGCGCGTGTCGGCCGAGGAGTAGTCGAAGGAAGGCGACGACGGGAAGACCTTCCAGGACGGCTCGCCCTCGTCGTCGACCAGACTCTCCTGGAGCAGGACGGCGCCGCTTCGGGCGTCGACGAAGACGCTGACCCCCAGCGGCTCAGCGGCCGCGCCGTCCAGGACGATCGCCTCGTACGCGGGCACCGCACCGGCGCCGGGGATCGGCAGGGCGACCAGCCGGATGCGTTGCGGGCTCGCGAAGCCGTCGGCCCGCAAGACGGTCCAGCCGTCCGCCTCGCCGAGCCGCGTGACGGCACCGACGCTCCTTCCGGCAGAGGCCGCGGCGCGGCGGAACGCCTCTGTCGGCGACAGGCTCGCGGCGCCGGCGAGGTCGCCGCCAGCCAGTGACGACGACACGTAGGCGACCTTGCCCGCGACGACGCCGACCACGACAAGCCCGTCGTGGCCGGCCGGAAGGCCGCCGAAGCGCTGCTGGAACAGTACGACGCGTCCCTTGCCGATCGGCGCGCTCGCCAACAGCTCCAGGTCCGCGACGGCGGAACCATCGATGCCGAGCAGGGTCGTGTTGCCGGCAAGCCAGGCTCGGGCCGCCGCAACCGGGTCGCTGGCCAGGCCTGTCGCCAGGTAGTCGCCATCGCCGGTCAGCACCTGCGGCGTCCCGAAGCGGTTCCAGCGTACGGTCTTCCCACGCGCAGCCGCCCGCTGCTGGGCGCTGGGCGCCTTCCGCCCCGTCCGGGCGTCGCGGTCGACCACCGCCTGTGGATCCCCTTGCAGCCGCGGATCGCCGCCCTGGATGCTGCCGCCCGAAGCGGGCGACGAGATCGCCGCCACCAGAGCGACCACACCAAGAACCACCAGCAGCCTCAGCCACCGAGCTCTCCGGCTCATCACCACCACACCCCTTCCCCATCGGCCGTAACCGCGTCTTCACGTCGGGCACGCTGACTGTTGGGAGGGGCGGTGCCGACCATACGGTACCGCCCTTCGGACGGCTCATCGGGTCAGGCGGCGAGCATGCCCGCCCGCTGGTATTCGTGTTGCTGCACAATGGCGTGACAGGCCACTGCCATGGCAGCGACCGCTGGACTGTCGGCACTAGTGATGACCGCGTGGGCGACCGCATCTGACATCTGGGTCAGACCGGCTCGTGACCGTCCCGTCGCTCGCAGCGGCCTCACCCCTAGCGTCATCGCCAGGCCCGCCACTGGGGTCCCCATTGCACATGCGCAACCCGCAGCTCCGGGCAGGACCGCACGATACCCGATATGCCCCAACTTGGGAAGATCGCCGCAGTGGCCGCCTGCCCGAAGCCCCGACCAGAGCAGCCAGAGAAGGCACCACGCACGTGAACGGCGCCCGGCGCAATGCTGCACGCGCAAGTGTCCTTGTACCTCGTGCCATACCATGTGCCGCGGTCCCACCCCTGGAGGAGCGGCCATGCCAGCCATCAGCGCCGACACCGTCGCCCTGCCACGCATCCCCACCGTGGATCCCACCGCCGCCGACCGCCCGGTGGTCTCGGTGACCACCGCCCCGTCCGGGCCTGGAAGGCGAGGGCTTCCCCGTCCGCCGCGCCTTCGCCGGCGTCGACCTGGCAACCCTCGACCCGTTCGTGCACATGGACCAGATGGGTGAGGTCGACTACGCCCCGGGCGAGCCCAAGGGCACCCCCTGGCATCCCCACCGCGGGTTCGAGACCGTCACCTACATGATCGACATGAACACCGCGCCGAGCTCATCCAGGCCTTCGAGGACTACCAGGCCGGCCGCCTGGGCACGATCCCGGCCGAGCCCCACCCCGGCCACGAGGTCCTCCACCACGCCACAGGCGAGTCGCGGTAGCGAACGCTGTCAGCGTACCTGGCGGTCTCCACCCCTCCACCTGTGTTCGGCGCCTGGCGGCCAGCCCGAGCGCAGTGACAGCCGCGACGGCCGGGATGGCGAGCACCGCGGCGCGAAGCCGCCTGTACTTCGGGTTTGGTGTGGTGAGCGCTATCCACTGCTGGACGACGGCGTCGATCGGGGCGCTGCCGTCGTCGCCGTTGGCCAGCAGCACGATCCCTGCCCCCCGGTCGGGCAGCAGGGCCAGGCCGGCCCGCCAGCCGCGGTTGGCGCCCTCGTGGTAGGCGAGCCGGTCACCGCTCGGGGTCAGCCCGAGGCCGTAGCCGAGTCCCCAGCGGCCATCGGTGGCTGGGGCGGCGGTGAGCGCTAGCCGTACCCCGGCCGGGCTGAGCACCCCTCGCCCCGCAGGCTCGCCCTCGGGGCCGGGCAGCGCGGCCGCCACGAAGCGGGCCAGCTCCGCCGCCGTGGTGACCAGTCCCGCGGCCGCCTGCTCGGCGAAGCAGAACTTGGGGATGCGGCCGCCGTCGGCGTCGTGCGGGCAGGCGGTCG
>DATLQA010000209.1:0-3784 GCA_035535495.1 Actinomycetota bacterium | reverse complement strand
CAGGTTCATGTGGATGCCGACCAGGCCCCTGGGTGCCTGGCGGCCCATCGCGTCGGTGATGGAGGCGCCGACGTCGCCGCCCTGGGCGACGTAGCGCGTGTATCCCAGGCGGCGCATCAGCTCTGCCCAGGCTTGCGCGGTGCGGCCGGGGCCCCAGCCGACCTCGGTCGGCTGGCCGGAGAACCCGTAGCCGGGCAGGGATGGCAACACCAGGTCGAAGGCGTCCTCGGCGCGTCCGCCGTGGGCGGTCGGGTCGGTCAGCGGGCCGACGACCTCCAGCAGCTCGATCACCGAGCCGGGCCAGCCGTGCGTCATGATCAGCGGCAACGCCTCAGCGTGCGGCGACTTCACGTGGATGAGGTGGACGTTCACCCCGTCGATCTTGGTGGTGAACTGCGGCAGCGCGTTCAGCTTCGCCTCGCACCAGGGCCAGTCGTACTCGGTGGCCCAGTAGCGGGCGAGTTCCTGGATCGTCGCCAGCTGCACGCCCTGCGAGCGATCGGTGACCAGCTCCCTGGAGGGCCAGCGCGTAGCGGCGATGCGCCGCCGAAGGTCGTCCAGTGCCTCGTCCGGAATGTCGACGCGGAAGGGGCGGATGGTGGCGTCCTCGGCCGCCGCGGCTTCCTCGGCGGGACGTGGGCGGGCGGTAGTGCTCTCCGACATTGCCGTCTCCCCTCATCGGTGCAGGGGACAACCGATGGGTGCCCGTCGGTCGTCCGGAACCCTGTTGCCATGCTCTGTGGACACGGTGCAGGCGGCCCGCCCAGTTTCGTTCGTGCCGGCCGGCCTTCGCATCCGCCAGTGGCCAGCGCGACTGGCCGGTCACGGCCCGGCAGCGCGCCGACCGGGACGCCGGCTGGCCGGCGGCTACTCCGGCTTGGCGCTGGCCGGGTCGCTGGCCAGGGCCCGGTCGAGCTGGCCGCGGGAGCTGACGTCGAGCTTGGCGAAGACCTTGCGCAGGTGGTACTGGACCGTGCGCGCGCTGATGAACAGTTTTGCGCCGATCTCCGGGTTCGACAGCCCGTCGCGGGCCAGCCGGGCGACCACGGCCTCCTGGGCGGTCAGCATCTCGGGGGTCTCGACGGTCCGTTTGCGGGCGGTCTGCCCGGTGGCTTGCAGCTCGCGCCTGGCTCGCTCGGCGAACGCCTCGACGCCCATCGCGTCGAGCATTTCGTGGGCGGTGCGCAGCTGCTCGCGGGCGTCGAGGCGGCGGCGCCGGCGGCGCAGCCACTCCCCGTAGAGCAGGTGCGCGCGGGCCAGTTCGACGCGAACCCGGGTCCGGCCCAGGTGGGCGATCGACTCGCGGTACAGCCTGTCGGCGACGTCGCCCTGCCTGAGCAGGGCGCGGACGCGGGCTTCGATGCCCAGCGCCCACCCGGAGGACGTCACCCGCGTGCGTTCCGAGAGCCAGTCGAGCGCGGCCCTGACCAGCGCCAGGTCACCGGTCCTTGCCGCCGCCTCGGCCAGCTCGGGCACGACCAACGGCCCGAGCCCGAGTTGGTCACGCTGGAAGGCTCGCCAGGCGGCGTCGCGCGCGGCGTCGTGGCGGCCCAGGCCGTTGTAGAGCACCGAGCTGGCGTAGGCGGCCAGGTTGTCCATCCTGCCCAGACCGCGTGCGGTGGCCGCCTGCGAGGTGGCCTCGATCAACTCCAACGCCGGCGCCTCCTGACCCTGCCAGGCGGCCAGCATCATCGCGGCATACGCAGCCGGCGGGTTGCCGGTGACCTCCGCGATCAGGTGGTCCTCGTCGACCAGCCGCGCCGCCGTGGCCAGCTCGCCGGCGAGTAGGTGGGTCGTGGCCAGGAAGTTGAGCGCGTACTGCAGGTGCACGGGGGCGCCCGCGTCGCGGGCGAACTGCGCCTGGACAGCGGCCAGGGCGTGCGCGGATTCGGCATCCCACAGCTCGAGGGCGGCAATGGAGATTGCTCTTCCACCGCCGAGCCAGCGCCAGCGATCGACGTCGTCGTCGGCGACGCCCAGCGCGAGACCTAGCTCGAGCGCTCGAGCTAGCAACGGCGCGGCCGGCCCATATCCCGCCGTCAGCCGCAGCGCGAACGCGTCCAGCATGACGTCAACCGCACGCGGCGGGTCGGGAGCGGGGGGCGCGGCGAGGGCGGCCTCGGCCGCCGCCCGCATGCCGCCCGGGTTGTCCAGGTCGCCGGCCCAGATCGCGGCACCGAGCGCTTCCAGGTAGGTCTCGCGAGCGAGGGGGGCGTCGAGGGACTCCAGGCGCCTGGCCGCGCCGAGGAGGAGCTGCGCACCGGTGCTGGCGCCTCGCTGCACGAAGGTGATCAGTCCGCGCAGGCGCTCCACCTCGGCGGTCCGCAGGGCATCGGGCGGACCGGCCTGGGCCGCGACCAGCAACTCCAGTGCCGCGTCCAGCGCGCCGGCGGCGCGCTTAGCCCGCGCGGCCGCGAGCAGGCGCCGGGCACGGCGAGCGGGTTCGGGGGTCAGCATCGCCGCGCGCTCCAGGAACGCGGCCGCCGCGGCCAGGCCTCCGCGCGCCTGCGCGCGGCCGGCCGAGCGCTCCAGCTCGGCGGCGACGTCCTCGTCGGTCCCGGCTGCGGCCTGGGCCCGGTGCCAGGCGCGGCGGTCAGGATCAAGGGTCGGGTCGGTGGCCTCCGCCAGGGCGCGGTGCACGGCCTGCCGCTCGGGCAGCGATGCCGACCGGTAGGCCGCCGAGCGCACCAGGGGATGGCGGAACCGCACCCTGGCGCCGACCTCCAGCAGGCCGGCCTCGGCCGCTGGCGCCGCGGCCTCGGCGTGAATCCCCAGCTGCTCGGCGGCCCGCCACACCAGCACCGGGTCGCCGACCGGGTCGGCCGCCGCCACCAGCAACAGCACGCGGGTGTCGGCCGGAAGCGCGTCCAGCCGCCGACGGAAGTTCTCCTCGATCCGCTCCGAGAGCGGCATCGCGTCCGGGAGGGCGAACCCGCCCGCCAGCTCCGCCGGCGTCAGCCCTCGTGGCAGCTCCAGCAGCGCCAGCGGGTTGCCGCCGGTTTCGGCGAGGATTCGGTCGCGGACCCGCGCGTCGAGCGGCCCGGTCAGCACCGCGTCGAACAGCGCCCGCGCATCGCCCTGCCGCAGCCCCTCGACCACCAGCTCCGGCAACCCGGCCAGCTCGTCACTGGGAACGCGGGCCGCGAACACCAGCCCGACCGGTTCCGCCGCCAGCCGGCGCGCCACGAACCCGAGCACCTGCGCTGAGGCGTGATCCAGCCACTGCGCGTCGTCGACCAGGCAGACCAGCGGGTGCTCCTCGGCGGCGTCGGCCAGCAGGCTGAGGGCGGCCAGCCCGACCAGGAACCGGTCCGGCGCCGGCCCGGCACCGAGGCCGAACGCGGTCCGCAGCGCAGCACGCTGCGGCGCCGGGAGACGCTGGAGGCGGTCCAGCATCGGCGTCAGCAGCTGGTGCACCCCGGCGAAGGCGAGCTCCATCTCCGCCTCGACCCCGGCGACGCGCGCCACCCGGCAGCCCGACGCCTGCTCGGCCAGGTAGTCCAGCAGCGCCGTCTTGCCCACGCCCGGCTCCCCGCGCACCACCAGCGCCCGGCTCTCACCCGCACCCACCGCGTCGAGGAGCCGGTCGAGCTCGCCGCGTTCGCGGCCGCGGCCTCGTAGCTCCCCGGCGGGATCCCGCAGGCGGGAGGGTCGGCGTCGGCCCGGCACCGACACTACGTCGCCGCCATGACGCTGCCGCATGCCCCGTCGCTGGGCGCCAGCTGCGCGGCCGTCTCGATCAACGTTTCGATGGGCGGTCTGGGAGCGCGCGCAGGGAAGCAGC
>DATLQA010000208.1:0-2332 GCA_035535495.1 Actinomycetota bacterium | reverse complement strand
TCGGCCCACGACGAGCAGAATTGTGGAAGACGGACGATTGGGCCGGCCCTGCGGGCCGGGCGCGCATTCGCGCGCATCAGAGAAAACCAGCTTGCGACTTCGCTACCACTTCCAAATTGGTAACTATTCAGCACCCGGTCTCCGCGGCCGTGAGCGAGTTGACTGTCTAAGGCTTGTGGGGTAGCTGTTGCGTACGGCCCACGGGCAAGCGGGCTTGCCGGCTCGTTGTCGTGGAGGCCGCAATCCCTTGCCCTGATCCTGATCTGGAAGCTACCGTCGCGGTGCAGGCTGCGGTCATCGCCGGGCTGCGCGCGGCCAACGCCGAGCAGGTCCGCCTGATCGCTACGCTGCAGGCGCGGGTGGCTGAGCTGGAGCGGCGGCTCGGGAGGGACTCCTCGAACTCCTCCATGCCGCCGTCCTCGGATGGGCTGCGCAAGCCCGCGCGGGCCGCGCGACGCGCCGCAGGTCAGGCCGAGGATCGCCGGCCCGGTAAGCAGCCCGGCGCCCCAGGCGCGCATCTGGCGCAGGTGGAGGAGCCCGACGAGGTGGCCTGGCATGTGCCCGACCGGTGCGGCGGGTGCGGCGCGGCGCTGACCGACGCGAGCGTGGTGGGCGTGGAGGCGCGGCAGGTGTTCGACCTACCGCCGCTTGGCCTGCGGGTCACCGAGCACCGGGCCGAGCGGCGCCGCTGCGCCTGTGGGGTGACGACCGCCGGCCGCTTCCCTGAGCATGTCCGCGCGGCGGCCTGCTTCGGGCCCGGGGTGCGGGCGCTGGTGTGCTATTTGTGCGTGCACCAGCACCTGCCGGTGGACCGGGCCGCGCAGCTGCTGGCCGATGTGCTGGGCGCGAGGGTGGCGACCGGCACCCTGGCCGCGGTGGTGGCCGAGGGCGCGGCCGGGCTGGATAGTTTCGCCCGGGTCGTGCGCGAGGGGTTGGCCGCCGCGCCGGTGGCGCACTTCGATGAGACCGGCGCCAGGGTCGCGGGCCGGTTGCAGTGGGTCCACTCGGCCTCCACCGGCCTGCTGAGCCTGTTCAGCGTGCATGCCAGGCGGGGCAAGGTGGCGATGGACGCCGCCGGGGTGCTGCCCGGGTTCGCGGGGGTGGCGGTCCATGACGGCTGGGCGCCGTACTGGCGTTACGACGTGACGTACGCGCTGTGCGGCGCCCATTTGCTCCGCGAGCTGGAGGCGGTCAGCGAGGAGCCCGGGCAGGGCTGGGCGCCGGGCATGGCCGAGCTGCTGGTCGACGCCAAACTGGCCGGCGACCGGGCCCGCGCCGCCGGCGTGCAGCGGGTCGACGACCAGGCGCGGGCCAGACTGCACGCCCGCTATGCGCGGCTACTCGCCGACGGGCAGGCGGCCAACCCGCCTCCGCCGGTCAACGGCCGACGCCGAAGACGTACTCGCCGTTCGCCCGCGGCTCGGCTGCTGGCGCGGCTGGACGCCCACCGGGAGGAGGTGCTGCGGCTGCTGGACGACACCCGCGTGCCCTTCGACAACAACCAGGCCGAACGCGACCTGCGCATGGTGAAGTTGCAACAGAAGATCTCTGGGTGCTGGCGCACCCTGGCCGGGGCCGAGGCGTTCCTCGCCCTTCGCAGCTACCTTGCGACCGCCCGCAAGCACGGCAGGAACCCGCTGGCTGTGCTCGGTCAGCTGTTCCAGGGGCAGGCCTGGCTGCCACCGCTGGGACCGCTGCCAGCGCCGCTGGGGCCTGATCCTGCGTAGACTCCCCTGGTCATGTCCCGCCGCGCCCGCCGCGGCCGGCTCGCCCGGAAGCCTCGGTCGACCTGGTCCAGGCCGTGGTCGAGGCGATCGCCCGCGGGGAGCTGGACCAGGAGCTCGGCGTGCTCGGCGCGGTCATCAACGAACGGGTGCGGCTGCTGGCCACCGCCCGGTCGATGAGGACCCTGGCCAGCCTGCGGGTCGGCGACCGGGTGCAGATCAACCACAGCGCCAAACCCAACTACCTGTACGGCCGGGCCGGGACGGTGACCGGGTGGGCCGGGCAGAACGTCGTCGTCCAGCTCGACCGGCCGGTCGGCCGCTTTGTCACCGGCGAGCTGCGCTGCCCACCACTCGTCCTCGAGCCACTGGCACCTGAATAGGTATCCCCAAACTAACCGGGTAGGGCTGCCTGCTGTGGCGGCGGTATCCTGCGATGCGGTGTGAGGCTGGAGAGGTGGGCGGGATGATCGGTGAGGAATTCGTCCAGCGCTGGGTGAGGCGACTGCGGCGCGAGGTCCCCGATGGGGTTGCGGTATTCCTCGGGGGCAGCTACGTGCGCGGCGACGCCGGTCCGTCCAGCGACGTTGACTTCGACGTCCTGGTCG
>DATLQA010000207.1:0-3312 GCA_035535495.1 Actinomycetota bacterium | reverse complement strand
CGCTGGATCGCCGCCGACGAACCAGAGGGCGGCCGACTGCTGCAGGCGGCGGGTCTCAGCGCCCAGACGCTGCCGGTGGTGATCACCGCCGACGGCGGCACGCTGCTCGCGCCCTCGACCACCGAGCTGGCCACCGCCGTGGGCCTCTCGACCACGCCGGCGACCAACTTCTACGACCTGGTCGTCGTCGGTGGGGGCCCAGCCGGCCTCGGCGCCGCCGTCTACGGCGCCTCCGAGGGACTCCGGACCTTGCTGGTCGAGCGCCAGGCGACCGGCGGGCAGGCCGGGCAGTCCTCGCGGATCGAGAACTACCTGGGCTTCCCGGACGGCGTCTCCGGAGCGCAGCTCACCGACCGCGCCCGCCGCCAGGCGGTCAGGTTCGGCGCCGAGATCCTCACCACCCGCGACGTGACGGGACTGGAGGCCAGGGGTCCGGCGCGGTTGGTGTCCTTCGGCGACGGCACCGAGGTCGCCGCCCACGCGGTGATCGTCGCCACCGGCGTCTCCTACCGGGACCTGGACGCGCCAGGCGTGGCCGAGCTGTCGGGCCGCGGCGTGTACTACGGCTCGGCCGCGACCGAGGCGGCCGCCTGCGTCGACGCGGACGTCTTCATCGTCGGCGGGGCCAACTCCGCCGGCCAGGCGGCCACGTTCTTCTCCAGGTACGCGAAATCGGTCACCCTGGTCGTGCGGGGGGATTCGCTGGAGCGCGGCATGTCGCACTACCTGATCGAGCAGCTGCAGGCGCTGGACAACGTGTCGATGCGCCTTTGCACCGTGGTCGACCAGGCCCACGGCGACGAGCATCTGGAAAGCCTGAGCCTGCGGCACCTGCCCTCCGGCGCGACCGAGCAGGTCCAGGCCAGCCACGTGTTCGTCTTCATCGGCGCGCAGCCGCGCACCGACTGGCTCGCCGGCGTGCTCGAGCGCGACCAGCGGGGCTTCCTGTTGACCGGGCCGGACCTGCTGGTGGACGGCCGGCGGCCGCCCGGCTGGTTCGCCGACCGCGACCCGTGGCCGCTGGAGGCAAGCATCCCGGGCGTGTTCGTGGCAGGCGACGTGCGGGCCGACTCGGTCAAGCGCGTCGCGTCCGCCGTCGGCGAGGGCGCCATGGCTGTGACGCTCGCACATCGCTACCTGGGGTCGCCATGACCATCGCCAAGGGCACGCAGCGGCTGCCGGTGCAGGCGCTCCGCGAGCTGTTCCTGTTCGAGAAGCTCTCGGACGAGCAGCTCCGGTGGCTCGCCGAGCACGGCTGGGTCACCGAGGCCCCGAGCGGCGACACCGTCCTGGCCGAGGGCACCCCGGCGGAGCTGTTCATCGTCCTGCTCAGCGGCACCATCACGATGAGCTTCCGGGTCGGCCGCGACGACGTCGAGACGGTACGCACCGACCAGGTCGGCGTCTACGCCGGCGCCATGCAGGCCTACGTCGCCAACCGGGCCGGACAGACCTACACCGCGACCGTCCGGGTGGTCAGCGACGCCCGCTTCTTCGTGCTGCGCGCCGAGGACTTCGCCTGGATGATGCAGGCCTGGTTCCCGATGGCGATCCACCTGCTGGAAGGCCTGTTCCTTGGCATGCGCACCTCCGCGCACATCATCGGGCAGCGCCAGCAGTTGCTGGCGCTCGGAGCGCTGTCGGCCGGGCTCACCCACGAGCTGAACAACCCCGCCGCCGCCGCCCTGCGCGCCAACGCGGCGCTGCGTGACAGGGTCGCGGGGATGCGACACAAGCTCGCCATGCTGGCAAAGGAGGACGTCGACCCCCGGCTGCTCCGGTTACTGGTCGACGTGCAGGAGGAAGCGGTCCAGGCGGTGCCCGAGGCGCCCAAGCTGACCCCGATCCAGGAGTCCGAGCGCGAGGACGCGCTCAGCGAATGGCTCGACGAGCACGGGGTCCCGGACGGATGGGAGTTGGCGCCGATCTTCGTGGGCGCCGGCACCACCCCCGAGTTCCTGGACAGGGTCGCCGACCAGGCGCCCCCGGCCATGCTCGAGGGCGCCGTGCGCTGGCTGGCCTACACGCTGGAGACCGAGCTGTTGATGCACGAGATCACCGACTCGGTCGCGCGCATCTCGTCGCTGGTGGCCGCGGCCAAGCAGTACTCGAACATGGATCGCGCGCCGCACGAACGCGTCGACATCCACGCCGGGCTCAAGAGCACCCTGGTGATGCTGGCCGGCAAGCTCCGAGGCCTCGAGGTCGTCAAGGACTTCGACCCCTCGCTGCCGAAGGTCCCCGTCTACGCCGGCGAGCTGAACCAGGTATGGACCAACCTGATCGACAATGCCGTCCAGGCCATGGACGGTCACGGCACGCTCACGGTGCGCACCTCCATGGACGGCGACCGGGTGCGCGTGGAGATCGGCGACACCGGCCCGGGCGTCCCCGAAAAGCTGCGCCGGCGCATCTTCGAACCGTTCTTCACCACCAAGCCGGTCGGCCAGGGCACCGGGCTCGGCCTGGACATCTCCTACCGGATCGTGGTCGGGCGGCACGGCGGCGACCTGACCGTCGAGTCGCAGCCCGGCGACACCCGCTTCATCGTCCGGCTGCCCCTGACCGAGCGCAGCCAGGACTGAGAGCGCCTCCACCTTCGCGGCCTGGATGCCATGGGTTAGGGTCTGATCAACGCGTGCTTCGTGCCGGGTCCGTTCGAGTGGAGGTGTGCCTTTGAGGTCCCTGGTGAGGCCGCTGGCCGAGCGCATCGAGGAGATCCAGCAGCTCGACAGCGCCGGGAAGGCGCTGCAATCCCTGGTCGACCGCTACGTGACCCCGCGCAGCGAGCTGAAGGACCTGCTCAGCGGGACCTGGCTGGGCCACCCGCTGCACCCGGTGCTCACCGACGTGGTGCTGGGCGCCTGGACCAGCTCGTTCCTGCTGGACCTGATACCCGGGCGCCGAACCCGCAAGGCCTCGGACCGGCTGGTCGACATCGGCATCCTGGCGGCGGCGCCGACCGCCCTGGCCGGCCTGTCCGACTGGGCCGACACCTGGGGCGGCCCCCGCCGGGTGGGGCTGGTCCACGCCAGCGCCAACACCGTCGCGCTGTACCTGTACGTGAGCTCGTCGGTGGCCCGCAAGCGGGGGCGGCGGCGGCGGGGCTGGTGGCTGTCGATGACCGGCTTCGGGGTGATCACCACCTCGGCCTACCTCGGTGGCCACCTGTCGCTCGGCAAGGGCATCGGCGTCAACCAGACCGCCTTCGATGAGGGGCCGACCGATTGGCGGCCGGCCATCGCCGACGCGGACCTGCCGGAGGGCTCGCCCACCCCCGTGACCGTCGGCGCGGTGCCGCTGCTGCTGGTC
>DATLQA010000206.1:0-5535 GCA_035535495.1 Actinomycetota bacterium | reverse complement strand
ACGCCTGCGCCTCCTGACCGTGCCAGGCCAGGAGCGCCATCGCGGCATACCCAACCGGCGGGTTCCCGGTCACCTCCGCGATCAGGCGATCTTCGTCGATGAGTTGCGCCGCCGTGGTCAGGTCGCCGGTGACCAGGTGGGCCATGGCGAGGAAGTTGAGTGCGTACTGGAGATGCACGAGTGCGCCTGTGTCGCGGGCGAACTGTGCCTGGACAGCGGCCAGGGCATGCCAGGACTCGGCGTCCCACAGCTCGAGGGCGACGATGGCGCTCGCTCGTCCACCGGCGAGCCAACGCCAGAGGCCGGCTTCGTCGCTGGACACGTCCTGGGCGAGGCTCAACACGAGCGCTCGAGTGAGCAGCGGTGCGGCCGTCGCATACCCCTGCGTCAACCGCAGTGCGAACGCCTCCAGCAGGATGTCAACGGCACGCGTCGGTTCGGGACCGCGGGGCGCGGCGCGCGCGGCCTCGGCCGCCGCCACCACGCCGCCGGGGCTGCCCAGGTCACCGGCCCAGATCGCGGCCCAGAGCGCCTCCAGGTGCGTGTCGCGGGCCAGGCCAGCGTCGAGCGGCTCCAGGCGCCTGGCCGCGCTGAGCAGCAGCCGAGCAGCGTCGCTGGGGCCTCGCTGCACCAACGCGATAAGTCCGCGTAGGTGCTCCACCTCGGCAGCCGACAGCGCGTCGAGCGGCCCGGCCTCGACCGCGACCAGCAGTCCCAGTGCCGCGTCAAGCGCGCCGGCGGCGCGCTTGACCCTCGCGGCCGCGAGCAGGCGCCGGGTACGGCGAGCGGGTCCGGGCGTCAGCATCGACGCGCGCTCCAGGAACGCGGCCGCCGCGGCCAGGCCTCCGCGCGCCTGCGCACGGCCGGCCGAGCGCTCAAGCTCGGCGGCGACGTCCTCATCGGGCCCGGGCGTGGCCTGGGCCCGATGCCAGGCGCGGCGGTCGGGATCGATCTTCGGATCGGTGACCTGCGCCAAGGCGCGGTGGATGTCCTGCCGCTCCTGCAGCGACGCCGACCGGTAGGCCGCCGAGCGCGCCAGCGGATGCCGGAACCGGACGCGGGCGCCGAATTCCAGCAGGCCGGCCTCGGCTGCCGGCGTCGCCGCCTCCGTGGCGATCCCGAGCCGCTCGGCTGCCCGCCACACCCTCACCGGATCGCCGACCGGCTCGGCCGCCGCCAGCTGAAGCAGCCACCGGGTGTCGGCCGGAAGCGCGTCCAGCCGCCGCCGGAAACGCTCCTCGATCCGCCCCGCGAGCGGCATCGTCCCGGGGAGCGCGAACCCGCCCGCCAGCTCCGCCGGCGGCAAGCCCCAAGGCAGTTCCACCAGCGCCAGCGGGTTGCCGTGGGCCTCGGCAACGACCTGGTCGCGGACCCGGGCGTCCAGCGGCCCGGTCAGCACCGCGTCCAGCAGCGCACGCGCATCGGCCTCCTCCAGCCCCTGGACCGCCAGCTCCGGCAACCCCGCCAGCTCGTCACCCGGAACGCGAGCTGCGAAGACCAAGCCGACCGATTCCGCCGCCAGGCGACGCGCAACGACCCCGAGGACCTGCGCCGAGGCGGAATCGAGCCAGTGCTCGTCGTCCACCAGGCAGATCAGCGGATGCTCCTCGGCGACCTCGGCCAGCAGGCTCAGGACGGCCAGCGCGACCAGGAAGCGGTCCGGTGGCGGCCCGGGACCGAGGCCGAACGCGGTCCGCAGCGCAGCGCGCTGAGGAGCCGGGAGACGCTGGAGGCGGCCCAGCATCGGCGTGCACAACTGGTGCAACCCGGCGAACGCGAGCTCCATCTCCGACTGGACCCCGGCGGCGCGGGCCACTCGGCAGCCCGAGGCGTGCTCGACCAGGTAGTCCAGCAGGGCTGTCTTGCCAACGCCCGGTTCGCCGTGCACCACCAGGACCCGGCTCTCACCCGCGCGAGCAGCTTCGATGAGCCGGTCGAGCACCTCGCATTCGCGCCGCCGCCCGCGGAGCTCCCCGGCGGGTCCCTGGAGGCGGGAGGGCCGGCGTCTGCCCGGCACCGACACTACGCCGCCCCCACGCCGCCGCATGACCCGCGGCTCGGCGCCAGGTGCTCGCCCATCTCGACAGACGCTTCGATGGGTGGTCTGGGAGGGTGTAGGGGGAAGTAGCCGTTCGCCATGCCGACCTCCACAGCACCAGCGCACCGCACCTACTGTAGAGCGCCGGCGGCTCCGATACGACCCCCTGATCGGAGGCAGACCGCAGGGCGCCACACGTACCAGTTAGGCAAGGGCTGCTGGCTGTGGCTCGAAGATCACCACCGCGGTCTCGGACGACCTGAGCGCCGCAAAGGCGTCCAGCTTCGGGTCGATCTCGCGCCATCTGCCCCACAGGCGCGACCGTTCGTCTCCCTTGGCCACGCGAGCCCTCACCGGGCGTGGCCCGTCGAGGAGAACGACGCTCGCGTCGGGATGCGCCTGGAGGTTCAGCCACCAGGCCGGCTCGCCATCGGCCCAGCCGTTCATCGCCATCGCGATGAGGTTCGGCCCATCCTCGAGATAGGCGATGATCACGCTGCGCTTGCGGCCCGTGCGACGCCCCGTGGTCGTGAGGCGCAGGGTCCCCCAGCGCTTGCCCCTCGGACGCCAGAGTCCAACCCGGCCACCGGTGACGCGATACAGACCTCGATGCACCGACCACGCGAGACGGACGAACCAGCGCGGCGGAAGTCGCGGTCCTCGCTCGGCGTTGTTCGACATGGCGCGTCCTTTCCCACCGTCTACAGATCGGTTTCGAGCAGGGCTCGTGCCTCGGTCAGATCGGCCGTGGTGAAGCCTTCGGTGAAGGTGTCGTAGACGGCGCGCAGCTGGGCGCCGGCTGTCCCATCCTCTCGGTCCAACTGGAGCCGGCGGAGCCGGACCACGGCTCGCAGCTGCGACATCCTGGCGTCCAGACCCCGGGCGATGGTGAAGGCCTGCTGGAACCAGGGCTCGGCATCGGCGCCGTGGCCGAGGGCGATGAGCAGGTCGCCCTTGAGGAGCTGGAACTCCGGCACCATGGTCGTCCCGGAGCCGCGACCGGCGATCTCCAGGGCCTCATCCACCAAGGCCAGCGCCTCTTGGACCCGGCCCGCCTGGGTGTAAGCGCCGGCCTCAAGGGCGCGGAGCATTGGCCAGAACACCGGAGGGGCCTTCAGCCCCTGGTAGCGGTCGATCCCTTGGCGGACCTTGGCCAGGCCCTCCTCGACCTGTCCCATCGCCGTGTCGGCGGCGCCGAGCAGGCAGGTCCCGAGCGCCCGCCAGATCGGATAGTCGTGGTCGTCGACGAGTTGCAGCAGGCTGTCGGCCCGGGCCCGGACGAGCTCGGCCTCGCGCCGCCAGAGATGCAGGTAGCCGGCGTGGTACAGCCCGTAGGCGAGGGAGAGCGGGTGTTCCAGCTCGGTTGCCACCGCAATGGCCTCGTTGGCGCGTTGGAGCGCACGGTCGGCGTAGCCGAGCATCCACAGGATGAACGCGGAGGTGGTGAGGCAGGCCACCGCCGGGTTGTTGCCGAGCCGGTACCGACCCCTTGGATAGGGCTCGGCTCGGAAGAAGGCGATGGCCTTGTCGAGATGGTCCAGGCCCGCGTGCAGGTCGTCCAGGAACGCAAGGTTGGCACCCAGCAGCAGATGCGCGTCGACCAGCATGCTGGCGTCCTGTTGCTGGTCGGCCAGGCGCAGGATCGCCTGTGCCATCCGGGCTCCCTTGTCGAACTCGCCGCGGAAGTTGTAGAAGCTGGCCAGGTTCCGCAGCACCGGGAACAGCTGCGGGACCTGCCGCCCCTCGAACAGCTCGAGCGTGCGGGCGTAGACCTCCTCGACCTCGGGCGTATAGCCCTTGGTGGCCATCAGCGCCCTCGCCAGGCTCGTCCGCAGGGTCACCTCCTGCAGCACCCGATCCGGGGTGGGCTCAGAGGACGAGAGGACCTCCAGCAGGTCGGTGGTGAGCCGGACGGTGTCGTGGTACCACCCGCGTCCGTCGTACAGCAGCCAGAGGCTGTCGACGAGCTTGTTGAGCTGGTCGAGCTCACCGGCCGCGACCCAGTGATCCCAGGCCAGGCGCAGGTTCTCGAGGTCGACGGTCATCGCGGCCAGCGCCGGCTCGCGGCGCCGGCCGGTCAGGTGCTCCCACTGCCGCCGGGCGAAGTCAGCGAAACAGGCGGCGTGGGCCCGGCGGGCGCTGGCGGCGAGCTCGGACCGGTCGTCGAGGCGTTCGGCCGCGTACTCGCGGATGGTCTCCAGCATCACCACCCGCGGCTCCTCCGCTCTCGCGTCGGTCCGCCGGACCAGGCTCTTGTCGACCAGGGAGGCCAGGCCGTCCAACACGTCGAGCTGCGTCCCGGTCAGCCGGTCGAGCTCGGCCGCCACCGTCTCCACGGCCTCGAACCCCGCGCCCGAGAACACCGACAGCAGCTCGAACAGCCGCTGCTCGCTGGGCTCCAGCAGCTGGTAGCTCCATTCGATGGTCGCCCGCAGCGTCTGCTGGCGGGCTGGCAGGTCGCGGGCGCCACCGCGCAGCAGCCGCAGCCGGCTCCCCAGCCGGTCGCGCAGCGCCTCGGGGGCGAACAGGTTGAGGCGGGCCGTGGCCAGCTCGATGGCCAGCGGCAGGCCGTCCAGGCGCCGGCAGATGTCGGCCACGGCGTCGGCGTTGTCCTCGGTCAGGCGGAAGTCGGGTCTGACGGCCTGGGCGCGCTCGACGAACAGCTGGACGGCCTCGAAGCTGGCCAGATCGGCGGCGGATCGACGGTCGGGAGCGGCCCTGGGCAGCGACAGCGGCGGGACCGGGAACAGGTGCTCGGGACGCACGCGCAACGCCTCCCGGCTGGTCACCAGCAGCTTGAGGCCCTGGCAGTCCTTCAGCAGCTCCACCGCCGTCGGCGCCGCGGTCGTCACCTGCTCGAAGTTGTCGAGCACGAGCAGGGTGTGCTGTCGGCGCAGCCGCCCCGTGAGCTCCTCCAGCAGCGCCTGCCCGCTGGTCTCGCTCAGGCCGATGGCCCGGGCGATGCCGGCCGGCACGTCCTCGGCCGCACGGACGGCCGAGAGGTCGACGAAGAACACCCCGTCCTCGAACCGGTCGATCTGGTCGGCGGCCGCCCGGAGGGCCAGCCGGGTCTTGCCCGTCCCGCCCGGCCCGGTCAGGGTGAGCAACCGCACCGCCTCGTCGCCGAGGCGCCTGCCGATCTGCTCCAGCTCCGCGTCGCGGCCCACGAAGGTGGAGGTCTGGGTGGGCAGGTTGTTGGGACGGCGGTCGAGGGTGGCCAGTGGCGGGAAGCCGTCGGCGAGGTCGGGGTGGACCAGCTGGAATAGCCGCTCGGGACGGCCCAGGTCCTTGAGGCGGTGGGTGTCCAGGTCGCGCAGGTCGGCTCCCTCCGGGAGTCGATCGGCGGCCAGGGCGGCCGCGGCCGCCGACAGCAGGACCTGGCCGCCATGGCCGGCGGCCATGATCCGTGCCGTGCGGTTGACCACCGGGCCGAAGTAGTCGCTGGAGCGGGTCGCGGCCTCGCCGGCGTGCAGCCCCATCCGCACCCGCAGCGCCCC
>DATLQA010000205.1:0-3811 GCA_035535495.1 Actinomycetota bacterium | reverse complement strand
CGCCCGGGGCGAGGCCGAGGCGGCCCGGCTCGCCGCCGACCTGGGGGCCGAGCGGTTCTCGGCCCGCACCGGGCTGCCGGTCCGTCCGCTGTGGTCGATCGCCAAGTACGCCTGGCTCCGGGCCAACCACCCGGAGGTCTCCGACGCGGTGCGCTGGCTCGGTGTAGCCGAATGGGTAGTGCATGGCCTTGGCGGCGAACAGGTCGCCGAGCTGTCGCTGGCCTCCCGGACGGGCCTGCTCGATCTGCAACGGCGGGTCTGGTGGGAGGAGGCCTGCGCGTGGGCCAGTGCGCCACCTGGGCTGCTGGCAGACCTGGTCCAGGCGGGCAGCCCGGCCGGCCGGGCCAGCGGCGACCGCCTTCCACGCCTGGCCGGCGCCACCCTCACCGTGGCCGGCCACGATCACCTCAGCGCGTCGGTTGGGGCCGGCGCAACCTGGCCCGGCGACCTGTTCGACTCCTGTGGTACTGCCGAGGCGCTCATCCGGGCCGTCCCGCCCCCGGTCGCTGCCGCCGACGTCAGCCGGCTGGTCGCGGCGCACGTCACCGTCGGCTGGCACGTCCTGCCGAGCCAGTACGCCCTGCTCGGCGCCTCCAGGGCTGGGCTTGCCCTCCGGCGCTTCCTCGACCTGCTCGGCGTCGACGACCAGGGGCGGGAGGAGCTCGACCGGGCCGCCGCGACCGTCCCACCCGGCAGCCGCGGCATGACCGTGCGGGAGGTGTTCGGCGAACGGGCCACGCTCGAGGGCATCGGCACGGACCCGGGTCCCGCGCTCGTGTGGCGGGCGGCGCTCGAGGCGGTTGCCGAGCGGGCAGCCGAGCTGCGCGCGCACATCGAGTCGGTCGCCGGGCCAAGCCGGCGGCTGGTGTTGGCCGGTGGCTGGGCCCGCAGCCTGGCTGTCCGCTCGGTGAAGCGGGCGGTGCTCGGCCCCTTCGAGTGGCCGCACGTCAGCCAAGCCGGCGCCCGCGGCGCCGCGCTGCTGGCCGGCATCGCCGCAGCCCGCTACGCGGGAACCGGTGACCTGCCCGCCCCCCCGGAGGGGTCCGGGGAACCCGACAATGGCCCAGCCGGTGGCGGGTACGGTTGGCTGCCACCCGACGGGGCCGAAGGAACCTCAATCGGTCGGCACGGGCGCGGTCGCGGCCCCGCATCTGCCAACCTTGGACCAGAGAGGAGCGGGCGGTGAGCGATCCGCTGCTGGAGGCAAGCGGCATCGTCAAGAGCTTCGGCGGTGTCCGGGCGCTGCAGGGCGCGGACTTCGCCGCCTACCAGGGTGAGGTGGCCGCGCTGGTGGGCGACAACGGCGCGGGCAAGAGCACGCTGGTGAAGATCCTGTCGGGAACTCTGGCCCCCGACGGCGGTGAGGTCCGGTTCGAAGGCCGCCTGGTCACGATCCCGACCCCGGTCGCGGCTCGCGAGCTCGGCATCGAGACCGTCTACCAGGACCTCGCCCTCGCGCCCGAGCTCGACCCGGCCGCCAACTTGTTCCTCGGGCGCGAGCTGGTCCGTCCCGGGCCGCTCGGCAAGCTCGGGTTCCTGGACAAGGCGGCCATGCGCCGACAGACCAACAAGGCGTTCGCCGACCTCGGGATCGGCCTGCAGGACACCGGGGCGATGGTGGCCAACCTGTCCGGCGGTCAGCGCCAGAGCGTCGCGGTCAGCCGCGCCGCCACCTGGGTCAGCAAGGTCGTGTTCATGGACGAGCCGACGGCCGCCCTTGGCGTGGTCCAGTCGGCCAGGGTGCGGGACCTGATCCGCCGCGTGCGCGACTCCGGCATCGCGGTCGTGCTGATCAGCCACAACATGCCGGAGGTGATGGAGCTGGCCGACCGCATCGAGGTGCTCCGGCTCGGCGTCCGAGTGGCCCGCTACCGCGCCGCCGACACCACCATGGAGCAGGTCATCGCCGCCATGACCGGTGCCCTCGAAACCGGGGAGGTGGCGTGAGCGAGATCCGCGAGGTGCCGCCGGCCGAAGAGGAACGGACGGAGGAGCCGAAGCACACCGGCACGCAGGCCATGCTGCGCAGCCGGCTGACCGAGACGACCACCTGGACATTCCTGATCCTGCTCGGGATCGTGGCCGGGTTCGCCGCCCTCCGCTTCGAGCAGTTCGCCACGGTCTTCAACTTCCGCAACATCGCCGCCGACGCCTCTGGGCTGCTGATCATCGCCGTCGGCATGACGTTCGTGATCATCACGGCCGGGATCGACCTGTCGGTCGGGTCGGTGCTGGTCTTCTCCGGGGTGATCGCCGGCAAGGTCATGCTCGCCCTTGGCGGCCAGGGATGGGCTGCGATCGGGGCCGGTCTGGTCGCCGGACTGGTCGCCGGCACGGCCTGGGGAGTGGTCAACGGCGTGCTGATCACCAAGGCCAGGGTGCCGCCCCTGATCGTCACCCTGGGGACGCTCGGGATGGCGCTGGGGTCGGCCTTGCTGATCACCGGTGGGATCGACGTGCGCGGCATCCCCCTCCAGCTGACCACCACCATCGGCATCGGGCAGCTGGCCGGCGTGCCCTATGTCGTCATCATCGCGGCGGTCGTGACCGCCATCGGCGCGATCATCCTCTCCATGACCCGCTTCGGGCGCTACACCTATGCGATCGGGTCCAACGCCGAGGCGGCCCGACGCGCCGGCATCAACGTCGACCGGCATCTGATCAAGGTGTACGGGCTCTCTGGCTTCCTGGCCGGCATGGCCGGCATGGTGTCGCTGGCCCGCTTTGCGACGACCACCATCGGCGGGCACTCGACCGACAACCTGGCCGCGATCGCCGCTGTCGTCCTCGGTGGCACCAGCCTGTTCGGAGGCATCGGGACGGTGCTCGGCACGGTCGTCGGGGTGTTCATCCCAGCCGTCCTACAGAACGGGTTCGTGATTCTCGGCGTGCAGCCGTTCTGGCAGCAGGTCGCGGTCGGGGCGGTCCTGATCATCGCGGTCTACATCGACCAGCTCAAGCGCCGCGCGCAGGAGCGCGGCGAGAGGAGGTAGCACCATGCGCAGACGTTTGCTCGTCGGTCTGTTCACGTTCGCGTTCGCGCTCGCCCTTGCGGCATGCGGTGGGGGCGACGAGGGAGGAGGCACCGGCGGGAGCACCGCCGAGAAGCAGTACAAGCTGACCCTGATCCAGGGGGTCAAGGGCGACCAGTTCTACGTCACCATGCAGTGCGGGGCCCAGGAGGCGGCCACTGCGGCCGGCGCAAGCCTGGACGTGACCGCACCAGACGAGTTCGACGCCGCGCTGCAGACCCCGGTGGTCAACGCGGTCGTCGCCAAGAAGCCCGACGCAATCCTGGTCGCCCCGACCGATACTCAGGCGATGATCCCGCCGCTGACCCAGGCCAAGGCCGCCGGGATCAAGCTGGTGTTCGTCGACACCACCACCGAGAACGGCGCCGAGCTGGCCGAGTCGGAGATCGCCTCCGACAACGAGGAGGGCGGCCGCGAGGCGGCCCGGACCCTGGCCGAGCTGACCGGAGGCAAGGGCTCGGTCCTGGTCATCAACGTCAAGCCCGGCATCTCGACCACCGACGCCCGGGCCAAGGGATTCGAGGAGGAGATCAAGAAGACGCCAGGCCTCAAGTACATCGGCCAGGAGTACTCCAACGACAAGCCGGAGATCGCCGCCTCCAAGGCGACCGCCGCCCTGGCCGCCCACCCCGACCTGGTGGGCATCTTCGGCACCAACCTGTTCTCGGCCGAGGGGGCCGCGACCGGGCTGCGCAGCGCCGGTGCCTCCCAGAAGGTCAAGATCGTCGGCTTCGACGCGGGCCCCAAGCAGGTGGAGGACCTCGAGCAGGGTGTCGTCC
>DATLQA010000204.1:0-20329 GCA_035535495.1 Actinomycetota bacterium | reverse complement strand
CGCGACGACCAGGTCGTCACCGTCGACGGCACCACCGGCCGGATCGAGGTGGAGCGTTGACCACACCCGCCGCGCCGGTGGCGCGGCCGATCGGCGGGCCGCTCGCCTACCTCAGCGAGGCGGTCGCCGCCGCGGCGGCGGTCCAGACCGCCCAGCGCCTCGGGGTACTTGCCCGGCTCGACGGCGGCCCGGTGACCGCCGCCGAACTGGCCGCCGCCTGCGCCATCGGCGAGCGCGGCGCTCGGCTGCTCCTTGCCGCCCTGGCGGCGCTGGGCCTGGCCGAGGCCGTCGAGGGCGGCGCCTGGCGCGCCGCCCTTCCCGACCTCGCCGAGCTCGCGGGCATGCCCTGGATGTGGGCGCACCTGGAAGAGGCGCTCCGCGAGGGCCGGCCGCCGGTGCGCGGCGACACGCCAGCTGGCGCGGCCCCCTGGAGCCTGGCGGTCGCCGCCCGTGACCCCGCCTGCCTGGTCACCGCCGTCGACCTGCCCGCGGTCGTGCCCGCCACCCGCCGGGCGGTGACCGACGCCGGCCGTGCGCGGCAGTTCCGCTTCCTCGCCGGGGACCTTTCGACGTCGAACTCGGGCGCGGGGCCTACGACCTGGCGATCGCGGGCAACCTCTGTCACCTGTTCGATGAGGCCGCCAACCGCCGCCTGCTCGGCCGCTTGTACGACGCGCTTGGTCCCGGCGGGACGCTGGCCGTCATGGACGTCATCCCCGACCAGCAGCCAACGCCGCGCTGGGCCGCGCTGTACGAGCTCGGCCTGCTGCTGCGAACGGCCAGCGGGCGGGTCCACCCGCTGGCGGCCTACCTCGCCTGGCTCCAGGACGCCGGGTTCGGGCCGCCCGAGCGCCACCGCCTGATCGGTCAGGCACAGGGTGTGCTGCTCGTCGCCCGCAAGCCCGCGGGCGGCTGAACCGGGCGGCGAGAGCGCCGGCGCCGACCAGCTTGGTCCCTCCAGGTGGGCGGCGCGTTCGGCGGCGGCACCGGACGACCTCTCCTGCCCGCACGGCGTACCCGAGCGGATGCCACCGTCGACGTCATTGCGCCTATCCTGCGCAGGCGGCGGAGAGGTCGGGACGGCTGCTTTCGGCGCCGACATCGCCGCCGAGGTGGCGGGGGTGCGATGGTCGACCGAGCGGAGGGCAGATGACGGACTTCGGCAAGCTGAGCTGGGACGAGGCGATGCGGCGAGGACAAGCGGCACTCACCGAATCTGAGACCCTGTATGCCGAGATCAGTGAGGCGGAGGGGCGCTCGAACATCGACATCGAGAAGCACCTGCGGCGGTCGGAGGTCAGGGCCGCACAAGCCCAGGTCTGGCTGGCGCTGGCCCGGGAGCTTGGCAGCCAAGGCGAGCGGTATTAGCGATCAGGAACGCGGCCACCCCCACCCGAACCAGCGGATGGGGGTGGTTGCGGCGAGGCGGCTACTGAGCGACGACCGGCCGCACGTTGGTCGCCTGAGGGCCCTTCGGGCCCTGCGTGACGTCGAACTCGACGGCCTGCCCCTCGTCCAGCGAGCGGTAGCCGGCGGCCTGGATCGCGCTGAAGTGCACGAAGACGTCCTCGCCCGACTCGGGGCTGATGAAGCCGTACCCCTTGTCAGCGTTGAACCACTTGACAGTTCCAACGGTCATGAATGTTGTCCCTCCCTCCGTCAACTCGGAGGTATCGACTACGCCGGCACCATCCGGCGCTGGCGGCAAGGGACAAGCTCGACCGTGGATCCGAAGCCAAACATGAACCTGTGCTGCCGGCAGCCTAGCAGGAATGATCGCGAGTCGCTGCGGATCCGCGGCGGCCGCCGCCGGCGCGTCGGGGTGGAGGGGCAGGATCTACCACCTCGCCGCCCGGTGGCGTATGGTCGAGGTGCTCAGAGGTTGCCAGCAATCCTGCCAAGCTGCCGGGCCGCCGCGTGGCGCGTGGCGCGCGGCGCCGCCGGTGGCGCAGCGGCTGACCTCGTGGCTTCCGGGCAGGCCGTTCCTGCTGCAAGGAGGCCTCCATGGGCCAGTTCGTTCAGAGTGCCGTCACGCCTCCCAACGGCTACGCCATCGTCACCGTGCGCGGCGATCTCGACGCGCAGTCGGCGGCGCGGCTGTGGCAGTATCTGAGCTACCTGATGCTGCAAGGCCGCCACCACATCGTCCTCGACCTGGCCGGCATGGTGCTCATCGATTCCGCGGGTGTCGACGTCCTCCACGTGGCGTCGACCAAGGCGCATCGAGACGGCGGGGACCTCGTCCTGCGGTCAGCGCGTCCGACGGTCGCGGACGTGTTGGAGCAGGCGGGCCTCTCCCAAGCGCAGCGGACCGATGCCCCGAGGGTCCGATAGCCGCAGACCGAGGACAGTGACCATGGCCCTGACACGCCGTACCGCAGTCCGGCCGAGCACCACGCCGGTGGTTCGCTCGTTCGGCGAGGACCGGACCTGCACGGCCGCAGGCTGCGACACCAAGCTGTCCCGCTACAACCCGGACGACTACTGCTTCGTCCACAGAGGGCAGGTTCCTCCGCAGCGCATCGTCCGCCGCTGGCAGTCCTAGCTGGTTCGTCAGGGCCAGGCGGGGTGACGACGGGGGTCCTGCCGTCGTCCCAGGGAGAGGATGCGGTCAGGTGGAATGGATCCGGGAGGGAGCGGCGTTCGCCGCGCGGACACCTGCCGAGCCCGACGGTCTCCGTGCGCTGCGGCCGTGGGTGCTCGAGGAGGCTGACGATACCCTGCGCATGTGGTATTCGGGCCATGACGGCACCACCGGTCGGATCCTGGCAGCCGTCCGACAGCCCGGAGGCGAATGGGAGCGGCGCGGGGTCGCGATCGACGCCGGGTTCGCGGGTGACAGCGACCGGTACGGCGTCGAGTCCCCGTCCGTGGTGCACACTCCGGGCGGCTACCTCATGGCCTACGCGGGGTTCGACGGCGAGGCGACCAGGCTCCACATGGCCACCTCGGACGACGGGGTCCGCTGGGCCGCCCAGGGAACCATCATGCAACGAGGTCCTGACGAGGCCCTTGGCGCCAGCCACCCGTGCCTGGTCGGCAGCGAGGCGGGCTGGTGGTTGTTCTTCTGTGGCTATGACGGCGCGCACGACAGCCGCCATGCGGCGATCCTCGCGGCGGTCTCGCCGACCGGCGCCTCCTGGGACCGCGTCGGGACGGTCCTCGAGCCGATCGCCGGTGAGCTGGCGGTCTCCCATCCGTCCGTGATCGAGGTCGCCAGGACGTTCTACATGTTCTACGCGAGCGACGACGGCGGGCCCGGCAGCATCGCCGTGGCGAGCTCGGCCGACGGTCTGTCATGGAATCGCCACGGCACCGTGCTGGCGGCATCGGCGGACTGGGCGGAGGAGGGCGGCGTCAACAGCCCGTGCGTCGTCAGGCTTCACGACGGATCGCTGCGGATGTGGTATGCGGCGCTTGCCGGGGGGGATGCCGCCCTGGCATACCAGATCTCCTCGGCGCGTTTCGTGGGCCCCTGGTCGGTCTGAGTCGCTCGTGCGTCAAGGGACCGCCCGCGCCCGCGATCGTGCCGCCCACTGGTGGGCGCTTCCCCGGTGCAGCGCCGCGTAGACGCGGTCGCGGAGCTGGTTGGCTTCCTCGTCGGTCAGGGTGCGCTCGAGGTGGCGCAGGACGACCCGCACCAGGACGTTCTTCTGGCCTGGGCGGATGCCGAGCCGGGCGGTGGCCTGCGGTGGGAGCCGGTCATGGGGGGTCTCGGCCACCACGCCGACCTCCTCCACGGCGTCGGCGTCCGGGCCGAGGGCATCGCGGACGCGGTCGCCGAGATCCTCGGCGGTGTCGCCGTCCTCGACCGCGACCGAGAGGTCGCGCCGGACCGCCGGCATCGCCGAGACCGGCCGGTAGGCCGCCAGGTCGGTCATCTGGCCGGCGACGCGCGGATCGGCCGAGCGCAGCAGCCGGATGTCGGGGATGCCCTTCCGCAGCATGAGCAGGCGGTCCAGGCCCATGCCGATGGCGAGGCCGCCCCAGCCCGCCAGCCCGGCGCGTTCGAGCACCTCGGGGTGGGCGAGCCCGCACTCCCACACCTCGATCCACTGGCCGTCCCAGCAGACGTCCACCTGGCGGCCGTCGACGGTGTAGGCGTGGTCGCGTGCTTCCCACCGGTAGGGCCTGCCCGGGGTGAGGGCCTCGACCAGCAGGCGGATCATCTCGTCGAGGTCCGCGTGGCCGAGCGGCCGGCGCGTGAGGCGCCACAGGTCGAGCTGGTGCGGCGTTGCGACGTGGAGCCGGTCGATGGCGTCGCGCCGGTAGACCATGCCAGGGCAGACGAGGAGCGCGTCGTCGGCGGGCTCGGCCGCGAGGGCGCGAAGGGCGGCGGGGATCATCGCGGTGGAGTGACTGCGAAGCATGCGGCGATCGTCGACATAGCGCGTGTAGCGCGCGTCCCGGCTGACCGCCTCCGGCGGGATGCGGAGCTGGTCGTAGTTGTCCTCGATGGCGACCACGCGCGGGCCGTGGTGCCGGCGGACCTGGCAGTGCCAGGTGCCGGCGAGCCGAGCGACGGCGGCGTCGATCAGCAACTGGACGGCATGGCGTCCTTGCCCATGGTCGGTGAGGTCCCGCAACGCCAGATCGCGGTCGAGCTGGCTCGGGCTGAGGGTGGTGCGGGTGGATGGCACGGCGTGTCCTCCAGGCGGCGAGGTCGGGCGGGGAACTCGCCCCCCAGCCCGGTGGGGTTCGCCTGAGGTCGCCGGCTAGGCCATGCCGGGCGCCCCCGCGAGCCCGTGACGGGCCGGGGGGCACCGGAATCGATGCATGGCAGTCGTCGTCATGACCATGATGGTACGCGGTGGTCGCCGAGGTGGCAGGCCAATTTGCGGGCTCCCGGCCGCACGGATGAGTAGGATCTCGGCCGAGCCAGCGGGCAACCTTGCCGAGCGAGAAGGAGCAACCGATGAGCGCCACCCATGCGACCTTGAAGACCAGCAAGGGCGACATCCGCGTCGTGCTGTACCCGGACACCGCCCCGAAGACGGTCGCGAACTTCGTCGCCCTGGCCACCGGCGAGCGGACCTGGACCGATCCGGCCACCAACCAGCCGCAGGAGCGACCCCTGTACGACGGGACCGTCTTCCACCGGGTCATCCCGCAGTTCATGATCCAGGGCGGCGACCCGCTCGGCAGCGGCCGGGGCGGCCCCGGCTACAGCTTCGAGGACGAGGTGGACGGTCCGCACCGCTTCGACGGGCCTGGCTACCTGGCCATGGCCAACTCCGGACCGGACACCAACGGCTCCCAGTTCTTCATCACCGAGGTCGCCACACCCTGGCTGGACGGCAAGCACACCATCTTCGGCAGGGTGGTCGAGGGCATGGACGTGGTCCAGGCGATCGTCAACAGCGACCGTGACCAACGCGACCGCCCGCTCGAGGACGTGGTGGTCGAGCGCATCGAGATCGAGCGCTAGCTCACCACCGGGCTCCACAAGCAGAGCCGCCGAGGCCGGCAGGTCTCGGCGGCTCGCTTATGGTGCCGCGATGGTTGCGGCTACCGGTTGCCGGTGGCCGGTTGACCGCTACGCGGCTGGCTGGCGGCTCGCGCCTGACCAGCAAGCTCGCGCTCGGCCTCGTCCTCGGCTTCGATGTCGGTCTGGTACGTCTCGCTGGCCAGCCAGGTCGCCACGACGGTGATCGCCGCCATCGCCACCATGTAGATGGCGACCGCGCCATAGCCGATCGCCTTCAGCAGCGCCGCGGCGATCAGCGGCGCCAGCCCACCGGAGAGGACCGACGCGAGCTGGTAGCCGAGCGAGGCGCCGCTGTAGCGGACCCTGGTCCCGAACAGCTCGGAGAAATAGGCGGCCTGCGGGCCATACATCATGTCGTGGCCGACGTTGACCCCGAGGATGACGGCGAGCCAGATCAGCGCCGTCACCTTGGTGTTCATGAGCCAGAAGAACGGGAAGGCGAACAGCAGCGAGAAGACCGCGCCGCCCAGGTAGAGCGGTCGCCGCCCGACCCGGTCGGACAGGTTTCCGTAGAACGGGATGGCGGCGATCCCGATCAGCGCGGCGGCCGCCACCGCCCACAGCACCGTGCTCTTGGAGACTTTGAGGTGCTCGGCGCCGTAGACCAGGGAGAAGACGGTCAGGATGTAGAAGATGCCGTTCTCGGCGATGCGCATGCCCATCGCCAGCAGCACTTCCCTCGGGTACTTGCGAAGGACGTCGCGGATCGGCATCGGGGCCTGGGTCTCGGTGTCCTTCACGCGCTGGAAGGCGGGCGACTCGGCCAGGCGGAGCCGGATGAACAGGCCCACGCCGACCAGGACGATGCTGAGCAGGAACGGGACCCGCCAGCCCCAGGACAGGAACTGCTCCTCGGAGGTGAGCCCCTGGACCACCGCGAAGATCACGGTCGACAGGAACAGCCCGGCAGGCACGCCCATCTGGGGCCAGCTTCCGAAGAAGCCGCGCCGGCCCTTCGGAGCGTGCTCGACCGACATGAGGACGGCCCCGCCCCACTCGCCGCCGACCCCGATGCCCTGTGCCAACCGGAGCACCACCAGGATGATGGCGGCGCTCATGCCGATCGACGAATAGGTCGGCATCACGCCGATGAGGAACGTGGCGACCCCCATGATCACCAGGGACAGGACCAGCATCGTCTTGCGGCCGATCCGGTCGCCGTAGTGGCCGAAGATGATCCCGCCGACCGGTCGGGCGAAGAAGCCGACACCGTAGGTGGCGAGGGCGAGCAAGGTGCCCGTCGACGGTTCGGCCTTGGGGAAGAACAGCTTGTTGAACACGAGCGCCGCCGCCGTGCCGTACAGGAAGAAGTCGTACCACTCGATGGTGGTGCCGATGAAGCTGGCGGCGACGACCCGCCGGATCGAGTTGGCCTCGCCGCGGTCACGTACATTCGACGGTGAGGACTCTGACATGACGACCCCCAAGCAGGGTTGACAACTGTCGCCGGGGTGGGTTGCTCGCGAACGAGCGGACAAACAGGACCGCGCCGGAACCGGGCGGCGCCCGGTTGACCTGGGCTATCGGCTTCTGCCGGCCGGCCGCGCGGGGTAGCCCTCTGGCAGCAGCGTGTCGCCGTAGTAGACCTGCCAGTGGTAGTAGCCGAGGAAGGCCCGCTGGTCGCCGCGGATCTGCTCGGCGTAGGCGGTGACCGCGCGGACGTAGCGGCCGCTGTGGTTGTAGGCATACAAGGCCGCGGCCATGTCACCGGGGGCGCCGTTGGCTCGCAGCAGCCTGGCAGCGGCGAAGACGGCGTCGCGGGAGGCGTTGATGTCGCCCCCACCGCCGTAGCGGCGCCAGGTCGGCGGGAGGAACTGCATCGGGCCTCGCGCTCCCGCGGTGCTGATCCCCCTGATCCGCCCCACTCTCGTCTCCACCAGGTGGATGGCTGCCAGGTACTGCCATGGGACGCCCAGCTCCGCCTCTGCCGCGCGGTAGTCGGCCAGCAGCTCGGCAGCGGGAACCGGCGCCACGATGCGCCACTGCGGCAGCCGGGGGCGGGGGCGGCTGAGCTTGCGCAGCTCGCTGCCTGCCATGACGTTGGCCTGCGCCACCCGGCGGAGCGCCGGCGGCAGCAGCGGCAGGACCTCGGGGAGCAGCTTCGGCTGGCGGATGATCGCGCGGTAGGCCTGCTGCTGGGCGCGGCCGAGGGCGGGCAGCCGGGACGAGGGCGTGCCGGGGTCGCGGATGGCCGTCTCGGACGCGCTGATCTGGGCCGCCAGCCGGGCTGCCGGCGAGACCGGCAGCGTGGAGGTGGTGGTCGTCGCCGGGCTGGTGGTCGCGGTGGTGACCGGCGCCGTGCTCGGGGCCGCGGCGGGGCGATCTACCGGGCGCGCCGCCGGCGAGCACGCCACCAGCAGCAGGCCGGCGGCCAGGAGCGCGGCGGGGCTGACCGGGAGCCTTCGGGTCGGGTGGCGGCGTGCGGATGGCGGTCGGTGGTGCATGAAGACGGGTGGTCCTCGGTGTTCCGGCACCCGGAGATGTTGCCATGCCAACGGCGCGCCCGCGACCGCGCGGGTGGCGGCGGGCCCGCTGTGGTATGCCGGTGCGGTATGCCGGCGCGGTGGAGGGGTGGATGGGCGGGTCGGAGCTGGCGGCGGTGGTGTTCGACCTCGACGGGGTCCTGATCGACTCGGAGCAGGTCTGGGCCGAGGTCCGCGAGCAGCTGGCACGTGAGCGGGGCGGCCGCTGGCCGCCCGAGGCCGCCCGCCGGATGATGGGCATGAGCTCGCCGGAGTGGTCGGGCTACATGGCCGACGAGCTGGCCGTGCCCATGACGCCGCGGGAGATCTCCGCGGAGGTGGTCGAGCGGGTCGCGGCGCGCTACCGGGCGGAGCTGCCGCTGCTGCCCGGCGCGGTCGAGACGGTGCGGCGCCTGGCCGGACGCTGGCCCCTCGGCCTGGCCAGCTCGGCCAACCGGCCACTGATCGACCTGGTGCTCCAGGATGCCGGCCTTGGCGATGCGTTCGCGGCCACGGTCTCCTCCGAGGAGGTCGACCGCGGCAAGCCAGCCCCGGACGTGTACCTGGAGGCGTCCGCCCGGCTCGGCGTCGAGCCGGGCCGCTGCGCCGCGGTGGAGGACTCGGCCAACGGCATCCGGGCCGCCCTGGCCGCCGGCATGCGGGTGGTGGCGGTGCCGAACCGTGCCTTCCCGCCCCCGCGGGACGTGCTCGACCAGGCCGACCTGGTGGTCACCGACGTGAACCAGCTGCGCCCCGAGCTCCTGGAGGGCCTGCCTGAGCGCACTTGACCGGCAGGGCCGCTGGTGGCGACCGCGGGGCGCCGTCCCGGGCGGTCAGGCCGCCAGCGCCCGGGCGGTCGGCTGGTCGGGAGCGATGCCGAGGCGGGCCTCGCCACCCGGGCAGCGCAGCACGGCGTGGCCGGTGCGGCCGTGGCGCGCCATCGCCTCACCCGACCCGGTCGCCTCCGGCGTGCTGTCCGGGAAGGCGGCCTGGTACCAGGCCTGCACCGACTGGCACAGGTCGTTCGAGCCGCGTCGCTGGGCCAGGGCGAGCGCGACGCCGGTGCGGGCCCCGTCGGCGTAGGTGGCGAGCTCGCCGCCGGCCCAGGCGGCGGCCCGGTCGAGTGGACGGTCCAGCGCCCGGTCGCGGTGGCCGCCGGGGGCCTGGAACTGCCAGAGCAGGTCGGCGGCGCCGAACGTCTCGCGGCCGGCGAGGCGCCACGGCGCCGCCGTTGCCGGCGGGTCGCGGAGGTCGACCGCGGCTTCCTTGGCCTGGTAGCGGTCGGGGAACAGCACCTGAGCGGAGGTGGCCGGGGGGTGGTCGTAGGCCTGGTTCACGCGGGCCCAGCCGCCGTCGGCGTACAGCTTGCAGGTGAAGGTCATGCCCTGCAGGTACGGGAAGGTGAGCCGCTGGCCCAGGTAGGCGGGCAGCTGGTCGAGCTGTCCCTGGGCCGGCAGGGCCTTGGAGAGCATCGAGAGCTGGTCGGTGAGGCCCAGCTTGGCCAGTGCGTACCGCTGCATGGTCAGGGTGGCGTCGCCCTCCACCAGGCCGAGCGCGCCGAGGTTGGCATCGGCCTGCCCAGCCTGTGGCTGCTCGGCCGGCGCCGGCAGGCCGAGGCGCTGGTCGGCGAGGGCGTGCTCCAGCTCGTGGGCGAGGGTGACCCGCTCGGTCGGGTCGAGCGTCGCGGCACCGGAGCCGACCACCAGCTCGCCGGTGTCCGGGTCGTAGAAGCCGGCGACCTGGCCGCTGAGCGCCTTGGCCTGCAGCGCCTTCAGGTCCGAGCCGGCCGGGAGGGCGCCGAGGGCGACCAGGGCGCGGGTGTCGGCGTCGGCCTCGGCGTCCGGGTAGTCGTCGATCGAGGCGCCCGCCCGCCTGGCGAGCTCGGCGGGGGAGAGGAAGCTCGGCGTTGGCAGCCGCTTGAAGGTGAGGCCGCGCAGCTGCTCGACCGTCTTGGCGACGGCGCGGACCTGGTCGGCGCGGTCACCGCCGGGCTGGGGGCCGCCGCCGCCGAACAGCCCGCCCCCTGACGCGGCGCCGCCAAGCGCCTCGGCGCAGGCGGCGGCGTCGCCGCCGAGCTGCCCGCCGCCGGCGCCACCGCCGCCGAGCAGGCCGCTGAGCTCGCCGAGGAGGTCGTCCACGCCGGTCTTGCCGCCAGGCGTGCCCTGGCCCGGCTGCTCCAGGTCGCGCAGCCGCCGCTCAGCGTCGGCCCGCGCCCGCTCCGCCTGCTGCGCCCGCGCGCGGCTGTCCGCCGCGCTCCGCCACTGCCAGGCGAGCAGGCCGGACTCGAACACCAGCGCGAGCACGAGTGCGACCATGGCAACGCGGCGCCAACCAGCTCGGTCCATGACAAGCCAGGATACGGCGAGGGCGGCCGGAAGGGTTCACCCGAGGAAGTCGACGAGCAGCTCGCTGAGGCGCTCGGGCGCGTGCACCGGCACCCAGTGGTCGACGCCGTCCAGGCGTTCGTAGCGCCACGGTCCGGTGACGTACCGCTCCGAGCCGGTCATCTGCTGTTCGGTGAGGGCGAAGTCGTCGCTGGACCAGACGCCCATGGTCGGGCAGGACACCGACGGGAGTGCGCGCTCGTCCACGTCGCTGGTGACGAACGTCGCCGGGCGGATGTTGGCCCGGTACCAGTTCAGCCCGGCGGTGAGCGCGCCCGGCCGGGACAGGTCGGCGATCTGCCGGTCGGCGTCGGGGTCCTGGCCCGGCGCGGCCCCGTTCCACGCCCAGCGGCGGAAGAACGCCCAGTCGCGGGCTGGCAGGGTCTGCTCGGCCACCCCCGGGAACAGGAACCACAGCATGTACCAGGAGGCCCGCCACTGGAGCAGGCCGGCGTCGGCGTAGGCCATGGGGTGGCCGACCGACACGGCGGCCAGCCGGGCGACCCGGTCGGGTGCGAACATGGCCACCGCCCAGGCCAGGGAGGCGCCCCAGTCGTGGCCGACGACGGCGGCGCGGTCGATGCCGAGCGCGTCGAGGAGCCCGACGACGTCGGCGACCAGCGTGCGCATCCGGTAGTCCGCGACCTCCGCCGGCTTGTCCGTCTTGCCGAAGCCGCGAAGATCGGGCGCGATCACCCGGTGGCCGGCGCCGACCAGGGCCGGGATCTGGTGCCGCCACAGGTACCAGGAGTCCGGGAAGCCGTGCAGCAGCAGCACCGGCGGCCCGTCTCCCGCCTCGGCAAGGTTGAAGTCCAGCCCGTTGGCGCGCAGGGTCCCCTCGCTCACCGCAAACACCGTCCGCGACCTCCTCCCGGCCAGGTGGACGCGCCTGGACCGCGCCGCCCCGCCGGTGGCGAGGCTACGGATTCGCCGGCGCGGTGGGCAGCGGCCGGTAGTTCCGGCGGTAGTACTCCCAGTACTCCTCGGACTTGAGCGGCCGCCACCACGGCTGGTTCTCCTGGTACCACGCGACCGTCCGCTCCAGGCCGGTGCGCAGGTCGATCCGCGGGCGCCAGCCGAGCTCCCGCTCGATCTTGGTGGTGTCCAGCGCGTAGCGGTAGTCGTGGCCCTTCCGGTCGGCGACGTACTGGATCAGGGAGCGGGGCTTGCCCAGCACGTCCAGCACCGCCTCGGCGAGCTGGTTGCCGCTGGTCTCGACGCCGGTGCCGAGGTTGTAGGCGTTCCCGGGTGGGGCGGTGTGCAGCACCAGGTCGATGGCGCGGCAGTGGTCCTCGACGTGGAGGTAGTCGCGCACGGCGGTGCCGTCGTTGTAGAGGGGGAGCGGCAGGTCGTCCAGCGCGTTGGTGACGAACACCGACACCGACTTCTCGGGGTACTGGTACGGGCCGTAGGTGTTGGCGCCGCGCGTGACCAGCAGCGGCAGGCCATGGCTGAGCGCGAACGACGAGGCCAGGTGCTCCCCGCCGGCCTTGCTGGCGGAGTAGGGGCTGCGCGGCCGGAAGGGGTCGTCCTCCCGGGAGCGGCCCTCGCTGACGTCGCCGTAGACCTCGTCGGTGCTGACCAGGTGGAAAACCTCGTGGCCGTATTTGATGGCCGCCGCGCAGAGCACCGCCGCGCCGAGCACGTCGGCATTGACGAACGAAAATGGGTCCAGGAGTGAGCGGTCGACGTGGGTCTCGGCGGCGAAGTTCACCATCGCGTCGACCTCGCCGGCCAATTTCTCCACCAGCTCGACGTCGCAGATGTCGCCGTGGAAGAACTGGTAGCCGTGGGTGCCCTCGAATTCCGCGAGATTTGCCGGGTTCCCCGCGTAGGTGAGCTTGTCGAGCACCCAGATCTCGGTGTCCGGCCGCGTCCGGCGGAGCAGTCGCACGAAGTTCGAGCCAATGAATCCGGCGCCGCCAGCCACGAGCAGTCGTCGAAAGGTCCGATTCATGGTGGGCAGCCTACCGTGGCACCGCGCCGGCCGGCCACTTGCTGCTTGCGTGAGCGCCGGTCATGCTTGGTCTGACGTTGGACCATGGTGGGAAGGTGGCGCCTTGGCCCGGGGTAGAGGAGGGGGATGACAGGGCAGGTCGGGCCGCCCGGCACGCGGCCAGCCGTTGACGAGCGGGTCCCGGCAGGACCGTCAGGCCAGGCGGCGGTCCGCCTCGACGGCGTGGTCAAACGGTTCGGCGACGTCGAGGCCGTCGCCGGTGTCGACCTCGAGGTCCGGCCCAACGAGTTCTTCTCGCTGCTGGGTCCCTCCGGTTCGGGCAAGACCACCTGCCTGCGGCTGATCGCCGGTTTTGAGACGCCGACGATCGGCCGGATCCTGCTCCACGGCGAGGACGTCACCGACCAGCCGCCGTACGAACGTGACGTCAACACGGTGTTCCAGGACTACGCCCTGTTCCCGCACCTCAGCGTCGCCGGCAACGTGGCCTACGGCCTGATGGTCAGGAAGGTGGCCAAGGCGGAGCGGAACCGCCGCGTGGCCGAGGCGCTGCGCCTGGTCCGCCTCGAGGACTTCGGTGAGCGGCGGCCCTCCCAGCTGTCCGGCGGCCAGCGCCAGCGGGTGGCGCTGGCCCGCGCGCTGGTCAACCGGCCGAGCGTGCTGCTGCTCGATGAGCCGCTCGGCGCGCTGGACCGCAAGCTCCGGGAGGAGATGCAGCGCGAGCTGAAGGCGATCCAGCACGAGGTGGGGATCACCTTCGTGTTCGTCACCCACGACCAGGACGAGGCCCTCACCATGAGCGACCGCATCGCGGTCTTCAGCCAGGGCCGGATCGAGCAGGTCGCCACGCCCGCCGAGCTGTACGAGCGGCCGCGCAGCACGTTCGTGGCGGGGTTCGTGGGGACGTCGAACCTGATCGCGGGCGAGGCCGCCCGCGCGATCACCGGCCGGGACGGGACCTTCACCGTCCGGCCCGAGAAGATCCGGCTGGTCGAGCCGGACGAGCAGGCTGGTGCCGGCCAGTGCACCGCGACCGGGGTGGTCTCCGACGTCGCCTACCTCGGCTCGCACACGCGCTTCGTGGTGCGCCTGGACGCGGGCGGCGAGCTGGTCGTGACCCGGCAGAACCTCGACACCTCGTCGATGGAGGCGCTGGCCGCCATGGGGCGGCCGGTCCGCCTGGTGTGGAACCGGCAGCACAACCTGCTGCTGGCGGAATGACGGCCGCGACAGAAAGGTGGGAACGTGGTGCGTCGACGGACATTCGTATTGCTGACCGCGCTGGTCCTGGTGCTCGCCGCCTGCGGGGGCGACGGGGACGGCGGGGCCGGCGGCGGAGGGGCCACCAAGGCCACGGCGCTCGCCCAGCTCGGCGAGGGCGAGGGCCGGGTCGACCTGATCGCCTGGGCCGGCTACGTGGAGGACGGGTCGACCGACCCGAAGGTCGACTGGGTGACCCCATTCGAGAAGCAGACCGGCTGCAACGTCAACGTCACCATCGGCAACACCTCCGACGAGATGGTGACGCTGATGAAGAGCGGCAAGTACGACGGCGTCTCCGCCTCCGGTGACGCCACCCTGCGGCTGATCTCCGCAGGTGACGTCAGCCCGGTCAACACCGACCTGGTCCCCAACTACAAGGATGTCTACGACGCGCTGAAGAACAAGCCGCACAACACCGTCGACGGCGTGAACTACGGCATCCCGCATGGCCGCGGCGCCAACCTGCTGATGTGGCGGACGGACGTGGTCAAGCAGGCGCCGGACAGCTGGGGCGTGGTGTTCGACCCGAACTCGCCCTACAAGGGCAAGGTCACGGCTTACGACAGCCCGATCTACATCGCCGACGCCGCGCTGTACCTCAAGGCGACCAAGCCGGAGCTCGGCATCACCAACCCCTACGAGCTGGACGACAAGCAGTTCCAGGCCTCGGTCGACCTGCTCAAGGGACAGCGCTCCGTCATCGGCGAGTACTGGTCGGACTACACCAAGGAGATGTCCGCGTTCACCAACCGCAACTCCGTGATCGGCACCACCTGGCAGGTGATCGCGAACCTGCTGCAGGGTGAGAAGGTGCCGGTCGAGCTCACCCTGCCCAAGGAGGGCTCCACCGGCTGGTCCGACACCTGGATGATCTCCTCCAAGGCCCAGCATCCCAACTGCATGTACCGGTGGATGGACTGGATCGTCTCGCCCAAGGCCAACGCGCAGGTCGCCGAGTACTTCGGGGAGGCGCCGGCCAACCGCCAGTCGTGCGCCCAAACCGCCGACAAGAACCACTGCGCCACGTTCCACGCCAACGACGAGGACTACTTCGGCAAGGTGGCGTACTGGACCACACCGATCCGCAACTGCGGCGACAACCGAGGCAACACTTGCAAGGACTACGCCGCGTGGGTGCAGGCGTGGACCGAGATCAAGGGATGACCGCCCCGCGGGCAGCACCACGCTGGATGCGGCGGCAGTGCGGCTCGTTGGCTGTCTGACGGTCCGGATCAGCGATGGCTGGGGCAGCGCGGCGCGGGATGCGGCTGAGAGTGCGGTGGTGATGGAGGTCACCACCGCACGTGATAGGCGCGCACCGGCGGGGCCGGTGCGACGGGTGGCGAGGCTGCTCCGCGGCCACACCAGGGTGCAGCTCGGCCTGCTGCTCACCGGCCCGGTCGGCTGGCTGGTGATCGCCTACTTCGGCGCGCTGCTGGTCCTGCTCGCGGCCGCGTTCTGGCAGCTGGACGAGTTCGGCAACCTGCTCAAGGAATTCGGCTTCAGCAACTTCCAGCAACTCGTCCAGGAGCGGGTCTACCGGACGATCACCCTGCGGACCGTCACGGTCGCGGCGGCGGTGACGCTGACCACCGCGGTGCTGGCGTTCCCGATCGCCTTCACCATGGCCAAGGTGGCGACGCCACGCGCCCGCGGGCTGCTGGTGATCGCCGTGCTCATGCCGCTGTGGGCCAGCTACCTCGTCAAGGTCTACGCCTGGCGGATCATGCTGGCCGAGGACGGCGTGCTGAACTGGGCGCTGCAGCCGCTGGGGCTCAGGGGCCCTGGCTTCGGGAACGTCGCCACCTGGCTGGTGTTCAGCTACCTGTGGCTGCCGTACATGATCCTGCCGATCTACGCCGGCCTGGAGCGGATCCCCGACTCGCTGCTGGAAGCGTCGGGCGACCTCGGCGCCCGCACCACGACGACCTTCCGGCGGGTGGTCCTGCCGATGGCGTTCCCCGCGGTGGTGGCTGGGTCGATCTTCACCTTCTCGCTGACGCTGGGCGACTACATCACCCCCCAGCTCGTCTCCAGCACCCAGTTCATCGGCAACGTCGTCTACGCCAACGTCGGCGTGGCCGGCAACCTGCCGCTCGCCGCGGCGTTCGCCACCGTGCCCATCCTCATCATGATCGTCTACCTGCTGGTGGCCCGCAGGCTGGGCGCGTTCGAGGGGCTCTAGATGATCCAGTCCCGCCTCGCCAGGCTCGCCCTCCGCCTCGGCACCGCGTTCACGCTAGCCTTCCTGTACGCGCCGATCGCGGTCCTGGCGCTGTACGCCTTCAACCGTTCGCGCGTGCAGCGCTGGCCGATCGACGGGCTCTCGCTGCAGTGGTTCAGCCGGGCGCTGTCCAACGCCGGAGCGCGCGCCGCGATCCTCACGTCGGTGAAGGCCGGGCTGGGCGCGACGCTGATCGCGCTGGTGCTCGGCACCCTGGCCGCCTTCGCGGTGCAGCGCTACCGCTTCTTCGGCCGGGACGCGATCTCGTTCCTGGTGGTGATCCCGATCGCGCTGCCCGGGATCGTGACCGGCATGGCGCTCAACGCGACCTTCTCGCAGGGGCCGGTGCTTGGCGGGGTGCCGTTCGGCCTGTTCACCATCATCGTCGGTCACGCCACCTTCTGCATGGTGCTGGTGTTCAACAACGTGGTCGCCCGCCTCCGCCGCACCTCGCGCAACCTGGAGGAGGCCTCGCTCGACCTGGGTGCCGACCCCTGGCAGACCTTCCGCTTCGTGACCTTCCCGGCGGTCCGGACCGCCCTGCTGGCCGGCGCGCTGCTGGCCTTCGCCCTCAGCTTCGACGAGGTCATCGTGACCACCTTCACCGTCGGCGACGACCTCACCCTGCCGATCTGGATCCTGCGCAACTACTCGCGGCCGAACCAGGGGCCGATCGTCAACGCGGTCGGCGTGATCGCGATCCTGCTGTCGATCATCCCCGTCTACCTCGCCCAGCGGCTGACCGGGTCCGACAGCGTCCGGGAAAGTACCCTGGCCCGGTGACCTGGTCAGGACGAGAGAGGCGGCCATGCTGGAGATCCGACGGGACAGCGAGATCCACGCGGAGGAGGGCGGCTGGTTCCAGGCCCGCTGGCACTTCTCCTTCGACCACTACCGCGACCCGGCGCAGATGGGCATCGGACCGCTGCGGGTGTTCAACGACGACCGGCTGATCCCCGGCGCCGACTGGCCGATGCACCCGCACGCCGACGTCGAGGGCCTCACCTACGTCGTCGAGGGCACCTTCGAGCACGCCGACTCGCTCGGCCAGAACGGCAGGCTGCAGCCCGGTGGCGTGCAGCGGATGACGCTCGGCTCCGGGGCCCTGCACTCGGAGCGGAACGGTTCCAAGACCGAGCCCATGCGGTTCCTGCAGTTCTGGATCCTGCCGGAGGCGGCGGGGCTCGAGCCCAGCCTGGAACAGCGCCAGTTCACCCGCGAGGACCTGCGCAACCAGCTCCGCCAGGTGGTCGGACCGGACGGCGGCGAGGCGGTGAAGGTGCACCAGCGGGCCACCGTCCACGTCGCCGCGCTCGACCCGGGCGTCGAGGTCGAGCACGCCTTCGAGGAGGACCGCGCCGGCTACCTGTACCTGATCGGCGGGGCGGCGCGGCTGAACGACGACCAGCTCGCCACCGGCGACGCGGTCAAGGTCTACGGGCCGGAGCGGGTCCGCCTCCGGGCGGTCGAGGAGACCGAGCTGATCCTGATCGACGTGCCACGGCAATACCTGCCGGTCGGCGTCTGGGCGCGCTGAGGGCGCATCGGATCAGGCCCGCTCCAGGATCACCACCGGGATCTCCCTGCCGGTCTTCTCAGCGCGACGCTGGTAGCGGTCGTACTCGGGGAAGATCGCGGCCATCCGGCGCCACAGCGGCGGCTTCTCCTCCGCGGTGGCGGTGCGGGCACGCGCGGCGAACTTGTCCGCGCCGACCTGCACCTCGACTTCGGGATGGGTGACCAGGTTGAGATACCAGAGCGGGTGGGTCCGCGAGCCTCCGCTGGAGGCGACGACCAGGTAGCGGTCGCCGTCCCGACCGTAGATCAGCGCCGTGCGCCGCAGTTTGCCGGACTTCCGGCCACGGGTGGTGAGCAGCAACGTGTCGGTGCCGTGCCACCGATGGCCGCTGCGGCCGTCGGACTCGACGTAGCGGCGGATGTGCCTGCCCACCCACCCCGTCGGGGAGTCGAAGACCTCTTCCTGGGGGTCCATCGTCCCTCTCGCGTGATCCGGTCCTGCCAGCTCGCGCAACTCTACCGATCGCGTGACCGCGTGGTCGGCCGGCCGATTGTAGGTCCGCTTCAGCGGGAAGGTTGACAGCCCGAACCCGATCGACCGGAGCTAGGGCTTGACCGCCATGGTCGTCTCCCAGGTCTGCTCGAACCAGAGTTCCCCGTCACGGCGGCGCGGGCGTAGCCCGGTGGGCTCGCCGCCGGCAAGCTCCTGCTCGAACCGCTCGATCACCGCCGCGGCGGCGTCCGGCTCGGTGAGGGCTTGGCGGAGCCACTGCCCGACCGGTCGAACCACGGGCACGGTGTCGGCCAGCGTCACCCGCATGCCCGCGTCCTCGAGCTGTCCCCGCAACCCTCCGGCCGGGGTCATGCGGAGGTGCGAAGGGTCGCGCAGCCGCTCCACCTCGTCCTGCCTCCGCGCCAGGTCCGGGTCGGTCGAGGAGGCCAGGTCCTGGACGACCACGCGGCCGCCGCTGCGGCACACCCGGATCAGCTCGCGCAGGGGACCGACCGGGTCGGCGAAGTGGTGGAGCGAGAACCGCGTCACCACCAGGCTGAACGCGGCGGCACGGCAAGGCAGCCGCGCGGCGTCGCCGAGGACGAAGGCGAGGTTGCGAATGCCGGCCTGGTCGGCCTGGCGCCGGCCCTCCCACAGCATCGCCGGCGTCGCGTCCAGCGCCACCACATGGGCCACCTGCTCGGCCAGTCCGCGACCGACGAGGCTCGTCCCTGCGGCGACCTCCAGGCAGGTGTCGTCACGCCGGGGCTCGGCCACCGCCAACAGGCGCGGGAGCCCGGAGGTGAACGCCTGGTTGAGCTGCTGGTCCTCGAAGGTCGCGGCCTGCCGGGTGAAGGCGTCACGGACCCGCCGGCGCTGCTCCTGCTCGTCGGCCATCCACCGCTCCTCAAGTCCGAGGTCCACCGATGTCGGCCCCTCGCCGTCCGGGACGACGACGGGCCCTGACCCACTTCCTGCCCCCGACGCCCGATGTCCTACCCTCGAGGAGGGGTCGCCGTGAAGGGCACCGCATCACCGCTACGTCCGATTCGGCGCTGCGCGCTGGTCGCGTTGGTCATGCTCGCCGTGGCGTGTGCGCCCAGCCAGAGCAGCCGCGAGCAGGCAGGTTCGGAGACGGTTCCCGACAAGATCGTGATCGGGTCCACGCTCCCGTTGACAGGATCGGAGTCCAAGGCCGGCGGCCGCATGAAGCAGGGATACGAGTTGGCCGTCGAGCTGGAGAACCGGGACGGTGGGGTGGACGTCGGCGGGAAGAAGGTCAGGGTCGAGCTGAAGCTGCTCGACGACACCACCGACCAGGCCAAGGCGGTGAACCTCGCCCAGCGCCTGATCACGCAGGACAAGGTCAACTTCTTCCTCGGCACCTACTCCACCGCCCTGGTGGAGGCGCAGAGCACCGTCGCCGAGCAGAGCAAGATCCCCTACGTCAACGGCGGTGGCGCGGCGACCTCGATCTACGGCAAGGGCTACAAATGGATCTTCGGGACCCTGGCCCCGGTGGAGAACCTGGCGACCACCGAGATGGAGTGGATCGACCAGCAGCAGAGCGCCGGGAAGCTGGCGAAGCCGGCGAAGGTGGCGATCCTGTGGGAGAACACCTCGCACGGCGAGGACTTCCGCAAGGGAATCCAGGACTTCGCCAAGGCGCACGCGGGCAACTACCAGATCGTCGTCGACGAGTCGTTCCCCCTCGACGGTAAGGACTTCTCCGCCGTGCTGAGCAAGGTCCGCGGCGCCAAGGCCGACCTGTTCATGGTCGACGCGCACCTGCCCGACTTCATCACCATGCACCGGCAGTACCTGAGCACCAAGATGTGCCACCAGCTCGTCACCTACGGCGCCCGGGGCTCGGAGGCTGACGCGCGCGAGGCCCTCGGCCAGGACGGCGTCACTTACATCCTGTCGGCCGTCTGGTGGAACAAGCAGCTCGGCGACGAGGGCCTCAACCAGGAGTTCGTCGACGCGGTCAAGACCAAGTTCGGCGCCGAGCCCGAGTGGTACCAGGCGACCTCCTACGAGGCCGCGCGGGCGCTGCTGACCGCCGTCGCCAAGGCCGGTTCGGTGGACAAGCAGAAGGTCCGCGACACGCTGTCGGGCCTCGAGATCGAGTCGATCCTTCCCAGCGGCAAGTTGAGCTTCCCGCAGGACAAGGGCGGTCAGGCCAGCTACCCGTTCGTGGTGCAGCAGAATCTCCCCGACGGTACCTCGCCGATCATCTACCCCGCCGAGGTCGCGACCGGGAAGGGCGTGGCGCCGAACCCGGAGTGCGGGGGCTGACGCCCGATGGGCGAGGTCCTCACCCTCGCGGTCTCCGCCGTGCTCCTGGCGGGGTTCTACGCGGCCATGGCCTACGGCCTCGGGCTGATCTACGGGGTGCTGCGCATCGTCAACCTGGCCCACGGCGGCATCATCATGGCCGCCGCGTACCTGACCTGGCAGCTCTACACCGAGCTCCACGTCGACCCGTATCTCGCCATCCCGGTCACGCTGGTGGCGTTCTTCCTGGTCGGCGTGGCGAT
>DATLQA010000203.1:0-2020 GCA_035535495.1 Actinomycetota bacterium | reverse complement strand
GGGAGGAGGGTCGGAGACGGAGACGCAGCGTACCTTTGCCGTCGCGCCAGCGGGTTCGGACCACCCGGCCCGGTCGGGCGCGCGCGCATGGCGCCGCGGTATCCGCGTGTTCTCGTCGGCCAGCGACGCCCCTCGATCCAGACGTCCGACCGACATGGTCCTGCTCGCCCTCGCCGTGCTCACGGTGGTGGTCCTGGCCTTCCCGGCGCCGGGGCCCACTTCGATCGACTCGCTCCTGACCGGCCTGGTCAAGGCCCTCCCCGGACTGTTCGGCTGGTTCTGGGAGCTCTCCTACGACCTGCTGCTGGCATGGACGCTGGTGCTGGTCGCCTTGGCGCTGTTCGCCCGCGGGCGCAAGCGCCTGCTGTTCGAGGAGCTGCTTGCGGGTGCGCTCGCGGTCGGGTTGGCGCTGGTCGCCGGACGGCTCGCCGGGACCGACTGGTCGGAGAGCCTCAAGGCGGTCGCCACCTCCGGCGCGCCGCCCGTCTACCTGGCGGTACGGCTGGCGCTAGCGACCGCGGTGGTCGTCGTGGCTTCCCCGTACATGGCCCGGCCGCTGCGGTACCTGGGGCGACTGGTGGTCGGGATCGGGGCGGCGGCCGGGATCGCGCTGGGGACCAGCCTCCCTATCGGCATGGTGGCGGCCTTCGCCGTGGGGATCGGGTCGGCCGCCGTCGTCCACCTGCTGTTCGGCTCTCCGGCGGGTCGTCTCACCCTTGACCAGGTGGCCGACGCCCTGGCCGACCTGGGTGTGGAGGCCGGCGGGCTGCGCCAGGCGCCGCTGGAGCCCCGCGGGGTGGCGATCGCTACCGCCGAGGGGCCAGGTGGGCGCTCGCTGCTGGTGAAGGTCTACGGCCGGGACGCCTGGGATGGCCAGCTGCTCGCTTCGGCCTGGTCCTCGCTGTGGTACCGGGGCGACACCCCCCACCTATCGCTGGGCCGCCGCGAGCAGGTCGAGCACGAGGCCTTCGTCACCCTGCTGGCCGAGCGGGCTGGGGTCTCGGTGCTCCCGGTCGTGGCCGCCGGGATGGCCGCGGAGGGCGACGCGCTGCTGGTGACCGAGACCACCGGCCGTCCGCTTGGCACGCTCGACCCCGACGAGATCGACGACGAGCTCCTGGAAGGCATCTGGCGCAACCTTGGGCGGCTCCACACTCTGGGGGTCGCGCATCGGCGGTTGGATGCCTCCCGGATCATGGTCCGGCCCGACCGAACCCCCGCCTTCGGGGACTTCGGAGGCGCGACGGTGGCCGCCGCCGACGACATAGCGGCCGACCGGGCACAGGTCCTGGTGGCGACCGCGTTGGCGGTGGGGCCCCAGCGCGCCGCGTCGGCCGCGCTGGCCGCGCTGGGGACCGACGCCCTCCAGCAGGTGCTGCCGCTGCTGCAGCCCGCGGCGGTCGAACGCCGGACCCGGCAGGCGATCGGCGACCAGGATTGGGACCTCGACGACCTGAGGAAGGCCTGCGCCGATGCGGCCGGTGTCGAGCTTCCCAAACTCACCCAGCTCCGGCGGGTGTCGCTCCGGTCGGTCGGCGTGGTGCTCCTGATCGGGTTGGTCGCCTACGCGATCATCTCCGCGGTGGCCGATGTCGGACTGGCCAACCTGGTCGACGAGTTCAAGGCGGCCGACCTCGGGTGGCTGGCCGTCGCGTTGGCGCTGTCGCCCGTGATCCCGATGGCGAAGGCCGTCGCCACCCTCGGGGCCTCGTTCCGGCCCCTCCGATACGGGCCCGTCCTCATGCTCGACTACGCCATCCAGTTCATCGCCCTGGCCGTGCCGAGCTCGGCCGCCAGGCTCGCCCTCGACATCCGCTTCTTGGGACGCAACGGCATTGACGCCGGCGGCGCTGTCTCCATCAGCGCGATCACCAGCGTATGCGGGTTCGTCGTCCAGATCCTGCTCATTGTGATGATCAGCCTGTCGGGGCTGGCGTCTCTTGAGCTGGGGGGGAGCGACGCGACCGCCACGTCCTCGACCGGCGGCTCGTCCTCGTCCGACGGGTATCCCCTGCTGGTC
>DATLQA010000202.1:0-3126 GCA_035535495.1 Actinomycetota bacterium | reverse complement strand
GACCCGTCCTCCAGGCGGGTCAGGCCGTCGGCGGCCGACCCGAACGCGGCCGTGGCCGAGCCCACCCAGTCCTCGGGGAGGAAGTCCCCGCCGGTCCCGGGCGTGGTACCGCGCAGCTCGTCGATGGCCGACCCGCCACGGTAGAAGCGGGGGAACCGGTTGGCGGCCAGCCGGATCGGCTTCACAGGCAGCAGTCTCGCACCAATGCGGTGGGAACAAAAGGTACTCAGCGGCAGAGCCGGCTGTGGGTGGCGGGGGTGGCGAGCGCGGGGTCGAGCGCGGCCAGGGCAAGCCAGGCGGCGCCGCCCACGCCGGTGCGGGCCGGCAGGATCGGGCCGGAGAAGCGGGCCGAGAGCAGCGTCCGCAGGGTGGCCCCCACGGGGGTGTCCCGGGTCAGACTCCCGGCGAGGACGATCGGCGTGCCCTGGCCCTCCTCCCGGACCCGGCCGACGGTGGCCAGCAGCGCGGCCGCGGCGCGCTCGACGATCGACCGCGCCTGCGGGTCGCCGTCGTGGTAGGCGGCGCTGACCAGGGGGGCGAGCGCGGCCAGCTGGACAGGGGGATGCGAGTACACCACCTGGATCACCCGGTCACGCCCCCGGTCCGCCGTCCCGGCGGCGTCGAGGGCGGCGAGCACCGAGCCGGCGAGGCGACCCTGGGGCTCCCCGGCGTCGAGGCTGCGCAGCGCGGCGCGCACGGCCTCACGCCCGAGCCAGAACCCCGAGCCATCGTCGCCGAGCAGCCAGCCGTGGCCATCGGCGGTCCGCGTCAGCCGGTGGCCGGTCACGGCCCCGGCGGTGGCGCCGGTGCCGGCGACCAGCACGGTGCCGTCCGGTTCGGGCGTGCCGGCCGCGAACGCCACCTCCAGGTCCGACCGGTACCCCGGATCGCAGGTCAGGCCCGCGTCCGCCCACACCTCGGCGAACTGGGCGGCCACCACCGGGGTGCGCAGCGCCGACCAGCCGGCGACGCCGATCACCGACGCCTGGACCTGGCCGGGGTCGACCCCGGCCAGCGCCCGCCGCAGCGCGTCGCCGAGGGCGGCGGCCGCCCCGGCGCGACGGCTGATCGGGTTGCCGCCGTCGCCGGTGCTCAGGCCGTGTTCGCGCCCGTCGGTCCCCACCACCAGGATGCGCGTCGAGGTGCCCCCGAGGTCGCCCCCGAGGACCAGCGACTCCGTGGGCATGTCGCTCCAATCTCGCCGGGGGTCCGAATATTGTCGCATCGACCCGGGTATGACCGGCTGGTGGGTGATCCAACCGGGTGCCGCCGAGGGATCTGGACAGGAGGCCGAACGTTCGATGGTGGGTGCGGTCAGAGCTGACGGTGGCATCGCTGGTCTTGGGGGCGCCGTCGGCGCCCGCGCCTACCTCGACGCGTTGGCGCCGATCCTGGCCGGGGTCAGCGAGCAGGCCGGGGGACCGGTAGGGGAGGCGGCCGACCTGATGGTGGCCTCGCTCCGGGCCGGCGGGGTCGTCCAGGCGTTCGGGTCCGGGCATTCCGAGGCCCTGGCCATGGAGTTCGCCGGTCGCGCGGGCGGCTTGGTGCCGACCAACCGGATCGCCCTCCGCGACCTGGTCGTCTTCGGCGGCGAGCCGCCCGAGGTGCTCGCCGACCCCCACCTCGAGCGCGACCCACAGGTCGCCCGGCGGCTGTACGACCTGGCCCCGGTGTCGCCGGCCGACGTCTTCGTGGTCGGCTCGAACTCGGGCGTCAACGGCTCCGTCGTCGAGCTCGCCCAGCTGGTCAAGCAGCGCGGGCACCGGCTGGTCGCGATCACCTCGTTCGCGCAGACGGCGGCGGTGGACTCGCGGCACCCGTCCGGCACCAAGCTGATCGACCACGCCGATGTCGCCCTCGACAACGGCGCGCCGTATGGCGACGCGCTGCTCCCGCTGCCCGGCGGCGGCACCGTCTGCGCGGTGTCGTCCATCACCGGCGCCCTGCTCGCCCAGCTGGTGGTGGCCGAGGTCGTCCGCCGGCTGGTCGAGGACGGCCAGGCACCCCCCGTCTACCTGTCGGCCAACGTCCCCGGCGGGGACGAGCACAACCGCATCCTGGAAGCCCGGTACGCCGGACGCATCCGGCGCACCGCCTGACTCCCCCCGAGTCGAACGCAAAGGAGCGACAGCCCCATGACCATCCCGAACCAGTACTCGCGGCGGCGGTTCCTGCAGCAGGCCATGCTGGCCTCGGTGGCGGCCGGCGGCAGCACGGTCCTGGCCGCCTGCGCCAGCGGCGGCGACGACACCAGCACCGGCACCGGCGGCGCCACCAGCGCCGAGAACCCGTTCGGGGTGGCGGCGGACGCCCCGCTGGACGTGGTCATCTTCAAGGGCGGCTACGGCGACGACTACGCCAAGTTCCACGAGGAGCTGTACAAGAAGAAGTTCAGCGGCGCCCAGATCAAGCACGCCGGCATCACCGACATCCGCCAGCAGCTGCAGCCCCGCTTCAACAGCGGCAACCCCCCGGACGTGATCGACAACTCGGGCGCCGAGCAGCTGCCGCTGGCCACCCTCGCCGACACCGGCCAGCTGGCCGACCTGACCCCGCTGTTCGACGCCCAGTCGATCGACGGCGGCACCATCAGGGACGCCCTGAACCCGGTGGCGGTCGAGGCCGGCGACTACGGCGGCAAGATCCTGGTGCTGAACTACGCCCTCGAGGTCTACGGCCTCTGGTACGACAAGACGCTGTTCGACAAGAAGGGCTGGCAGCCGGCCGAGACCTGGGCGGACTTCCTCACCCTCGCCGAGGAGATCAAGGGCGACGGGATCGCGCCCATGGCCCACCAGGGCAAGTACCCGTACTACATCCAGCAGGTGACCATGGACATGGCCGTCAAGCACGGCGGCAAGGAGGTCGTCACCGCGATCGACAGCCTCGAGCCGAACGCCTGGAAGCATCCGTCGGTCAAGATGGCCGCCGAGGCGCTGCTGGAGATCAAGTCCAAGGGCTACATGCTCGAGGGCACCGAGGGCCTGGACCACATCCAGTCCCAGACCCGCTGGAACGAGGGCAAGGCGGCCTTCATCCCCTCCGGCTCGTGGCTGGAGAACGAGCAGAAGAAGGTCGCCCCGGAGGGCTTCGCCACCACGGTCGCGCCGACCCCCCTGCTGGACG
>DATLQA010000201.1:0-3767 GCA_035535495.1 Actinomycetota bacterium | reverse complement strand
CGTCACCGACGTCCTGGTGAACGGTCCGAGCGAGATCTGGGTCGAGCGCGACGGCCGGCTCGAACGGTGCCCGCTGCGCCTGCCCTCGTCTGCGGCGCTGGCCGCCCTGGTCTACCGGGTGGTCGCTCCCCTCGGCCTGCGGGTGGACGAGGCCAGGCCCTGGGTGGACGCCCGCCTGCCCGGCGGCGAGCGCTTCCATGCCGTGCTGCCACCGCTCGCGCCCGACGGCCCGGTGGTCACCATCCGGACCTTCGCGCGCCGCCGGCTGTGGCTCGCCGACCTGGTCGAACGAGGAGCCCTGGATGACACCACCGGCCGGCTCCTCCACGCCATGGTGGTGGCCGGCGTGGCGACGGCGATCTGCGGAGCCACGGGAACCGGCAAGACCACGCTGCTCAACGTCCTGGCAGCCGCCGTCCCGCCCGGCGAGCGCATCGTGACCATCGAGGACGCGGCCGAGTTGCAGCTCCCCAACCCGCACGTGGTCCGGCTCGAGGGGCGGCCTCCCAACGTCGAGGGGCGAGGTGCCGTCCCGCTCCAGGAGTTGGTCCGCAACGCGCTGCGCATGCGCCCGGACCGGATCGTCGTCGGCGAGGTCAGGGGAGCGGAAGTGATGGACATGCTGCAGGCCGCCAACACCGGCCACCGTGGCCTGCTCACCACGCTGCATGCCGGCGGGCCGCACGAGGTCCCGGCACGGCTGGAGGCGATGGCGCTGGCGGCCCCGGGAGCGGTCATCGACGTGGTCCGACGGCTGATCGCAGGCGGCATCCAGGCGGTCGTCCATCTGGAGCGTGGCCCGGTCGGCCGCCGCGTCGCGGCGGTCGCCGAACTCGCGATCGAGGGACCCGATCGGGTCGTCGCCCGGCCGGTCCGGGTGGCCGGCTCAGGGACCGGCCTGGAGGCGACCGGCCACGTGCCAGCCTGGGCCGGGCAGCTCGACGCATCCGTCCGTACCGCCTTCCAGCCACCGGTCTCGACCGTCAACGGCCCGGCCCGGACCGGGGAGGCCGATCAGCGTGCGTGACGACCTGCCAGCTGCCGGCCCGGAGAGCGTGGTGCGCTCGTTGCTGCGCCGGCTTCCGGGTCGTGCCCGCCGCGAGCGAGCCGCCAAGGAGGCCGCCATCCCAGAGGTCCTTGACGTCCTGCGTGCGACCATCGTGGCCGGAGCTGCACCCCATCGCGCGCTGCTCGCCGCCGCGGAGACCGCCGCCGCGCCGCTCGCCCCCGCCCTGGAGACGGTTGTCAGGGCAGCCGCCCTTGGCGTCGGCGCCGGCCAGGCGCTGGCCACCGCCGGACGCGAGCACGGCCTGGTGGAGCTGGTCGTGGCCGGGGAAGCGCTCGACCTGGCGGAGTCCACTGGGGCGCCCCCCGGACCGGTGCTCGCCGGAGTCGCCGCCGCGGCCACCGACCGCCTCCGTGCCCGTCAAGCCCGCCTTGCCGCCACCGCCCAGGCGCGCCTCGCGGCGCGGGTGGTCTCCGCGATGGCGCCCTGCTTCCTGCTCGTGCTGGTGGGGACCGCACCGGCCGACGCCGCGTTCCTGGTCCGGGAACCGCTGGGGTGGGCGACCCTGGCTGCCGCCGCGGCCTTCGAGGCGGTCGGGATCTGGTGGGCCGCCCGCATCGTAGGAGGCCGGCCGTGACCGCGCCGACGGTCGCCGCGCTCGGCGCAGTGGCCTTGGCCGTGGTCGCGCTCCTGCCCAGACGTCAACGCGGCCGCGCCACGCCTCGCCTCGGCAGCCTGGTGGCACGCGGTCGACAGGGGCCGCTCAGCACTGGACCTCCCGGTGGCGCATCGCCAGGAGGCGTCCACCGCGAGTCGACAGGGCGCATCCACCGCGAGTCGCCAGCACGCCGCCTGCACCCACCAGACGGCTCCGACACATCGCGCTGGTCACCTCCCGGGTGGCGCCGGCTTCCAGCTCTGCTCGCGGCATGCCTGCTCGGACTGCCAGTTGGCCTGCTGGTAGGGATGCGTCCGACGCTGGCTGGGCTTGGGGTGCTCGGAGCTGCCAGCGCTGTGGCGGTGCGGCGGTGGTCGCGGCGTCGTGCCGAGGCCCGGCTCCGAGCGGTCCGGACCGAGGCCGCACCGGCCATGATCGACCTGCTCGGCGCCTGCCTCCGAGCCGGGCTGAACCCATACCTGGCGATCTGCCGCGTGGTCGAGCGCAGTCCCGACACGCTCCGTTCGGAGCTCGACCGGGCCGTTGTCGACCTCCGTCTGGGCCGATCCCCAGGAGCCGCACTGCGGGCGGTCGCCGAGCGCACCGGCCTCGACGAGTTCCGTGCCGCCGCCTCGGCGCTCGAAGCCGCCGACCGCTGGGGCATGGGCCCCGCCGAAGCACTGGCGGCGCGAGCGGAGGCGCTTCGAAGTCGCCGACGGCTCGACGCGGAGGCCGAGGCTGGCCGGGCCGCCGTACGGCTCGCGTTCCCACTGGTCCTCTGCTTTCTCCCTGCGTTCGCCCTGGTTGTCGTCGTCCCGACCGTGGCCGGAGCTGTCCGGGCGCTGCTGCCCTGACGGCCGTCCAACGCCACCCGATCAACAAGGAGGTTCCAGCCATGCCAGCCACCGAGAACGTCGCTCCAGCCCAAGCGAGTTCCAGGATCGGTCCCGGACCGAGGTCCACCCGTCGGACCGCGGAGTCGGGCAGCCAGACGACCGAGTACGCCCTGGTGATGGTCGTGGCGGCCACGATCGCGGCGCTCGCGTTGGCCTGGGCACGCCAGGGCGCGATCAACGGCTTGCTCAACGCGGTCCTCAAGCAGGTCCGCAGCACGCTCGGGATCGGCTGAGCCCGGTGCGGTCACGACGTGACGGTCGCGGCTCAGCCACCGTGGAGCTGGCCGCGGCGATCCCACTCCTGCTCGCCGTGACGTTGGCCATGGTCGGCGTGATCGTGGTGGCACGCGACCACGTGCTGGCCCTCGGCGCAGCCCGCGAGGGGGCGCGCGAGGCGGCCTTGAGCGGCGACCAGGCCCGCGCGGCGGCCGCCGCGCGGGCAGCCGTTCCCGCCGGGCGGCGGGCGCGCGTCACCGTCTCGTCGTCGCCGCCACGCCTGGTCCGAGTCGAGGTCGTGCTGGTTACCCGCGTCCCACCAAGTCCCGCGGCAATCACCGTGCGAGCAGCCGCCGTCGCGGCCGTCGAGCCGGGACCGCCACCGGCGCCGGCCCAGCCATGAACCACCGCCCCGGTATCCGTCCTGCCGGCGCGCGTCCCGGCGATCCGTGCGCCGGACTTGTGTGGCGAGGCGGTGCGTGTATCGCCGGGAGGCGGCAAGCCATCGCGTGCGCCGGCGATGCCAGGGCCGGTGGCGTGCGGCCCGGCGGCCGGTGGGCCGATGAGACGCCGCCTGACGAGCGGCGGGCCGGCGAGCTGCGGTGGTGCGGTGACGCCGACGCTGGCGCGGCCGAGCCGACCATCGACCTGGGTCGGCAGCAGGCAGGCTCGGCGACAGTGCTCGCCTTGGCGTTCGCCGTGTTGCTGCTGCTGGCCGGTCTGGTCGCTGTCGATGTCGGGTTGCTGGTGGTGGCTCGGGCGCGGGCGCAGGCCGCCGCCGACCTGGCCGCCCTCGCCTCGCTCACGCCGCCCGGCGCCGGGGCTCGGATGGCCGGCGTGGTCGCCGTGGGGAATGGCGCGGAGCTGGCGGCCTGCGCCTGCGGCGCCGGTGAGGCGGTGGTGACCGTTCGCACCCGGGTGCGGATGCTGCCGGGCAGGATGGTGGTGTCGGTGTCGGCTCGCGCCAGGGCGGTCCTGCCGGCGTTCAGCC
>DATLQA010000200.1:0-12275 GCA_035535495.1 Actinomycetota bacterium | reverse complement strand
GGAATTGGACAGCTCGTGCAGCACTTCGGCTGGCACTCGGAGCACCCGACCAGCGGTCACTCCCCGGCCTGTCGCGAGATAGACGCCGTGCTCGTCCCAGGCGCGGAACCCGCCGGCCCAGCGACCCGGCACGTCCATCCTCGCGACCACGGTTTCCTCGCGGCCGACCTGGCGGATGAGATCGATGGCACCCTCGACGAGCACCCACCAGAAGTCTGCGTGCTCGCCCTCGCGGAACAAATCGACCCCGGGTTCGACGCGAACTTCGGTACCGCCCTCGACCAGCTCAGCCAGCTGCGCGTCGGTCAGGCCGTCGAAGATGCTCAGCGGGCGAAGCTGGTCGACGCGCATCAGATCGTGGCCAGGTAACGGTGCACGAGGTAGATCGACATCGCGCCCTCACCAACGGCCGACGCGACCCGCTTCATCGAGTCGAGTCGAACATCGCCGGCGGCGAAGACGCCGGGCACGCTGGTCTCGAGGGCGAAGGGCGCACGCGTGAGCGGCCACCGCCGCGCCGAAGCGGGACCCACCAGGTCTTGACCTGTAACGACGAACCCCTTGTCGTCGCGGACGACGTCGGGGCCGAGCCACTCGGTGCGGGGCCTGGCGCCGATGAAGACGAACAGCCAGCTCGACGCCACCTCCTCGGTGGCGCCGGAATCGATGTCGGCGAGGATGAGCGCCTCGAGGTGGCCGTCGCCCCTGCCCGCCACCACCGCGCAGCGATACCGCACCGCGATGTTGGGCGCGGCCGCGATCCGCTCCACGAGGTACCTGGACATCGTGTCCAAGAGCGTGGCGGCGCGGACGACCAGCACGACTCGCTTGGCGAAGCGTGCCAGGTTGAGCGCGGCCTGGCCCGCCGAGTTGGCGGCCCCGACGACGTAGACCTCGTCGCCCTGGCACTGGCCCGCCTCGCCGGCGTTCACGCCGTAGTAGACGCCACGGCCGGTGAGCTCATCGAGCCCTGCCGCCTCGAGGCGCCGGTAGGACACGCCGGTCGCCACGATCAGGGCGCGTGCCTCGATCTCCCCCGAACCGTCGAAGCGCACGGCCCGCACCGGACCGCGTGCCTCGAAGCCGACGACGTCGCGGGCGAGGACCATCTCGGCACCGAAGCGGTAGACCTGGGCGATGGCGCGCTGGGTGAGGTCGGAGCCGCTCAGTCCCTTCGGGAACCCCAGGTAGTTCTCGATCGCCGCGCTCTGGCCCGCCTGGCCGCCTGGGGCCTCGCGCTCGACGACGACGGTGCTCAGGCCCTCGGACGCCGCGTACACCGCGGCGGCCAGGCCGGCCGGCCCGCCGCCGACGATGCACACGTCGTACAGGGGCTGCTGCGCGGTGGTGCGCAGGCCGAGCGCACCCGCCAGGTCGAGCGTCGACGGCGAGCGGAGGGTGTCGCCGTCCGGGATGAGCACGAGCGGGAGGTCGGTCGGTCCCGCCTGGGCGAGGTCGCGCAACCGCTGGCCCTCGGCGTCGCGCTCGATGTCGTACCAGCGGTAGGGCACGTGGTTGCGCGCCAGGAACATCTTGATGTCGTGGCTTCGTTCCGACCACCGGTGCCCGACCACCCGGACGTCAGCGGTGTGGTCCAGGTTCGCCCGCCGCCAGTCGCCGAGCAGGTCGTCGACGACGGGGTACAGCCGGTCCTCCGGAGGGTCCCACGGCTTGAGCAGGTAGTAGTCGAGGCCGATGTCGTTGATCGCCTTGATGGCCACGTCGGTGTCGGCGTACGCCGTCAGCAGCAGGAACTTCGCGCCCGGCGCATGGGCACGTGCCTGCTCGAGCATCTCGATACCGGTCATCCCCGGCATCCGCTGGTCAGCGGCGATCAGTGCCACCGGCTCGTCGCGGAGAGCGAGCTTGGTGAGCACGACCAGCGCCTCGGGCCCCGACGTGGCGCGGACGATGCGGTAGTCGGCGCTGTAGCGGCTGGTCAGGTCGCGGGCGATCGCCGCGGAGACCAGCGGATCGTCGTCGACCGTCAGGATCGTCGGTTTGCTCATGAATCAGCCTCCGGACGACCTCGCTGCCTTGCCTGAGGAGGCTGGAGCAACGGAAGGACCGGCAGCCGCCAGCATAGTGGCCCTCGGCCCTGACCGGGCAGACGCTGCGCGTCGGTCCCGGCTGGGCCACAGCCCGGTCGGGGTGGCGGCCGACCCTCTGTTGCTGGCTTGGGCCACGTTGGTCACGTGCTTGTGCGCTGCTGCGGCGGTCTCGCAGGTGCGGCCCAAATCAGCGATGAACCGTGCGGATACCATGAACATGATAGGATCTCCTGCAAATGAGAAGCTACCGTCTCGGCCAGGTCGCGGAGTTGCTCGGTGTCAGCGCCGACACCGTGCGTCGCTGGGCGGACGCCGGCCGGCTCGACTCCCGCCGCACCGCCGGCGGTCAGCGGGTGGTCGACGGGCCCGCACTGGCGGAGTTCATGACCAGCCAGTGGCACGCGCCACAGCCCGACGAGGTGATGGCGCAGTCGGCGCGCAACCGGTTCACCGGCATCGTCACCAAGGTCGTCAAGGACCAGATCGTCGCGCAGGTCGAGGTGCAGGCCGGCCCGCACCGGGTGGTGTCCCTGATGACCCGCGAGGCCGCCGACGAGCTGGGGCTGGCCCCAGGGGTGTTGGCGGTCGCCGCCGTCAAAGCCACCAACGTGGTGGTCGAGCTTCCGTTCCAACGCTGAACGCGCAAGGAGGGCCGATGGTTCGGTCGTGGATCCGCTCGGCCGCCGTGCTGCTGGCCGTGGCGGTGCTCGCCGCCGGCTGCGGCGGCAACGACGACCCCTCGGGCGCACGGTCGCCGACCGAGATAAGGGTCTTCGCGGCCGCGTCGCTGACCGCCGCGTTCAACCAGCTCGGCGAGCGGTACACCGCCGCCAACGGCGGCAGCAAGATCACCTTCAACTTCGCCGGCAGCCAGGCGCTGGCCACCCAGATCCAGCAGGGCGCCCCCGCGGACGTGTTCGCCTCCGCCGACGTGCCCAACATGGACAAGGTCAAGGACCTGGTCGACCCGCCCCAGAACTTCGCCAGCAACCGGCTGCAGATCGTGGTCGAGAAGGGGAACCCCAAGGGCGTCAAGGGGCTGGACGACCTGGCCGGCAAGGACCTGAAGGTGGTCCTGGCGGCACCGGAGGTCCCGGTCGGCAAGTACGCCAAGCAGATCCTCGACAAGGCCGGGATCAGCATCCAGCCGGTCTCGCAGGAGGACAACGTCAAAGCGGTGGTGACCAAGGTCTCCCTCGGCGAGGCCGACGCCGGCATCGTCTACGCCACCGACGTCACCGCCGGCGGCGCCAAGATCGAGGGCGTCGACATCCCCAAGGACCAGAACGTGACCGCCACCTACCCGATCGCCACGGTGAAGGCGAGCAAGAACCAGCCGCAGGCCCAGGCCTTCGTCGACCTGGTCCGGTCGCCCGACGGGCAGCAGGTGCTGGAGAGCTTCGGGTTCCTTCCGCCGCCGACCTCGTGACCGCCACCGCTCGGCGTCGCGGTCGCCGGGCGGCCACCACCAAGGCCGGGGCGCCGGCATGGTTCGCCGTCCCAGCGGCGCTCGCGGTGGGCTTCCTGGCGGTGCCGCTGCTCGGCCTGCTGGAGGAGACGCCCTGGCGCAACCTGGCCCACGAGCTGACCACCCCCCTGGTACTGGAGGCGTTGCGGCTGTCGCTGGTCTGCTCGCTGGGCGCGGTGGCCATCTCGGTGCTGCTGGGGGTGCCGCTGGCGTTCATGCTGGCCCGGGTCGACTTCCCCGGCCGCAACCTGGTACGAGCCCTGACGACGCTGCCGATGGTGCTGCCCCCGGTGGTCGGCGGCGTGGCGCTGCTGCTGGCGTTCGGCCGGCGCGGGCTCGTCGGCCAGTGGCTGGACCAGGCCTTCGGGATCACGCTGCCGTTCACCACCACCGGCGCGATCCTGGCCGAGGCGTTCGTGGCCATGCCGTTCCTGGTGATCACGACCGAGGCTGGTCTGCGGGCGATGGACCGGCGCTTCGAGGACGCGGCCGCCACGCTGGGCGCCGGCCGCTGGCTGACCTTCCGCCGGGTCACCCTGCCGCTGATCGGCCCGTCGCTGGGCGCCGGAGCGGCACTGTGCTGGGCGCGGGCGCTGGGCGAGTTCGGCGCGACCATCACCTTCGCCGGCAACCTGCCTGGCACCACCCAGACGATGCCGCTGGCGGTCTACCTCGCGCTGGAGACCGACCTGCAGGCCGCCGTGGCGCTCAGCCTGATCCTGCTGGCGGTGTCGCTGGCGGTGCTGATCGTCCTGCGGGATCGCTGGTTCCCGACCGCATGAGCCTCCGGAGGGGTCTGGTGGACCCGAACGCGGAGCCCCGATGAGCGTGGACGCCCGGGTCGAGCTCACCCTCGGCCAGCTCGACCTGGAGGTCGAGCTGGCGGTCGCCAGCGGCGAGCTGGTGGTGCTGCTTGGCCCCAACGGCGCCGGCAAGACCACCCTGCTCCGCGCGCTCGCCGGGCTGGTCCCGTTGCAGGCTGGCCGGGTGGTGCTCGACGGGGTGGTCCTCGACGACACCGGGGCGGGGGTGCGGGTGCCGACCGAGCGCCGCCCGGTCGGGTTCGTGTTCCAGGACTACCTGCTGTTCCCGCACCTGTCCGCGCTGGAGAACGTGGCGTTCGGGCTGCGCGCCCGCGGCGTGCCCAGGGTCGAGGCGCGCCGCCGCGCCGCCACCTGGCTGGAGCGGGTCGGCCTTGCCGGCCACACCAGGTCGCGCCCGCGCGCCCTGTCCGGCGGACAGGCCCAGCGGGTCGCCCTCGCCAGGGCGATGGTCACCGACCCCCGGCTGCTGCTGCTCGACGAGCCGCTGGCCGCGATGGACGCCGCCAGCCGCCGCGAGGTCCGCCGCGACCTCCGCCGCCATCTCGCCTCCTTCGACGGCACCCGGCTGCTGGTCACCCACGACCCGCTGGAGGCGATGACCATGGCCGACCGGCTGGTGGTCCTCGAGGGTGGTCGCATCACCCAGACCGGCACCCCCTCCGAGGTCAGCGCCCAGCCGCGCTCCCGCTACGTCGCCGAGCTGGTCGGCGTGAACCTGTTCCGCGGCCACGCCGCCGGCCACACCGTCCGGCTGAAAGCCGGCGCCACCCTGGTCGTCGCCGACGACCATCATGGCGAGGTGTTCGCGGCGGTCCACCCGCACGCGGTCGCGCTCCACCGCCGCCCCCCCGAGGGGAGCCCTCGCAACGTCCTGGCCGGGACCGCGGAGACCCTGGAGTCCGCCGGCGACCGTGTCCGTGTCCAGCTGGCCGGCACCGTCCCGATCGTCGCCGAGGTGACGCCCGCCGCCGCCGGTGAGCTGCAACTGGCCGACGGCGGCCCGGTCTGGGCCAGTATCAAAGCCACCGAGATCACCGTCTATCCCGCCTGAGGAGGCACGAGGCCTGCGAACATGGCCGGGCCAGTCATCCACCCACCACCAGCGGGTGGAGCCCGCCACACCAAGGAGGATCGGAAGCATGGAATTGGCCGATGCGCGCGCCCTGGTGAAGGACAAGACCGACAAGGACATCACCGTCCGCCACCTGATCTCGGTGGAGGGAGTGATGCGGGCCCTGGCCCGCCGGTTCGGCGAGGACGAGGAGCGGTGGGCGCTGGCCGGGCTGTTCCACGACCTGGACCAGGACGAGACCGGGGAGGACATGGCGCGGCACGCCTACCTGGCGGCGGAGTGGCTGCGCGAGGCCGGGGTGGAGGAGCCGGTGGTGAACGCGGTCCTGGCCCACGCCCACGAGCAGTACCGGACCGACCTCATGTCCAAGGCGGTGGTGCATGCCGACGCGATCGCCGGGCTGCTGGTGGCGTCGGCGCTGGTCCGCCCGGAGCGGTCGGCGGGCATGAAGGTGTCCTCGGTGAAGAAGAAGCTGAAGGAGAAGGCCTTCGCCCCTGGCGTCAACCGGGAAGAGGTGTACGGAGCGGAGGCGTCGCTCGGGCTCCCCTTCGACGAGTTCGTCGCCGTCGCGATCGAGGGCATCCAGCAGGTCGCCGCGGAGATCGGCCTGTAGCCGGCATCCCGACTCGTGACTCGGCCGCGGCGCTCGTTTAGGCTCTTTCGCGGATGCCGGGAATGTCCAGCTGCAGGCGCGGGAGGATGCCATGGAGCTGACCAAGGACCAGGCCCTCTGGCTCTACGACCGCATGGTGACCATCCGAGCCTTCGAAGAACGGGTGGCGAAGCTGTTCGCCGACGGCCAGATCCCAGGCTTCGTGCACCTGTACGCCGGTGAGGAAGCGGTCGCGGTCGGCGTCTGCGCCCACCTCGAGGACCACGACTTCATCACCTCGACCCACCGCGGGCACGGCCACTGCATCGCCAAGGGCGTCCAGCTCGGCCCGATGATGGCGGAGCTGCTCGGCCGGGTGGACGGCTCCTGCAAGGGCAAGGGCGGCTCGATGCACATCGCCGACGTGTCCCGCGGCATGCTCGGCGCCAACGGCATCGTCGGGGGCGGCCCGCCGCTCGCCTGCGGGGCCGGGCTCACCGCCAAGCGGAAGGGCACCGGCGCGGTGTGCGTCTGCTTCTTCGGTGACGGCGCGGCCGAGCAGGGCACCACCCACGAGGGCATGAACCTGGCCGCGATCTGGAAGCTGCCGGTGATCTTCGTGGCCGAGAACAACGGCTTCGCGGAGTCGACCCCGGTCGGGTACCACTGCGCGGCGAGCAACATCGCCGACCGGGCGGCCTCCTACAACATCCCCGGCATCTCGGTCGACGGCTACGACGTGATCGCCATGTACGAGGCGGCGGGGGAGGCGGTGGCCAGGGCCCGCCGTGGTGACGGCCCGAGCCTGATCGAGGCGAAGACCTGGCGCTACTTCGGCCACTTCGAAGGCGACCAGGTCACCTATCGGACGGCGGAGCAGTCGGCCGCCTACCGCGAGCACGACCCCCTGACGTTCTTCGCCAAGCAGGCGGTGGAGCGGGACCTGATGACGACCGAGCAGGTCGAGGAGCGCGACCGGGCCGCCGAGACCGCGGTCGACGAGGCGATCGCGTTCGCCGAGCAGAGTCCCCAGCCACAGCCTGAGGACGCCCTCACCGACGTCTACGTCACCTACCGGTAGGCGGGGAGGTCACCATGTCCGTTGCCACCCGCACGCTCAGCTTCCGGGAAGCCGTCAACGACGCGCTCGCGGTCGAGATGGAACGCGACCCCGACGTGGTGCTGATGGGCGAGGACGTCGCCGGCGGCGCCACCGTCCCCGGGTTCGAACAGGACGATGCCTGGGGCGGGGTGCTCGGGGTCACCAAGGGGCTCGTCCAGCGCTTCGGCCGTGACCGCGTGCTCGACACGCCGATCTCGGAGTCCGGGTACATCGGCGCCGCCGTGGGGGCGGCGGCGACCGGGCTGCGTCCGGTCGCCGAGCTGATGTTCGTGGACTTCTTCGGCGTCTGCATGGACCAGATCTTCAACCAGGGCGCCAAGCTCCGGTACATGTTCGGCGGCAAGGCCCGCGTGCCGATGGTGATCCGCACCATGATCGGGGCCGGCTTCCGGGCCGCCGGGCAGCACTCCGGGTGCCACTACTCGGTCTTCACCCACATGCCGGGGCTGAAGACGGTGGTGCCCTCGACCCCGGCCGACGCCAAGGGGTTGCTGGCCGCGTCGATCCGCGACGACGACCCGGTGCTGTTCTTCGAGCACAAGCTGCTCTACGACGTCACCGGCGAGGTGCCGGAGGGGGAGTACGTGGTCGAGCTCGGCCGCGCCGACATCAAGCGCGAAGGCGACGGCGCCACCGTGGTCGCCATCGGCCGCATGGTCCCGTTCGCCCTGGAGGCGGCCGAGACGCTGGCCGCCGGCGGGGTCGAGGTGGAGGTGGTCGACCCGCGGACGCTGTCCCCGCTCGACGACGAGACGATCCTGGCCTCGGTCCGCAAGACCGGCCGGGTGGTGGTGGTCGACGAGGACAACCCGCGCTGCTCGATGGCGACCGACATCACCGCCCTGGTCACCACCCAGGCCTTCGACCACCTCGACGCCCCACCCCAGATGGTCACCGCGCCGCACACGCCGGTGCCGTTCTCGCCCGTGCTCGAGGACTTCTACATCCCCACCCCGGAGCGCATCGCCCAGGCGGTCCAGGCCACCATGTAGCGAGGTCCCGCTGATGATCACCGAGGTCCGCATGCCGAAGCTCGGTATGGCGATGAAGAAGGGCGCGGTCACCAAGTGGCTCAAGGCCGAAGGCGACGACGTCCGCGAGGGGGCGGACCTGTTCGAGCTCGCGACCGAGAAGATCACCGCGGTCGTCCCCGCCCCCGCCTCTGGCCTGCTCGGCCGGATCGTCGCCGACCCGGGGACCGAGCTGCCCGTCGGCGCCCTGCTCGCCCTCATCGGCGAGCAGGGCGACGCCTTCCCGCACAAGGAGGAGCTGGCCGCCACGCCAGCGGGGAGCCCTGCCCCGGCGCAGGCGCCGGCGGCCGCGCCCGCCGCCGGCGACGCGGCGCCACCGGCGCGCGGTGAGGGGGCGCCGGCGTCGCCGGCGGCCAAGCGGCGGGCCAGGGAGCTCGGCGTGGACGTCGCCCTGGTGCCGCCGAGCGCCCCAGGCAAGCGGGTCATGGTGGAGGACGTGGAGGCGTTCGCCGCCGGTGGCGGGGAGCAGGCCGCGGCCGCCGAGGCGGAACCGGCGGCGGCCGGGCAGGTGGTCGCGTTCACCGGGATCCGCAAGGTGGTGGCCGAGCGGCTCACCGAGAGCCTGCAGACGATGGCCCAGGTCACGATCGCGCGGGAGGTCGAGGCCGGCGGCCTGGTGGCCAGGCGGGCCACGCTCGCCGCCGGGTTCGAGGCGGCCACCGGTATCCGCCTCAGCTACACCGACCTGCTGGTCGAGGCGGTCGCCCGCCTGCTCGGCGACCACCCGCTGCTGAACGCGACCCTGACCGAGCAGGGCATCGTCTGCCCGCCCGCCGTCCACATGGGCGTGGCGGTCGCCCTCGACGACGGGCTGATCGTGCCGGTCATCCGCGACGCGGGCAGCCGCCCGCTGGCCGAGATCGCGCGGGACCGGGTCGACCTGGCCGCCAAGGCCCAGGCCGGCACCCTCACCCTGGACGAGCTCGAAGGCGGCACGTTCACGATCTCCAACCTCGGCAGCTTCGGCGCCGACGCCTTCACCCCGATCGTCAACCCGCCGCAGTGCGCCATCCTCGGTGTCGGGCGGATCCTCGACAAGCCGGTGGCGGTCGCCGGCCAGGTCGAGATCCGGCCGATGCTGTGGCTGTCGCTCACCTTCGACCACCGCATCGTCGACGGCGCCCCCGCAGCCCGGTTCCTGCAGCAGCTCGGCGACCGCCTCGGCGCGCCGGCCTAGGACGCAGCAGCGTGCCCACCACGGTCGGCCTCATCGCGAACCCGGCGGCCGGACGGGACATCCGCCGCCTGACCGCCCACGCCTCGCTGGTGCCGAACCACGAGAAGGCCTCGATCGTCCGCCGCGTGCTCCACGGCCTGGCGGCCGCCGGGGTGGACACGGTCGTCTACCTGGCCGACAACGCCGGGATCGTCGCCGCCGCGGTCGACGGGGCCCAGCCGCCGGTCGCCATGGACGCGCTCGACCTCCGCACGCACGGCTGGGCGTCGGACTCCACCGAGGCCGCCCGCCGGCTGGCCGCCGCCGGGGTGGGCGCGATCGTCACGCTCGGCGGCGACGGGACCAACCGCGCGGTGGCCGCCGCCTGCGGCGACGTGCCCCTGGTGGCGATCTCGACCGGCACCAACAACGTCTTCCCGACGATGGTCGACGGCACCGTCGCCGGGCTCGCGGCCGGCCTGGTCGCGACCGGCGCGGTCGAGGCCGACCTGGTGACCACCAGGTCCAAGCGCGTCGAGGTCCGGGCCGGCGACAGCACCGACTTCGCGCTGATCGACGCCGCCGCATGCACCGACGCCTTCGTCGGGACCCGGGCCATCTGGGACGCACGGCGGGTGCGGGCGCTTGTCCTGACCAGGGCGGAGCCGTGGTCGGTCGGCCTGTCCGCCATCGGCGGCAGCCTGCGCCCGGTCACCTCGGACGAGCCGATCGGCCTCTACGTGGAGCTCGGCGACGGGCCGGAGGTCCGGGCGGTCGTCGCCCCCGGCGTGGTGGCGTGCGTCCCGGTGCGCGGCTGGCGCCTGCTCGAGCTGGACGAGCCGGTCGCGTTCGGCGGCGACGCCCGGACGGTCGCGCTGGACGGCGAGCGGGAACTGGCCGTCGACGGCGGCGCGACCGCGACGGTCGCCATGACCGGCCCGCGGGTGGTCGACATCCGGGCGACGTTGCGGGCGGTGGCCGGCAGTGACTGACCTCGTCGTGGTCGGGGGCGGGCCGGCCGGGGTGGCGGCCGCGCTTGCCGGCCGCCGGGCCGGCGCCGAGGTGGTCCTGATCGAGCGCGGCCTCCTCGGCGGCACCTGCGTCCACACCGGCTGCATCCCTGCCGCGGCCTACCACACGTCCGCATCGGTGCTGCACGACCTGCGCCGGGCCGGCGCGCTCGGGATCGAGACCGGCGCCGTCACCCTGAACTGGGACCGCGTCCAGGCCTGGGCGTCCCGGGCCAGCGAGTCGGTCGCCGCCGGCGTGCGCGCCCAGCTCTCCTATGCCCAGATCACGGTGGAGCAGCGGGCGGCCACGGTCGGGCCCGGCGGGGTGGACGGGTACGAGGGCGTCCCGGCGGTGGTGGCCGCCGGCGCCAGGTCCGCGGCGCCGGACGGCATGCTGTCCAACGACGCCGCGATGGGCCTCGCCGAGCCGCCGGCAAGCCTGCTGGTCATGGGGGCGTCACGGTTCTCGCTGGAGTGGGCGGACCTGTTCGCCGCCGCCGGCAGCCGCGTCACCGTGGTGATGCCGGGCGAGCGCGTCCTGCCAGAGGAGGACGCCGACCTCGCCGGGTTCCTGCAGCTCGCGCTCGAGGAACGCGGCGTGACCTTCGTCACCGACGCGCCCGACGGCGGTTCAGGGCCGGTGCTCTCGGCCGACACGCGCGAGCCCAACCTGCCCGGCCTCGAGGTCGACGCCACCTGCCAGACGTCCCTGCCCGGCGTGTGGGCGGCCGGCGACGTGACCGGGCCGCGGTGGCTGTCCAACCGGGCCCGCGCCCAGGGCGAGGCGGCCGCCGCCAACGCCCTGGGCGGCACCGTCAAGGTCCGGGAGGAGCGGCTGCCGAGGAGCGTCAACACCCACCCGGAGCTGGCCGCCGTCGGCCTCACCGAGGCCGAGGCGGCCGCGCGCGGGATCCAACCCGCCGTCGGGTTCGCCGACCTCGCCGCCAGCCCGAGGGCGCTCACCCTCGACCGGGCGGCCGGCGCGCTCAAGCTGGTGGTCGACCCCGAGTTCGGCGAGATCCTCGGCGCTCACATGGTCGGTGTCGGGGCGAGCGAGGTGATCGGCCAGGTGGCGGTCGCCATGCAGCTCGAGGCCGACTACCGCGACCTCACCCGGGTCGCGCACGTGCACCCGAGCCTCGCCGAGCTGGTCACCGACGCGGCCGCGTCGATCTGACGACCGCGGCGCCGCCGAGGTCAGCCGGTCGCCGGCGTCGGCCGCCGCAGGGGCTCGGCGGCGTCGGCGAGCCGGTCGAACGACGGTGGCGTCAGGTCGAGGCCGTACACCTCGGCCACGACCTCGCCCCAGCCGTGCAGGAAGTAGTGCCAGCCGTCGTGCAGGAGCAGGCCGCGCTCGGCGGCCTGCCGCCTGGCCTGCCGGAGGAAGCCGAGGTCGCCGCGGTAGTTGAGGTCCCAGACCGTGGCCCGTTCCGGGAAGCGGGCCCGGTCGCTGAGCGGCGAACCGGGCAGGTCCTTGCCCAGGCCGGTGGCGTTGACCACCAGCGAGCCGGGCGGCATCTCGGCGAGCAGCGCGTCGGCGTCCTCGACGCCCACCACCGACCGCAGCTCGAGCGCGGCCGAGGTGGCCGGTCGGGTGGCGGCGCGGGGAAGCTCGTCGTGGACCGCGCCGAGCGCCTCCAGGCGGGCGGGGTCGGAGTCGGCGACGACCATCAGTGAGGGCGCCGGGTCGGAGGTGAGCAGCCGCACCGCGATCGCGGTCCCGGCACCTCCGGCGCCGAGGCAGAGCACCTGGTCCGGCGGGTCCTGCGGGCGGCCGCTCCAGAGGTCGCGCATGGCCAGGCCGGCGGCGATGGGGTCGGTGGCGTGGCCGCGGACGCGCCCGCCGCGCTTGGAGATGCAGGAGACTTCCCGGCAGAGCCGCGCGTAGCGGTCGAGCTCGTCGAGCAGCCCGCCGCCGTGCCGGTACACGCCGGTCTTGTGGCTGGTC
>DATLQA010000199.1:0-8444 GCA_035535495.1 Actinomycetota bacterium | reverse complement strand
CTACCGGATCCAGGGCGGGGAGATCATCGACTCTCAACGCACCGACCCGATGGTCCGGCGCATCGAGCTCATGCGTGACCGAGACCTGGTCCAGCTCGTCACCGACATTGCTGCTGCGATCAGGAGAGGAGAGATCAAGCCGGCGCGGCCTCGGTCGTCGGGCTGACTCGGTGCCGTGCCCGACCCGGACCGGCTCCCGACGGACAAGCAAAGGGGTTGCGTGATCGTCCAGACCGACAGGACCTCGGCCGCTCAGCCTGCTCTGCGCGCCGACCTGGCCGCCGACGACGCGCTGTGCGAGCTGGCGGTATTCCACGAGCCGGCGTTCGCGACCCACGCGTCCCACGGGCCCAACACGAAGATGCGCACGCCCTGGTGGACGATGGAGGAGCGCAGCCCGGCCTGACACCGGTTGTAGGCCCGCTGGGCGTCGCTGAGGCGGTCCTTGGTGCGCCGGTCCCCGACCGGGGGACCAGTGCTCGCGCGGCTTGGCCAGCCCCCATCACACCACAGCAGCTCGCCGTGGATGGTGGACAGCGCCAGGCCCTGGGCGGTGTGAGCGTGCCGCTTGGCGTCGTACAGCACCTTCTGGTTGGCCCAGCCGGCGGGTCGTTGCACCCGGGTGGCCAGCCCGTCCACGCACGATGGTCGTTGGCCGTGGCGGCGTGCGGTGGCGGTTCGGTCGGGGTTGTCGACCCCGTCGCCCGACACGAGGGAGCCAGGAGGCTCGTGCAGCCCGTAGAGCACGCGGCGCAGGTCGGGCAGGTCCTCGGCGTCCGGCCCGGCGGGGCCGAGGTCGGTGAGCAACCGGTCGAGAAGCCGGGTGAGGTAGGTGATCTCCGCACGGCCCCGGCTCCTCGTCGCGGTCGGGTCGTCGCCCCCGACCTCACTCGCCGCTACAGCGGCCACTCGCCGTTGCAGCGTGCCGCCAGCGATTCTCCAGCGTTTCTCCAGCGGCGGCTGCCAGCATCGGGTGGTGCTGCTCGCCGACGGCTCGGCCGGCGCCGTTGCAGGGAGATCACGAAGCTGTGGAGGCAGGTCTATGCAAAGGTCGGTGCCCCGCTCACGGAGCCCTCCACAGGCGAACGACTGTCGAGTCTCAGCCCATCACTTCTGGAGGGACGGATGCGCCGAGTCAAGCGCCTCCTTGCCGTGGCCGTGCTCGCCGCGGCCCTTTTGTCCGTCGTCGGTCCCGTGCAGCCCGCGTCGGCTGACCACAGGTCGACCTGCACGGTGACCTACCTGTGCGTGTGGTGGAACAGCAACTGGAACGCACCACCCCCGATCACGGCGCAGCACTACAGTTTCCGGGACAACAACGCGAGCTGGGCGCAGTGGGGCATCAACAACGACGACTCGTCGTCGTACAGCCGCGGCACGACCGGCCGGGTCGCCATCATCCACACCGGCTACACCTACAGCGGCACCAGTGTCGTCTGCCTGGCACCAGGAGGGAGCAAAGCCCAGCACAACCCGAACGACGCCGGGTCGTCCAACGATTGGGTCTGGGCCTGCTACTGACCTGTCCCTGCGCCACGCCGTTGCTTCGGCCACGGCGCTGGTCCGGTTCGCCGATGGGGAGGAAGATGCGGTTCGTTCGGTTCCTTGCCGGCTGCTTGGCCGCTGGCGTGGTGGTGGTGGGCTGCTCCAAGCCCACCACCACACCCAAGCCTACGGAGCAATCGGCTGCCCCGCTGTCCGACGGGCTCGACGAGGACGAGCACCGGCTGCTGAGCTACGCCGAGGGGACACTCGCCAGCCGCTGCATGGCCAAGCGCGGGCTCAGGTACGTCGCCCTGATGGCACCGAGAGACGATCGTCGCAGGGCCAAGTGGGGCACTGACGACGTGAGCTACGCGCGGAAGGAGGGCTACGGGGTCAAGAAGGTCAGCACGGTGGACAGATTCGTGCGGGACGACCCGAACGCCAAGCTCAACCTCTCTCCCGACCAGCAGCGGACCTGGGACGAGGCATTCTTCGGGACGGACGCCACGCGGATCCGCGTGACCCTGCCCGACGGCGACCAGTACGAGGCACCCGGAACCGGCTGCCTCGCCGAGGCCCGCAAGCAGCTGTACGGAGACCTCCAGCAGCAGACGAGGCTGTTCTACTACATGCAGGCGCTTCGGCTCGCCGCCGCCAACAAGGTCAAGGCTGACCCGGCCTACCTCGCCGCGGTGGACCGCTGGCGAAGCTGCATGCGGTCGCGTGGCTACTCCTACCCGTTCCCCCTCAAGGCGATCGAGGACGCGACCCTGGCCTACGAGCGGGCAGGGCCGAACGGTCGCGCACGGGCGCACGCCAGGGAGATCCAGATCGCCGTCGCGGACGCGACCTGCGGGAAGCAGTCGCGGGTCGTGGCGATCGCGACCGACAAGGAGCGTCTCTACCAGGCCCAGGTCATAAGCGAGCAGGAGGGAGACGTGCTCGCCTTCCAGGAGATGTCCGCGACGGCCCTGCAACGGGCCAAGACCTTGCTGAACCAGCGGTGAGGACCTCCTGGACGCTCCTCCCGCGCACCCGGCGTCCACGGTCGCCCTTGGAGGACCGCGGCGGACCGATCCTGGGCCCGCCCGGCGACGACGGCCACGGCCGCGCCGCGACCACCGCCGCCGCAGGACCCAGGAACGGCAGCCGCCCGGTGGCGCTGGGCATCGTCGTGGTGGTCGTCTGCTCCGCGCTGAGCTGGTGGCTGGGTAGCAGGGTCAAGTCGCCGGCGCAGGCGGCGGCGGAGGCGGCACCGCCACCGGCGTCGCCGATCACGGCCCCGGTGGAGTACCGGGTCCTGAGCGACTCGCTGGTGCTCCGCGGGACGGTCGAGGCCCCCGGGAAGGCGGCCGTCACGGTGGAGTCCGCCCCGGAAGAGAGCCGGCTGGTCGTGACGGGCGTCCCGCTACGGCCAGGCTCGGCGGCCGGCGAGGGATCGCTGCTGGTCGAGGTCTCGGGACGTCCCGTCTTCCTGCTGGAAGGCAGCGTTCCGGCGTACCGGGACCTGCGCCCGGGACTGCGCGGCAAGGACGTCGCGCAGCTCCAGGCGGCGCTGGCGCGGCTGGGGTTCGGCCCCGGCGAGCACGACGGTCGATTCGGGCGCGGCACCGCCGCCGCGGTCCGCCGCCTCTACCATGCCAGGGGCTACGAGCCGCGCACGGTCCCGGTCGAGGCCGCGCCGCCCGCAGCGGCCGGGCGGGACGCGCGGGAACCGGCGCAGGGCGGCGCGCACCAGGAGACGGCGAGCAGCTCCGCCGCGCAGGCGACACCGCCATCGCGCACCGACGTCGTCGTGCCGTACACCGAGATCACGTTCCTCGACCGGCTGCCCGCCAGGGTGACGACCGTGGCCGCGTCGGTCGGCAGCAAGCCGGACGGGCCGCTGCTGGAGCTGGCAAGCGGCGAGCTGGTGGTGGAGGCCGAGCTGACCGCCGATACGCGGCCGCAGGTTCGGGCGGGCGCACCGGCACGCATCGACGCCGAGCTGCTGGGGACGCAGCTCTCGGGCCGGGTCGCCGAGGTGGCCGCCGCGTCGGCGTCCACCAACAGCACGGGCGGCCCGCGGGAGGACACCGCTGGGAGCGACGCCGGCGGCGAGGGAGGCGACGGTCCGTCGGCGGAGGCGGGCGGCCAGACCGGCCCGGCCGCCCCGTACGTCGTCCGCATCACCACCTCGAGGCCGATCCCGACCCGCCTGCTCGGCCAGGACGTGCGCATCCGGATCCAGACGGCCAGCACGAAGCGCAAGGCGCTGGTCGTGCCGCTCGCGGCGGTGTGGGCCGACGCGGACGGAACCTCGTATGTCACTGAGCTCGGCCCGGGGGGTTCCCAGGTCACGGTCAGGGTGGAGCCGGGCGTGTCGGCGGGTGGCTATGTCGCGGTGCGCCAGGTCGGACACGAGCTACGCCCGGGGGATGCCGTCGTCGTCGGCGCGCGTGCAGCGGATGGCTAGCCGGCCCCGCGACGACGGCCGCGCCCACACGGCGCCGACACCGCCGCACGTGGTGGGGCTGGAAGGAGTCTGCCGGACGTACCCGGGGTCCCCGCCGGTCGAGGCGCTGAAGCCTTGCACCCTCCGGTTGGCGCCAGGGGAGCACCTGGCGGTCATGGGGCCGTCGGGGTCGGGGAAGTCCACCCTGTTGAATCTGCTCGGCCTGCTCGATGTCCCGAACGGTGGCCGCTACCTCCTCGACGGGTCAGATACCAGCCGCCTTCCCGAACGAGCCAGGACGGCACTGCGAGGTCGCTACATCGGCTTCGTGTTCCAGCTCTTCCACCTGCTCGCCTACCGGTCGACCGTGGAGAACGTAGAGCTCGGGATGCTCTACGGCGGCGTGCCGCGGCGGCAGCGGCGAGCACGGGCAGTGGCGGCGCTCGAGCGTGTCGACCTGGCGCATCGGATGCACGCCCTTCCTCCGACGCTGTCAGGAGGGGAGCGACAGCGGGCCGCGATCGCCCGGGCGATCGCGGCCCGCCCCCGGGTGCTGCTGTGCGACGAGCCGACGGGAAACCTGGACAGCGAGACCTCGGCCTCGATCCTCGGGCTGCTCGGAGAGCTGCACCGTGACGGGCTCACGCTGGTGGTCGTCACCCACGATCCCGAGGTGGCCGCCCGTGCCGCTCGGCTGGTCACGATCCGCGACGGCGTAGTCGAGCACGGCCCAGCGAGGTCGGGATGACGCCGCTGCGCCCAGACGGCGGGCAGCCACCTGAGGTCGCCCAGAGACCAGGGCGCCTGGTCTCCCGCCTCTCGGTCCGCGACCTGCTCGGCGAGTCGCTGGCGGCGATCGGCCGGCGGCCGGCCCGCTCGGCCCTCACGATCCTCGGGACGGTGCTGGGCATCGGCGCATTCGTCGCGACGCTGGGACTGACGACCACGGCCGCGGCACAGATCTCCAGCCGCTTCGATGCGCTGAAGGCGACCAGGGTCGTAGTCCAGGACGGCCGGCCGGACCCCGACGCCGATCCCCCGTTCCCCCCGGACGCCGAGGCCCGCCTGGCTCGACTCAACGGCGTCCGCGCCGCCGGGGTGCTGTGGACCGTGCAGACCGGTGGCATCGGCGCGAGGCTGACGCCGATCCGCGATCCGGCGGGCGCCGACGAGGTGGCGCTCAACGTGGTCGCCGCCACGCCGGGAGCGCTGCGGGCCGTCGGGGCCACCGTCGCCCAGGGGCGCCTGTTCGACCAGTTCCATGCCAGCCGCGGGGAGCACGTCGTGCTGCTCGGGAGCGGCGCTGCCAGGCAGCTCGGGCTGCCGCGCGTCGACCAGCGGCCCGCCGTCTACCTCGGGGACCGGCCCTTCACGGTGATCGGCATCCTTCGGGACGTCCAGAGCAACGCGGAGCTGTTGAGCTCCGTGGTCCTCCCCGATCTGACCGCTCGGCGCATCTGGGGCGAGGACGACAGCCAGCGGACCATGGTCGTCCACACCAAGCTCGGCGCCGCCCAGCTCATCGGCCGGCAGGCCCCGCTGGCGCTACGCCCCCAGGAGCCCGACCGGCTCCTGGTGCTCGTCCCGCCCGACCCCAGGAACCTGCGCGGCAACGTCCAGGCCGACGTCAACACGTTGTTCCTGTTGCTGGCGGCGGTGTCGCTGGCGATCGGCGCCGTCGGGATCGCCAACACCACCCTGGTCTCGGTGCTCGAACGCGTCGGTGAGATCGGCCTGCGGCGCGCCCTCGGCGCGGCACGACGACACATCGCGGTCCAGTTCCTGACGGAGAGCGCCGTGCTCGGCACGGCCGGCGGGGTCGTCGGTACCAGCCTCGGCATCATCGTGACCGTGGCCGTGGCCGCCACCCACCGGTGGACTGCCGTGATCGAACCCGGCGTGACCCTTCCCGCCCCGCTCATCGGCACGTCGATCGGCCTGCTCGCCGGCATCTACCCGGCTGTCAAGGCGGCGACGACCGAGCCCGTCGCCGCCCTGCACCGCTGAGGAAGGAGCGAGCGGCGCGGGGATGCGATGGGTCAGCGGGTGCTCCAGCGTTCCGCCAGCGCTCCTTCAGCGTTTCTCCAGCGGCGGCTGCCAGCATCGGACGGTACTGCGCACCGACGGCGCGGCTGCCGCGGTGGGAGGGATTCCAGAAGCCGTGGGGGGAAACTGCAATGCGGTCCTCAATCGTTCGTCCCGGCACGCACCTGTGTTCTTCGACCACGACCACCGCAATGGCCTGCACGGCGCGCAGCACGAGCGCCAGGCCTGCTCTCGCCTCGGCGAGCGGCTCCATCAGCAGGTCCGCTGGCATCTCGCCAAGGCCACCTCGGCTCTCCGGAGTGCGCCGGGGCCGCTTGACCCCGGCCCTGCTCGGGTGGCACTGCACCGGCTTGCCGAGCTTGCGGGCTCCTCCACCAGCGTGGCCAGGAGACCCAGGTGCAGCCGACAGTGCTGTTCCGCGACAGCCCGATGGTGCCGAGGCGCTTCGCATGTGGGCATGCCGCGTCGACGCCCTCACCGCCCAGCAGCCCGCCCATCCAGACGGGTCGCTGCGACCATGAGCGGCTGGCCGCTGCAGGGTAATCCGCTGCTGGCCGCCGCCGAGCGCGGCGCCAGCGTGGGCGATCGCATGCTGAGGTTGCACTACCTGACCGCCCACTGGATCGGCCCCGGCCAAGCCGCTGACGGCTGCTCGTGCGGGCAGGCCGGCTGCCCGGCTCCCACCGAGCATCCCATCAAACCCGACTGGTTCCAGGCCGCCACCGCCGACTTGTGGATGGTGCGAGCGCGGTGGTTGCACCACCCTCGCGCCAACCTGGCCGTGGTCACCGGGGAGCGGTTCGACGTGCTGGCCTGCGACCAGGCCACCGGCCGGATCGCCCTGGGCATGCTGCCCGAACCGCTCGGCCCGGTCGCTTGGACCGGTGGCGGGCGGCTGCTGATCTTCACCCGCTCGGGCCTGGACGCCGGTCTGCTCCACTGTGACCAGCGTGCCCCGGCCCGCTGGGTGTACCGCCATGGCCGGGGCAGCTACGTGCCGCTACCACGCGCCCAGCACGCCTCGGGACGGCTTGCGGACTGGGTGTATCCGGCTGGGTTGCCGCTGCCAGGCTGGGCAGAGGTCCAGCGGGTGCTGGTCGAGGCGGCCTGGCGGCTACAAGCCCACGGGCGGCTCCTCGCAGCCGGTCAGCGGGTCCGGTGGGCGCTGGTAGGGCTGGTCGCGACCAGGAAGTGGGCTGACTTGTGACGGGCGCCGCCGAGCTGGGCGGGCTGGTGGTCGTCGGGGTGCTTGCCGTGGTGTTGGTCGGCTACCTGGTCTGGCTGGACTACTGCGACCAGCACGCCAGGCAGACCTTGCACCGCACCCGCCAGCAGCACCAGGCGCTCAAGCCGTCCGCACCAAGCAGCCGGGGTGAGGAGCGGTGAGCGGCGTCCTTCCCTCGCTGGACGACTCAGTCCTCTCCGCCGGGGTGAGCGAACGGCTGGCCGAGCTCAGCGCCGCACGGCTCGGCGCGCTGCCGCTGGACCCGGTGGAGCTGGCCGCCATCGGTGAGTCTTTGTGGTGGTTGCCGCGGCGGGCGTGACCGGGCCGGCGTGGCTGCTGGCGGCCGGCCTCGCCGGCCATGGGTTCAAGGACCTTTGGCAGCACCGCCGCCAGTATGTTGCCAACACTCGGTGGTGGCCGCCGTTCTGCCTGGTCGTCGACTGGGTCGTCGCTGCGATCCTGGTGCTGCTGATCGCCGCCGGCGTCGACTTCCACCACTAGGCCGATGCTGCCTCGGCCGGTGGCCGCAGGACTCGGTCGGTGGCTCGCTGCTGCTGGTACAGCAGGTGCAGCCCAAACAGGATCACGGCGGCGGCGATGCCGACCGCCAGCGCGGCACCCGTCGCCAGGCTCGCGACCTTGGCGGCCAGCAGGGCCACGCCGACCCCGCCCACGATGCTGTTGATCGCGGCGATCACGCTGGCTCCGGTGAACAGCATCCCCGCCGGCCGGGCCCGCAGTACCACCGTGGCCATCGCGGCGGAGAACCGCTCCTCCTCTGTGGCTGGGCCGAAGAACTGGTCGGCCTCGGGCACCAAGGTGCGGTAGTAGCCGCGGATCCGCTGCATCCGCCGCAACAACACCAGGTTCTCCAGGGTGTTGCGCAGCAGGGCTGCGAAGGTGAACTCGCCCAGGAGAAACACTGCCGGCAGCACCGCAGCCACGAACGGGTCGAGGTGGGTGACGACCTGGGCGAGGAACCCAAACGCGATCAGCGCGCTGGACACTGCCCCCATGTAGACGGTGGCGCGCCCGGTCATCTCGCCGACGTTGGCGCTGCGGGCGGCCTGCAGCACGAACTGCTCGGTGGTCAGGGCGCTGATGAACGCCTGCTCGCGTGCTTGCTGCTCCATCCTGACGCTCCCCTGGCTTGGAGGATTCCTCTGGCGAACAACTCGGCGCCGCGCAGCGGTCTGGCCTTGCGGGCGGCCTGTTCTTCGGCAAGGTAGGGCGGAGGGTCGTCGGCATCGTCGG
>DATLQA010000198.1:0-10934 GCA_035535495.1 Actinomycetota bacterium | reverse complement strand
CTGGCGGGCGACCTCGTGGCCGATGCCGCGGTTCGCGCCGGTGACCACGGCGATCCGCCGCGCGCCGCCGGCCTGCTCCGGACGGCGGTCAGCCATCGGTGCGGCCGGCCGTCCTCACGCGAGCGGGTCGCCGCGGCGACGGCGGATCGCCTCGGCGCGGGCCAGGCGGGACTCCCGGCGGATCCGGGCCTCTGCCTGGCGGCGCCGCTCCGCCTGGGTCTCGGCCGCCAGCGGCGGCACCGGCCGCGGCTGGCCGTGCTCGTCAAGGGCGACGAACACCAGGTAGGCGGAGGAGGTGTGGGTGCGCCGGCCGCTCAGCACCTCCTCGGCCTCCACCCGCACGCCCACCTCCATCGAGGTGCGGCCGGCGTCGTTGACGGCGGCGTGGACGAACACCACGTCGCCGACGTGGACGGGGTGGAGGAAGCTCATCTGGTCGAGGGCGGCGGTCACCACCGGCCCGCCGGCATGCCGGCTGGCCGCGATCCCGGCGGCCGTGTCGATCAGCTTCATGATCTCGCCGCCGTGCACGTTGCCCATCAGGTTGGCGTGGGCCGGGCCCATCGCCTGGGAGAGCGTCACCGCCGACTCGTGCGACCGCTTGGCCGGCGCCCGGCCGTCGCCGGCCACCACGGCCGCCTCGCGCACGGCGGCGCGGCGGTCGCCGGCCGAATTGGCCAGGTCCTTCGCGGGCATGTCACCGTGCGATGGCATCTCGCCATGGTTGCGCAAACACTCGCGCCTGACCACCCAGGCGACGTCCGGTTCCTGGAGACGGGTGAGCACGCGGCGACGCTCAGCTGCCCGTCCCCAGCCTGCTGGTGAGCCAGGGGCGCAGGATCGGCAAGACCTGGGCGGCCTGCGTGGCCTGGGTGTGGTCCAGCCCCTCCAGCACCCGCACCTGCCAGCCGAGCGCTTCGAGTTCGGCTTGGCGGCTGATGACCGGGTCGGCGAGGCTCACGTGCACCCCGCCCCAACGCTCGTCGTAGTCGATCTCGTCAGCCGAGCCAACAAAGCAGAGGCGGGGACAGCTGATCCGCGCCTGGGCGGCGCGGTCGTCGAACCCTCGCAGCGCCTGGTACAGCGTGACGAACTGGCGCGTCTGCGCCTCGGTCAACGACACCTCCACCTGCGACCAGTCCAGCTCATCACCGGATGACTCCTTGGATGGTTGGGAGGTCGTCGCGGTGCTGCGCGGCGAGCTGGCCATGGCATGGGTCGCCGTGGTGACCTGGAGCATCTGCGCGTACGGCCCGTCCAGTGGTGGGAACCCGCCCATCACCAGCGCCGCAAGCCGGTCGGTCCGGATGGCAAGCTGCAGCCCGGCAAGCGCCAGCCAGGAGTAGCCGTAATAGGCGAACCGGTCGGCACCGGCGGCATCGGCCACGGCCAGCAGGTCGCCGGCGACGTTGGCCGGCGTCAGCGTGTCGGGTTTCGGCACCTGCAGGACGTGGCCTTCGTAGTCGAACGCGACCACCCGGAACGCGTCGCTGAGGCCATCGACGAGTGAGCGGCCAAGGGCCGGGTCAGCGCCCCACCTGCGCATCTCTTCGGCCTGTGGTCCCTCGACCGGCTGGGGGTTGACCGGCAGCAACACCGTGGGTCCACGACCTTGGACCTCCACGGCGATGGTGCTTTCGTCGTGCAGTCGTGCCTCAGGCATGGCGTCGTCTTCGTCCTCGAGCTGTGCCGACCGGACTAGCTCTCGAAGCCGGAAGGATCAGATACGGCGCTCCTGGAGCCGGCGCGCCATCACGACCCTGAGAATCTGATTCGTCCCTTCGTAGATCTGGGTGATTTTCGCGTCCCTCATCATGCGCTCGACCGGGTACTCCTTGACATAGCCGTAGCCGCCGAGAAGCTGGACGGCGTCGGTGGTGACCCGCATGGCGGTGTCGGAGGCGAAGCACTTGGCCGCGGCGGCGGCGAAGGTGAGGTCGGCGTCGCCCCGGTCGGCCTTGGCGGCCGCGGCGTAGACCAGGCCGCGGGCGGCCTCGAGGTGCATGGCCATGTCGGCGAGCATGAACTGGATGCCCTGGAAGTCGGCGATGCGCTGGCCGAACGCCTCGCGCTCCTTGGTGTAACCGAGGGCGTAGTCGAGCGCGCCCTGGGCGATGCCGACGGCCTGCGCGCCGATGGTGACCCGGCTGTGGTCGAGCGCGCGCAGTGCGAGCTTGAAGCCGGCACCCTCCTCCCCCAGGCGGTTGGCGGCCGGGACGCGAACGTCGGTGCAGATCACCTCGGTGGTGGGCGAGCCACGGATGCCCAGCTTGTCCTCGTACTTGCCGATGGCGAAGCCGGGCATGGTGTCGTCGAGCACGAAGGCGGTGATGCCGCGGGGCCCGGCCTCCGGGTCGGTGACGGCGTAGTAGATGTAGAGCTTGCTCGCGCCGCCGCCGGTGATGAAGCGCTTGGTGCCGTTGATCACGTAGTGGTCGCCGTCGCGGACCGCCCGGGAGGTCATCGCGGCCGCATCCGTGCCCGAGCCGGGCTCGGTGAGGCAGTAGGAGATGAGCGCGCTGCCGTCGGCGACCGGCGCCAGGAAGCGGTGCTTCTGCTCCTCGTCGGCGGCGAACAGGATCGGCAGGGTGCCGAGCTTGTTGACCGCCGGGATCAGGGAGGTGCTGGCGCAGACCCGGGCGACCTCCTCGACCAGCAGGCAGTGGGTGATCGAGTCGGCGCCGCCGCCGCCGTACTCCTCGGGGATGTTGATGCCGAGCAGGCCGCTCTCCTTGAGGATCTCGACGTTGTCCCAGGGGAACTCGCCGGTCCGGTCGATCTCCACCGCCCGCTCGGTGAACTTGTCCTCGAACAGCCGCCGCCATTCCTTGCGGAACAGCTTCTGGTCCTCGGTGAGGGTGTACGCGTCGCTCATGCCGGAGCCTCCTCGGAACCTCGGCCGCGGCCGCCCGGCCCGCTTGCCTGAAGCGCGCGAGGCCTGCACCCGCGGTGGCGCGGCGACCTCATTCTAGTGATGAGGTCGGCCGGGTAGGCTCTTCTCCGGAGCAACCAGTCCCGGACTGGTGCCGGGGAGGACGGGCGGATGGGCGGGGCGGAGGAAGCGGCCGGCGGCCTGCCGGCGGTCGAGGAGGTGCGGCCGGGTCTGTGGAGCCTGCCGGTGCCGATCCCGGCCGTCCCGCTCGGCTACGTGCTGTGCTACGTCTTCGAGGTGGCCGGCGGCGTGGTGCTGGTCGACCCGGGCTGGAACGCGAGCGAGTCGCTGGCCGCGTTGGAGGCCGGGCTCGGGCGCATCGGTGCCCGGCTCGCCGACGTCCGCGGGGTGCTGGTCACCCACATCCATCCTGACCACTACGGGCTGGCCGGGCGGGTGCGGGAGGCGTCGGGCGCGTGGATCGCGCTGCACCCCGCCGACGCGGCACTGATCCCGGACCGCTACGAGGTCGCCGACGAACTGCTGGCGCGGATCGACGCCTGGCTGCGGGCCTCCGGCGCGCCCGAGCAGGAGGTCGAGGAGTTGCGCGGGGTGAGCATGCTGATCCGCCGCTTCGTGGTGGTGGCCCGGCCGGACGTGCTGCTGGAGCACGGCGACCGGCCGGAGGTGCCCGGCTGGCGGCTGGTGGCGTTGCACACTCCGGGGCACACGCCCGGCCACCTGTGCTTCCACGAGGAAGGCACCGGGCTGGTGCTCACCGGCGATCACGTTCTCCCAAGGATCAGCCCGAACATCTCGTTCCATCCGCAATCGACCGAGAACCCGCTCGGCGACTACCTCGCCTCCCTGAAGCAGCTGCAGGCCTACGCGGGCCCGGCCCTGCCAGGGCACGAGCACCGCTTCGCCGACCTCCCCGGCCGCATCGACGCGCTCGCCGCCCACCACGAGGAGCGGCTGGCGGAGGCAGAGGGGGCCCTCGCCGCCGGCGCGGACACCGTCTGGACGGTGGCCAGCCAGCTGCACTGGTCCCGTCCGTGGCCGGAGATCGGCGGCTTCATGCGCCGCGCTGCCCTCGGCGAGACCCAGGCCCACCTGATCGAGCTGGAACACCGCGGCCGCATCACCAGCTCAGGAGCAGCCCCAAGGCGCTGGAACGCCGCCAAGCCGGCCTGACGGATCGCACGGAAGGGTCAGGCGCCGGCGGCCGCGATCATGCCCTCGCCCAGGTAGCCGCCTGGTGCGGCCACCCCGGGCGGGACGAAGAAGAAGCCGCCGCCGACCGGCTGGACGAACTCCTCCAGCGGCTCGCCCGCGAGGCGCCGCTGGACGCTCACGAAGCCGCGCTCCAGGTCCTGCTGGAAGCTGATGAACAGCAGGCCGGTGTCGACCGTGTCGCGGGCGCCGCCCTCGCGGGCGTAGTTGAAGCCGCGGCGCAGGATGCGCTGGGCCTCGGTCTGGGGGCTGCGCGGGTTGGCAAGGCGGATGTGCGCGTCGGTCGCGATCACCAGTCCCTTCGGGTCGGACCGGTAGTCGGGCTCGTCCTGCTCGCGCCGGTGGCCGAGCGGGGCGCCGCTCTCCCGGTGCCGGCCGATGACGCGCTCCTGGTCGTCCAGCGGGAAGGCGTCCCAGCGCTCGACGAAGTTCTTGATGATGCGGACGACGAGGTAGGTGCCGCCGGCGGTCCAGGCCGGCTCGCCGCCGCCTGGCTGGACCCAGACCAGCCGGTCCATCAGCGCGCCGTCCCGCGGGTCGGGATTGGCGGTGCCGTCCTTGAAGCCGAGCAGGTTGCGCACGGAGGTCCGGCCTGGCCCGAGCGCGTTGGGCCGCTGGAAGCCTTCGAGCATCCAGCGCAGCTCGACCATCTGGGCGGTCGCCGAGCGCAGCTCGCGCAGGGCGTGCAGGACGGTGTCGCGGTGGCCGGCGCACAACTGCACCAGCAGGTCGCCGTGGCAGCGGTCCGGGTCGAGGTCGTCGTTGGGGAACGCCGGCATGGCGCGCAGCCGTCTCGGGCGGACCGTGTCGAGGCCGTAGCGCCGGTCGAACAGGGAGGCGCCGAAGGCGACGGTGACGGTGAGGCCGTCGGGCTCCGGAACCGGGCCGAGGATGCCGGAGTCGGCCGGCGGGGTGTCCGCGTCCCGCCGGGGCGGAGGCTGGCCGGTCATCAGCCGCTCGGCACGGTTGGTGATGATCTCCAGCGTGTCGGCCAGGCCGAACCGGGACTTGGCGAGCACGTCGAACGCGGCCACCAGCCCGGCCGCCGGCTGCGGGTCGACGATGCCCGGCTGGTGCCGGCCGACCACCGACCAGGTCCGCGGCCGGTCCGCCGGCGAGCCGTCCGGCCGCTCCCCGCCCCGGCTGGCGCCGACCGCATAGCCCGCCACGGCGGCCGCGGCGGCGCCGCCGGCCGCCGCCCCACCGGTCAGGAAGCCGCGCCTGCCGACCCTGCCGGGCCCGCCCGGGCCGGCGGGCGGCGCCGCGCGGCCTTCCGGCCGCTCGGACGGGGTCGGCCGCTCCGGCTGCGCCGGCTGCTCCGGGTGCGGCCCGGGCTCCATGCTGCACCTCCGTGCCCGCTTCGGCCGAGTATGGCCGCGTGCCGGGGCCACCACAAGGCTCCCCCGCACCAGGTGGACGGCCCCCGGCGGGCACTTGGTGAGTAGGATTGGGCGCCATGACCGAGCACAGCCAGACGTCAGCGCCGAGCCGGAACCCGCGGGTCGCCCTGTTCGGGTTCGGCTACTGGGGACCCAACCTCGCCCGCAACCTGCACCTCCGTCTGGGCCGGGACTGGGTCGTCTGCGTCGACCCGGATCCGGCGCGGCTCGCGGAGGTCACCCACCGCTACCCGTGGGTGCGGACCGGCCGCGACGCCGACGACGTGCTGGCCGAGGAGGCCGTCGACGCGGTGGTGATCGCCTCGCCGGCGCGTACCCATGGCGAGCTGGCCTCCAGGGCGCTGGCGGCGGGCAAGCACGTGCTGGTAGAGAAGCCGCTCGCCCTGTCCACCGCGGCCGCGGCCGCCGTGGCCGAGCAGGCCGACGCCTCCGGCCTGGTGCTGCTGGTCGGCCACACCTTCGAGTACAACCCGGCGGTCACCAAGATGCGCGCCCTGCTCCGGGCCGGCGAGCTGGGCGAGCTGTACTACCTGCACTCCCAGCGGGTGAACCTGGGCCGCATCCAGCGCGACATCAACGCCCTCTGGTCGATCGGGCCGCACGACGTCTCGATCGCCAACTACCTGATCGGCTCGGCGCCTCGCTGGGTCGCCGCCCGCGGCGCCCGCTACCTGCACACCGACGTGGAGGACGTGGTCTTCGCCACCCTCGGCTACGACCAGGGCGTCCTCGCCCACCTGCACGTCTCCTGGCTGGACCCGTCCAAGCTGCGGCGCACCACCGTGGTCGGCTCGCGCCGCATGGTGGTGTTCGACGACCTGGATTCCGAGGCCAAGCTGCGGGTGTACGACAAGGGCGCCGACCCGGTCGGGGTCGGCGAGTACGGCGAGTACCAGTTCCGGCTCCGCGCGGGCGACATCCACGTGCCCCGCACCGACCTGACCGAGCCGCTGGCTCTGGAGCTCGACCATTTCCTGGAGTGCGTGGCCACCGGGGGGAGGCCGCGCACCGACGGCTGGAACGGCGTCAGGGTGGTGGCCACGCTGGAGGCGGCCCAGCAGTCGCTGGACAAGGGCGGCCAGCAGGTCGCGGTGGCGGCCCACGCAGACCGGGACGGCGATGGCGGCCGGGCGGGCTGAGCCACCGATCGCGGGCAGCGCCCGCGTACTGCCCGGGGTGCGCCTCGGCCCCGGCGCCCGCGTCGGCGAGTTCTGCCTGGTGGGCGAGGTGCCGCCGGGCGCCGAGCCGGGCCCGACGGTGATCGGCGCTGACGCGCTGCTCCGCTCGCACACGGTGGTCTACGCCGGCAACCGGATCGGCGACCGCTTCCAGACCGGCCACGGCGTGCTGGTCCGCGAGGACAACGAGATCGGCGACGACGTCTCGCTCGGTTCGGGGTCGGTGCTGGAGCACCACGTCCGCGTCGGCCACCGGGTGCGGATGCACACCGGGGTGTTCGTCCCGGAGCTGTCGGTGCTGGAGGACGACTGCTGGCTCGGGCCGCGGGTGGTGCTGACCAACGCGCCCATGCCGCGCTGCCCGGACGTCGGTGCCTGCATGCGCGGGGTGCTGGTCGGCCGGCGCGCCAAGCTCGGCGCCAACGTGACCGTCCTGCCCGGGGTGGTGATCGGCGAGGACGCGCTGGTCGGTGCCGGGTCGGTGGTGACCCGCGACGTGCCCGCCCGTGCCGTGGTCGGCGGCAACCCCGCCCGCGTCAGCGGCACGGTCGACGACCTGCGCTGCCCGGTCGGCCTGGATCACCGCCCCTACCCGCCCGCCGGGTAGCCGCGGCCCCACGCCGGCGGCGTGGACCCGGCGGCGTTAGGTCGACGCCTCGGGCGGGCGGGACACGGCCGCGCGCCGCTCGGCCTCGGTGGCGATCGAGGTCAGTGCCGCCGCCACGGTCGAGTCCCACTGCCGGCCGACCACACCGCCCCACCAGCGGCCCAGCGCCCACAGGTCGGCGGCGAGCTCGCCGTGGTAGCGCAGGGTCGTCACGGCATCCTGCTCGTCCAAGACGAACTCCTCGACCACGTAGGGGACCGGACCCCGCACCAGCCGGAAGCTCACCCGTTCCGGCCGGATGAACCGGACCGTCTCGACGGTGGTGGCCACCAGGCCGCGGCCCACCGGCGTGTAGTGCTCGGCAAGCACCATGTCGCTACCGCGTTCGAGCACTCGCAGCTTGCCGGCCATGGCGGCCGGCGTCCGCCCCAGATACGGGCTGGCGATGACCTCGAAGACCAGCTCGCGCGGCGCCGTGATCGTGACGTCCAGGGGGCCGAGGGGCCGGCGGGAGCGTCCCCAGCCGAGGTCGATGGCGAGCCGGCCGGTGACCGTTCCAAGGTAGGCGCCGGCCGCGGCGGCGAGCGCCCCGCCAGCCAGCAATCGTCGCGGCATGGCCCGACTGTAAGAGCTACCGGGCGCCATGGCCAGTGCCTGCTGGCGGCAAGCGGTTCGAGAACCGGTCAAGAATCCGCCGGCGGCGCGGCGGGCAGCTGGATGGTGAAGACCGCGCCGCGGCCGGGATGGTTGGCCGCGTGGACGGTGCCGCCGCCGTCCTCGACGATCTGGCGGACGATCGCCAGGCCGAGCCCGGAGCCGGGCAGGCTGCGGGCGTCCAGGGCGCGGTGGAAGCGGTCGAACACCAGCGGGAGGTCGTCGGCACCGATCCCGGGGCCGTGGTCGCGGACCTCCAGGCGGCCGGGCCGGACGGTCAGTTCGATCGGGGTCGCGTCCGGGCTGAACTTGACGGCGTTGTCGAGCAGGTTGCCCACCGCGCGAAGCAGCTGCTGCGGCTTGGCGACGACCGGGGCGGGCTCGGCGTCGACCACGATGGCGCGGCCGCTGCGGCGCCGCGCCCGGTCGGCGGCCCGCTCGGCCAGCTGGTCCAGCGCGACGGTCTGCTCGGGCTCGTCGTCATGGCGGTCGACGGCGAGCGCCACCAGCTCGTCCATCAGCCCGGACAGCTCCCGCAGCTCGCTGTCGAGGTCGGCCAGCAGCTGGCCGCGGGGGGTGGCGGCCAGGTCGGGGTAGCGGCGCAGCGTGTCGATGTTGGCGCGCAGGCTGGTCAGCGGGGTGCGCAGCTCATGGCCGGCGTCCTGGACCAGGCGCTGCTGCTGCTCGCGGGAGCGGGTCAGGGCGGCGAGCATCGACGCGAACGCGCGCGCCAGGCGGCCGATCTCGTCGCGGCCGGCCGGCGGGACCGGGATGTCCAGGCGGCCGCTGGCGGCGATCTCCTCGGCCGCGTCGGTCAGCTGCGTCACCGGCCGGGTGGTCCGGCGGGCGATCAGGACGCCCGCCGCGGCGGCCAGCAGGATGATCGCCAGCCCGACCAGGATCGAGCGGTTGCGGACCGAGCGCATCACCCGGTCGGTCTCGGCCAGGCTGCGGCCGATGCGGATCTCGCCGCCGCCAGGGCGGGCGACCGCCACGACCCGGTAGGCCTGCCCGCCGAAGCGCTGCGTCCACAGGTCCGCCCGCGCGTCAGGGCCGGGCCCGTGGCCGTCGTCGTCGCCGTCCGAGCGGTGGTCGGGGGCGCTGGTGCGGGCGGTGAGGTCAATGCCGGGGCTGCGCACCGGCACTCCAGGCGGCCCGATGGAACCCTTGACCTGCCCGGCCGCGTCGAGGCACTGGACGGTGACGCCGGGCTGGCCGAGCGGGCCGAACTCGTCCGGGAAGCGGCCCTCCTCGAGCTGGTGGCAGAGCTCGGAGGCGACCCGTCCGCCGGGTTCGCCGAGCTGGCGCGCCGAGCTGACCAGGCTGGCGTCGACCTCGTCGTGCAGGCGCTGGTCGGTGGCGGTGTAGCTGATCGCGGCCACGGCCATCACCGACAGCGCCGCCAGCAGCGCCAGCGCGATCGCCAGGCGGACCCTGAGGGTCATGGGCCGCGCAGCGTGTAGCCGACGCCCCTGACCGTGTGCAGCAGGCGCGGCTCGCCCGCCGCCTCGGTCTTGCGGCGCAGGTAGCCGACGTAGACGGAGAGCGCTTTGGAGTCCGGCCCGAAGTCGTAGTTCCAGATCCGCTCGTAGATGGTGCTGTGGGTGAGCACGATGCCGGCGTTGCGCAGCAGCAGCTGGAGCAGGTCGAACTCGGTCTTGGTGAGCTCCAGCTCCCGGTCGCCACGCCAGGCGCGCCTGGCCGCCTCGTCCATGCGCAGGTCGGCGACGCGCAGCTCCCGGCCCGGCTCGTCGTAGCTGGTCCGCCGCAGCAGCGCCCGGACCCGCGCGAGCAGCTCGTCGAGGGCGAACGGCTTGGGGAGGTAGTCGTCGGCGCCGGCGTCGAGGCCGGCGACCCGGTCCGACACCTCGGTGCGCGCGGTCACGATCAGGATCGGGGTGCGGTCGGAGCGGGCCCGCAGCCGCTGGCACACGGTCAGCCCGCCGACATGGGGCATCATCAGGTCGAGCACCAGCACGTCGGCCGGGTCGACGGCGATGGCGTCGAACACCCCGGACCCGTCCGCCACCGCGCGGACCTCGTAGCCTTCCAGCTCCAGCGCGCGGACCAGCGACTCGCGCGTGGCGCGGTCGTCCTCGGCGAGCAGGACCCGGCTCGGCATGGCGCCAACGGTAACCCCGGACGAGGCTGGCGCGGCAACGGGCTCAGGCACGGGCCAGGACCAGCAGGAACTCGATCAGCCCGTGGTCCTCGGTGGAGGCGGGGCCGAAGCTCGGGTTGGGGATGTTCCAGTCGGCGAAGCTCACCGGGATCTGGCCGCTCAGCCGGATCGAGCTGGCGCTGCGCTGCGCGCTCACGTCGACCGTCACCTGGCGGGTGGTCCCGTGGAGGGTGAGCTGCCCGAGCGCCTTGGCGGTGATGGTCGCCCCGTCGGCGGGGAGCGAGGCCAGCTCGATCGGCTGGGCGAGCTTGAAGGTCGCGGTCGGGTAGGTGGCGGTGTCCATGATCCGGGTGTGGAACTGGTTGTCCCTGCGGCTCTGGTCGCTCTGGACGGTGGTCAGGTCGACCGAGAAGTCCCCGGCGGTGACCCGGGTCCCGTCGACGGTGATCTGGCCGCTCACCGCCGAGGTCCGGCCGACGGCCTCGGTGTCCTGCCCGAACAGCACCTCCTTGACCCGGTAGCCCGCCTGCGAGCCGCTGGTCACCGAGTACGACCCGGCGATCGGGTCGTCGCCGGTCGACTGGCCGGCCTGCGTGGTGGCCGGGCTGCTCGGCGTCGTGGTCGCCGCCGTGAGCGGCGCGGGCGCGTCGCTCTTGATGAAGTTGATGTAGGCGAACGGGCCGGCGACGGCCAGGACGGCGACGGTGACCACGCCCACCACCAGCCAGCGCCACCGGCGCCCTCCACTGGATGCTCCCACCATTCCTCCTCGTCGGATCAAGCAAGCCGCCCGCCGGGCGGCAGGACCGGATGGTGCGCCGCGCGGGTAAGGAGAGGGTAAGAACCCGGAAAGACGCTCCCGTGAATG
>DATLQA010000197.1:0-13716 GCA_035535495.1 Actinomycetota bacterium | reverse complement strand
ACGTCAAGGTCCAGCTCGACGGCAAGAGCTACCAGGCGGCCGAGGGCGGCACCATCGCCAGCGCCTACCGCGTGGTCGACGTCGGCACGAGCTGCGCGGAGTTCCGCTCCTCGAACGGCGCGGTGTTCACCCTCTGCGAGGGCGAAGCCGTCCTGAAGTAGGGGTCGGCCCCGGCTGAATTCAGGGCCCAAGACTCAACTCGCCCCCGGCGCTGCCGATCAAGCGCAGGGTTGGACGCCCATGTCCCCCGGGCTGGGCCGCGATCGGAGGTAACCGGCATTGGCAGAGGCACCCTTGGTGCGCAGGCGGCGGGGCGCGCGGCCCGCGACCGGTTCCGAGGCCGGCTTCACCGTCCTCGAGCTGGTGGTCGCGATCACCCTGTTCGCCCTGGTGTTCGCGGCGGTGTCGCTCGGCATGGGCGGCGTGCTGCGGGTCGACCGCACCAACCGGAGCCGGAGCGTGGCGGCCTACCTGGCCGCCAAGCAGCTCGACACCGTCCGCGCGCTCCCGTTCGACCAGGTCGGCCTCGGTAGGACCACCCAGTCCTACAGCGACCCGGGCAGCCAGTCCACCTACTCGATCACCCAGGACATCGCCTGGGTCACGCCCACCTCCAACTCGAGCTCGTGCAACGTGCCCAACGGGTCCAGCGGCGGCACCGTGGCCTACAAGCGGGTCACCGTCCGCGTCACCTGGCCGCAGATGGCCGGGGCGGCGCCGGTCGCCTCGCAGACGCTGCTGACCCCGCCGACCGGCGCCTACGACCCCTACGACGGGCACATCGCGGTGCAGCTCTACGACCGCAACGCGGCGCCGCTGGCGGGCCAGACCGTCACCCTCGGCGGGGCGGGCACCGGGACCCAGGTGACCAGCGACGACGGTTGCGTGTTCTTCGCCTTCCTCGACCCAGGCTCCTACACGCTGACGCTGAACACCTCCGGGTACGTGGACCGGCAGCTCAACCAGCCCTCGGTCACCAACCTCTCGGTGGTGGCCGCGCAGATCACCAAGGTGCAGGTCGACTACGACCGCGCCGCGTCCCTGCTGATCTCGGTCACCTCGCCCGCCGGCTCGCTGCTGCCCGACGCGTTCCCGCTGACGGTGGCCAACTCCAACCTGTCGCTCGGCACCAAGGCCTTCACCGGCAGCGGCGTCAGTCGGACGCTCACCCCGCTGTTCCCGTATGCGGGTGGCTACCAGGTGTGGACCGGGGAGTGCACCGACGCCGACCCAGGCACCTACTCGGGCGGCAGCCGCGGGCCGGTGCTCGCCACCAACCCGGGCGGCTCGACCTCGGGCACCGCCGCGCTCGACGCGCTCGACGTGGCCGTGCTCAAGGGGAGCAGCCCGGGGACGGCGGACTCCGGCGCCAGGATCGTGGCCGAGCACGTCAACGCGGTCGGCTGCGGTGCGGTGACGCTGACCTCGACCGCGTGGCAGACCAGCGCGGCCGGCACGGTGCGGCTGGCCCTGCCGTACGGCACCTGGAGGCTGAAGGCCACCAACCGGACGCTCCGGACCGGCTTCTCCTGGCCGACGGTCACCCTCGACCCGGTCTCCACGGCCATCCCGCTCGTGACGGCGAGGACCACGTGAAGCCGGACCGGGCCGGCGAGGCCGGCACCACCGTGGCCGAGATGACCGTGGTGATCGCGCTGCTGTCACTGGTCCTGGCGATCAGCCTGGGCAGCTTCAACAGCTTCCAGTCGGCCGCCTCCGGCTCCGACCGGCGCGTCCGCGACCTGGCCGAGGCCAGGAACATGATGGCGGTCCTCACCAAGGACCTGCGCACCGCCTCGGCCATGCAGGCCGTCGCCGGCAACGACGTCACCTTCCTTGGCTACCTCAACACCACGTCGGCGACCGCGCCGCCGAACAAGGTGCGCCTGTACGTCGACGGCCAGGGGCGCGTGTTCGAGGCGATCACCCCGCCAGACAACCCGGCGGCCAACCCGGTGACCTACACCGGCACGGCATCGACCCACCCGCTGGGCGCCAACGTGACCGGCGCCGCCACGCTCTTCCGCTACCTGGACTCGAGCGGCACCGCCACCACCACCCTGACCGCGGTCCGCAGCGTGACGATCACCCTGACGGTGTCGTCGCCACCCTCCCAGGGGGTGGCGCCGACCACGCTCAGCAGCCAGGTGTGGCTGCCCAACATCGCGGCCCTGGCGCCATGAACGCGCCAGCGACCCACCGGGCGGGTGCGCCCGTCCACGTGACCAAGGAGGCGGCAGTGCCGGCGAGCAGGTGGGGCGAGCGGGGCGTGGCCATGATCACGGTCATGCTGCTCGGCATGGTGCTGACCCTGGTGCTGGTGGCGGCCATGGGCTTCGTGGTCAACTCCCAGCCGCTGGCACGGCGCGACCAGGACTGGAACGCCGCCCTGGAGGCGGCCCAGGCCGGTGTCGAGGACTACCGCTACCGCCTGCAGCAGGACGACAACTACTACCCGAAGACCTCGCCCTACCGCTGGTCGAGCACGAACGCGCCCACCCCGACCAACCCGGCGATCAGCGGCTGGCAGCCGGTCCCCGGGCCGACCAGCGAGGCGAAGTTCCACTACGACGTCGACGCCACCCAGTTCGGCAGCCAGGGGATGCTGGTGGTGGTCTCGAGCGGCCGGGTCCGCAACGTCACCCGCACCGTGCGGGTCACCCTGCGGCGCCGCAACTTCCTCGACTACCTGTACCTGACCGACTACGAGTCGCTCGACCCGCAGAGCGGCTACTACTCCGACCCCAACCAGGCCCAGACCGACTGCGCCAAGTACTGGTGGCAGGGGCGGGACGACGACGACTGCGTGCGCATCAGCTTCGTCACCGGCGACCAGATCAACGGCCCGCTGCACACCAACGACACCATCTCAGTGAACGGCAGCCCGCGCTTCAACGACGACGCCACCACCGGCTGGACCGGGAGGATGAGCTGCCCGTCCAGCTCCAGCTACACCTACCGCTGGTACGGCCTGTCCGGCTGCGCCGACACCCCGGTCTTCCAGTCGGGCGACCCGCGCTCCGCCGCGATCCTCGGCCTGCCGACTTCCAACACCGCCCTGAAGACGCAGACGGACCCGTCGATCGGCAACACCGGCTGCCTGTTCACCGGGCCGACGCGCATCACCCTGAAGGACGGCGGCGCGAGCGGGCTGATGGACGTGGTCAGCCCGCTCACCCCGGCGGGCGGCAACTGCCAGCCGGGGCTGAACCGGCCACTGCCGGCCAACGGGGTGGTCTACGTCCAGAACGTGCCCAGCCCGCCGAGCATCACCTGCCGGCTGGCCACCAACGCGGTCGGCTACCCCATCTCGGGTGACGACACCGACTACAACACCTGCGACGGCGACGCGTTCGTCTCCGGCACCCTGCGCGGTCAGCTCACCATCGCCTCGGAGCACAACGTGGTGGTGGTCGGCGACACCACCTACGCCACCGGCACCGCCGGCACCGACCTGCTCGGCCTGGTCGCCAACCAGTTCGTGCAGGTGTACCACCCGGTCAACAGCTCGGGGACGAACCTCAGCGACAGCCGCCTGCCACGGGTGCCGTTCACCAACCCGGTGATCCACGCCGCCCTGCTCGCGATCGGCCACTCCTTCATCGTGCAGAACTACAACAGGGGCGCCCAGCTCGGCACCCTCACGGTCAGCGGCGCCATCGCCCAGAAATGGCGTGGCCCGGTCGGCACCTCCGGCGGGTCGGGCACCGGCTACCTGAAGAGCTACAACTACGACGGCCGGCTGGCCTTCGCGGCGCCGCCCCACGCCCTCGACCTGAGCGATGCCGCGTTCGAGGTCAAGGTGTGGGCCGAGATCCGCAACCCGACCGGCCTGCCGGTGTAGGCTCGAACGCCGCCGAAGACGGGGCCCGGGGCTCAGGTAGCGGAGCGGTAGCCCCGGATGGACAAGGGGCCCGGGGCTCAGGTAGCGGAGCGGTAGCCCCGGATGGATCAGGGGTCCGGGGCTCAGGTAGCGGAGCGGCAGCCCCGGATCGACAGGGGAGTTGCCGCCGTGCAGGTGCTGCGCTACCTGACCGCGGGGGAGTCGCACGGCCAGGCGCTGGTCGCCGTCCTCGAGGGGATGCCGGCCGGCGTGCCGGTGACCACCGCGGCGATCGCCGCCGAGCTGGCCCGCCGCCGGCTCGGCTACGGCCGCGGCGCCCGCATGCGCTTCGAGGCCGACCGGCTGGAGGTGCTCGGCGGGGTGCGCCACGGACGCACCCTCGGCTCGCCGGTGGCGGTGCTCATCGGCAACAGCGAGTGGCCCAAGTGGGCCGAGGTGATGGCGCCCGACCCGGTGGCCGACCAGGCCGCGGCCGCCGTCGGCCGCGGCGCGCCGCTGACGCGGCCCCGGCCGGGGCATGCCGACCTCGCCGGCATGCAGAAGTACGGCTTCGACGAGGCCCGGCCGGTGCTGGAGCGGGCCAGTGCCAGGGAGACCGCCGCCAGGGTCGCGCTCGGCGCGGTCGCCAAGGCCCTGCTCGGCCAGGTCGGCGTCACCGTGCTCGGCCACGTCGCCAGCCTCGGCCAGGTGGTGGCCGACCCGGCCGCCGGGCCCGGCCCCGAGGACCGGGAGCGCCTCGACGCCTCCCCGGTGCGCTGCCTCGACCAGCAGGCCGCCGCGGCCATGGTGGCGGCGATCGACGAGGCCAAGGCGGCCGGCGACACCCTTGGCGGCGTGATCGAGGTGCTCGCGTGGGGCCTGCCCCCTGGGCTCGGCTCGCACGTGCACTGGGACCGCAAGCTCGACGCCCGCCTGGCCGGCGCGCTCATGAGCGTGCAGGCGATCAAGGGCGTCGAGGTCGGCGACGGCTTCGCCGGCGCCGCCCGCCCCGGTTCGCAGGCCCACGACGAGATCGTCCCCGGCCCTGGTCGGCCGGCGCGCCGGACCGACCGCGCCGGCGGCATCGAAGGCGGCATGTCCACCGGCGAGCCGCTGCGACTGCGGGCGGCGATGAAGCCCCTCTCCACGCTGGTCAAGGCGCTGGACACGGTGGACGTGGCCAGCGGCGAGCCGGCCAAGGCGGTGGTGCAGCGCTCCGACGTCACCGCCGTGCCCGCCGCCGCGGTGGTCGGCGAGGCGGTGGTCGCGCTGGTCCTCGCGGACGCCCTGCTGGAGAAGACCGGTGGCGACTCGCTGCCCGAGGTACGCCGCAACCTCGACGCCTACCTCGCCTCCCTGCGGGCCGGTGTGCTACGTGGCACCGACCCCGAGGCGCTGTAAGCTTTCCGTCAGCCGGCCAGCGGTCGGACCCCAGCGAGGTGGCCGGAGCCGCGCGCTGGATGGACTGAGGAGCGACCACCGGCGAGGCAGACCCACCAGGGTTCCTGTGAAGAGCGACGAGGGAAGCCAGCGCATTGAGCGGCGCAGGCCACCGAGCGTTTGAACAAAGGAGGGCTCAGAGGTGCGCCCGGTGCTGCCAACCATCATCCTGATCGGCTTCATGGGAGCCGGGAAGAGCGCGGTCGGGCAGCTCGTCGCCCGCGCCCTCGGGCGCGAGTTCGTCGACACCGACCTGCTCGTCCAGCGCCAGGCCCGCATGGACGTCAACGAGATCTTCCTGCACGAGGGGGAGGAGGGCTTCCGCCGCCGCGAGGCGGCCGCCATCGACCGTGCCATCGCCATCCCCGGCCGGGTGATCGCGGTCGGCGGCGGCGCGGTCCTCTCGGCCGAGAACCGCACCGCCCTCAAGCAGGCCGGGCTGCTGGTCTACCTGCGGGCGACCCCGGAGACGCTGGCTGGCCGCCTGGTCGGCGTGACCGACCGGCCGCTGCTCGGCTCGGGCGACCGGGTCGGCCGCATCCGCGACCTGCTGGTCGCCAGGGGGCCGATCTACGAGACCGCCGGCGACCTGCTGGTCGACACCGACCGCCACAGCCCGGAGCAGAGCGCCGGCGAGGTCCTCGAATGGTATCGGCGGCGAGTGGACGAGCTGGCCGGTCGGGTGTGAGCGCCAGCTCCCCAGGGGCGCCCGCCACCAGCCCGACCACCGTGGAGGTCGGCGCCGGCGGTGGCGCCTACCCGGTCCACATCGGCCCCGGCCTGCTGGAGCGGCTCGACGAGCTGCTCCCCGAGCTGCCAGGTGCCGAGGCGGCGGCGGTGGTCCACACCGCGCCGGTCGCCGCCCACGCCGAGCGGGCCGCGGCCGCGCTCGCGCGCCGCGGTCTGGTCCCGCACCTGCTGGAGATCCCCGCCGGCGAGGCGGCCAAGCGCCTCTCGGTGGTGGAGTCCATCTACCAGCGGCTGGCAGCGGTCCCGCTGCACCGCGCCGACCCGGTGGTGGCCGTCGGCGGCGGCGCCACCACCGACGCGGCCGGCTTCGCCGCCGCCACCTGGCTGCGCGGCGTCCCCCTGGTCAACCTGCCCACCACCGTGCTCGGCATGGTCGACGCGGCCCTCGGCGGCAAGACCGGGGTCGACCTGCCCGCCGGCAAGAACCTGGTCGGCGCGTTCCACCAGCCCGCGGCGGTGGTGGCCGACACCGCCACGCTGGCCGGGCTCGAGCCGGCCGAGCTCCGCTCCGGCCTCGCCGAGGTGGTCAAAGCCGGCCTGGTCGGCGATCCCGACCTGGTCGACGCGTGCCTGGCCGTCGGCGGACGCGCCGGCGCCGGGGACCTGGCCGCCCTCACCCCGCTGGTGGAGGCGGCGGTTCGGGTCAAGGCGGCGGTGGTCGCGGCCGACGAGCGCGAGACCGGCCCGCGGGCGGTGCTGAACTACGGCCACACCCTCGGCCACGCCTGCGAGCGACTGGCCGGCTACGGGCGGCTGCGCCACGGCGAGGCGGTCGCCCTCGGCATGGTGTTCGCCGCGCGGGTGGCCGAGGCGACCGGGCTCGCCGGCGCCGGGCTCGCCGACGGCCACGTGCGGGTCCTCGGCGCGCTGGGGCTGCCCACCGGCGGGGTCGACCTCGACCCCGCCGCCGTGCTGGCCGCGATGGCCACCGACAAGAAGCACCTCGGCGGCCTGCGGCTGGTCCTCCTGCGCGCGGTCGGCCAGCCGGTGGTGGTGCCAGCCCCCGAGGAGGATGTACTGGTCGCCGCGGTGCGGTCACTTGCCGCCGGGACCGGGGGTTCGGGGGGCTCAAGTAGCGAAGCGGTAGCCCCCCGACAGAAGGGTGGCGCACGGTGAGCCGGCGCTTCCCGGCCGACGGCCAGGGGCCACTGGTGCTGGTCCTGCACGGGCCCAACCTTGGCGCGCTCGGCCGTCGCGACCCCACCATCTACGGCCGGGAGGACCTGGACGGGATCATGGGCCGGCTGGCGGGGCTGGCCGCCACGCTCGGCGTGGCCGTGGAGGGGCTCCAGTCCGACCAGGAGGGGGAGCTGGTCGCCGAGCTGTTGGCCGCCCGTGGCCGCGGCGTGGCGGCGGCCGTGCTCAACCCCGGCGCCCTGGCCCACACCTCCTACGCCGTACGGGACGCCGTCGAAGCCGCGGGCATCCCGGTGGTCGAGGTCCACCTCTCCAACGTGCACCGGCGCGAGCGCTGGCGGCACCGCCTGGCGGTCGCCCCGGCCGCCGCCGGGGTGGTGGCCGGCTTCGGGCCGGCCAGCTACGAGCTCGGCCTGCGCGCCGCGGCCAGTCTGCTTCGGTCGGGCGACGAACCGGCGGCGGGTCCGTGACGGCGAACGGCCGTGTCGCTGGCAGGAAGGCCCGCAGCCGTCCGGTCAGGCCGTTCAGGTCCCGTGCCACCCAGGCCCGCCGCCGCGGCCTCCGCGCCAGGCTCGCCCCGGTCGACCTGGTCGGCCTGCTGGTCACCAAGCCGGTCAACGTCCGCTACCTGACCGGGTTCGCCGGCAGCTACGGCGCCCTGCTGCTGCTGCACGATCGCACCGTGTTCTTCACCGACCGCCGCTACGAGCGCCAGGCGTCCGAGGTGGACGGTGCCGAGGTGGTGATGGCGCCCGGCGACCTGATCACCGCCGTGATCGGCGTGCTCGGCACCGACGGCGACGGCCTCGGCTTCGAGCCGGGCGGGCTCACCTGGGGCACCGGGCAGCGGCTCCGCACCCTGCTGCCAGGCAGGGCGGTGGTGCCGGCCCCGGAGCTGGTCGAGGAGCTGCGCGAGGTCAAGGACGACGACGAGCTGGCGGCCATCCACGAGGCCGCCCGCATCGGCACCGAGGCACTTCCCGAAGTCCTCGCCGGCCTGCGCGCTGGCGTGACCGAGCGCGAGGTCGCCCAGGAACTGGCGATCCAGGTGCGCCGCCTCGGCGCCGACGGCCTCGCCTTCGACCCGGTGGTCGCCTTCGGCGAGCATGCCGCCGAGCCCCACCACCCCCCAGGCGACCGCGAGCTGGGCCGCGGCGACCTGGTCATCCTCGACTTCGGCGGCCGCATCGAGGGCTACCGCTCGGACATGACCCGCACGGTGGTGTTCGGCAAGGCCACCGAACGCCAGCGGGAGGTGTACCAGCTGGTCCGCCAGGCCCAGGAGGCCGGCCTGGCCGCGCTCGGGCACGGCGTCCGCTGCGGCGAGGTGGACCACGCCTGCAGGCAGGTGATCACCGAGGCCGGCTTCGGCGAGGCCTTCAGCCATCCCGCCGGCCACGGCATCGGGCTGGAGATCCACGAGGCTCCCTGGGTGCGCCCGGGTGGCTCTGGTAGGATCGCCGCCGGAACGCCTGTGACCGTCGAGCCCGGTGTCTACCTTCCCGGCTTTGGCGGCGTGCGGATCGAGGACCTCGCGGTCGTCCGCCCGGACGGTCACGAGCTGCTCACCACCGCCCCCAAGGAGCTCCTCGAGCTGTGACCGGCCGCGGCCTCGGCAGGCCAGCCCGCGAGCGTAGGAGGCACGATGCCAACCACCAACGACCTGAAGAACGGCATGACGCTGAACATCGACGGCGCGCTCATGAACGTGGTCGACTTCCAACACGTCAAGCCGGGCAAGGGCGGTGCCTTCGTCCGCACCAGGCTGAAGAACGTGCGCACCGGCCGGGTGCTCGACAAGACCTTCCGGGCCGACGAGCCGGTCGAGGTGGCCATCCTCGACAAGCGCCAGATGCAGTTCCTCTACCGCGACGACACCGGCTTCCACTTCATGGACACCGAGAACTACGACCAGGTGGCGGTGGACGGCGAGGCGGTCGGTGACGCGGCCAGCTACATGCTCGAGGGCTCGACCCCGTACGTGACCTTCCACGACGGCACCGCGCTCGGCGTGGAGCTGCCGGCCAGCGTCGAGCTCACCGTGAGCGAGACCGAGCCAGGCGTGAAGGGCGACCGGGTCTCGGGCGCCACCAAGCCGGCCACCGTTGAGACCGGCGCGGTCGTCCAGGTGCCGCTGTTCGTCGAGACCGGCGACCGCGTCAAGGTGGACACCCGCACCGGCGCCTACCTGACCCGGGTGCAGTGAGCGGCCGGGACGACGGACCGACCGGGACGCGCTCCGCCTCCCGACGCCGCGCCCTGAGCATCCTCTACGAGGCCGACCTGCTGGAGCAGCCGATCGCCGAGGTGCTCGACCGCCATCTCGACGACCGAAAGGACCCCCCGGACGGCTACGCCGTCGAGCTGGTCCGCGGCGTCGAGTCGCTCAGGGGCGAGCTGGACGAGCGCATCGGCGAGGCCGCCGAGCACTGGACCATCCAGCGCATGCCGCTGGTCGACCGCAACCTGCTCCGGCTGGCCAGCTACGAGCTGGTGGCCCGGCCGGAAGTGCCGACGGCGGTCGCCCTCGACGAGGCCATCGAGCTGGCCAAGCTGCTGTCCACCACCGACTCGGGGCGGTTCGTCAACGGCGTGCTCGGGCGGGTGGCGAGCGAGGTCAGGGGGGTGCCGCCGAGCACCACGGAGGCCGGTGACCAGACCCCGAAGGGCCGGCGCGGCGGCCCCCGCCGCGAGCCACACTGACGGCCCGCTCCCAGCCTCGGCCGGGCCAGCAAGCCAGGAAAGGCACTCATTCAATTTGCCCAGTTCAGGGACTTCCTGATAGTTGCTTCGGCCCATCCGGTCCGGAATAGTCGTTCCATGTCACCCAGCTCTGGTCCGCGGCACCTGGCCGGTCCGCGTACCTCTGCGCCGATGGTGCGAAATCGCGCCATCGGCGTCGCTCTTGGGGTCCTGCTCCTGGTGGTGCTCGCGGTGGCCATCTCCCGGGCCGTCAGCGCGCTCGGGTCCCGCTCGGACCGGGACGCCGGGGCGGCCCCGGCGACCACCATCGCCATCCCGGCGACCCGCCCACCCGCCGCCGGCTCGACGATCGCGCCGGGCAGCACCAGCCCGACCGTCACCACCGTGCCTGGCAACCTGGTCGGCAACCCCGGCTTCGAGACCGGCACGGACGGCTGGCGCCCGATCGGCGCGGCCACCCTGGATCGGGTGAGCGTCGCCCACGAGGGGATCTGGGCGATCCGGCTCACCGGCGGGTCGGAGGCCGATCCGGGGGTAGCCTTCCCGACGGTCACCACCACGAAGGCGAAGGGAAGCATGTATCAGGCCAGCGCCTGGGTACGGGCCAGCCAGCCGGGCCAGACCGGTGAGATCCGCCTGCTCGAGTACGTCGACGGCGAGCGCTACGCGATCTTCCGGTCCGGGCTGGTGCTCGGCGACACCGGCTGGCACCACCTCGGGGTCGCCCAGCTGGTCCACGTCAAGGGTTCGACGCTTGGGGTCGAGGTGGTCGCGCCCAAGCTCCCCGCCACCGCCAACCTCACCGTCGACGACGTCACCGTCTGGCTCGCCACGACCAAGTAGCCCCCGAAAGGACTGATCCCATGCGGCGCCTGACCCTGCTCGGGGCCGGGACGGCCTTGCTGGTGATGCTCGTGGCAGGTCCGTCCTCGGCCGACACCGCTATCCAGATCACCGGCATGACCTGCTCGACCCTGAAGGCCACCGGCACCGACCTGCCCGCCAACGCCAACCTCGACCTCAGCATCGTCAACCAGGCCAACGGCCAGGTGCTCCGCAACCTCACCGCGGCGACCGACGCCAAGGGGTCGTTCCAGGTCGCCGCCAAGGTCCCGACCGCGGGCGTGGAGGACATCCGCCTGCTGGTGGCCAGGCCCGACGGCGCCCGGATCGGCTTCGCCGACCACGCCATGGCCGCGGGCCACGCGATGTGCCCGCTGCCCAACACCGGCCCCGGACACGAGCTGGCGCAGTTCGCCATCGCCGCCGGGATGCTCGCGCTCGGCGCGGCGCTGCTCCGCGCCAAGGCCTACCGCCCAACGCACCTGAGTCGCTGACCTCGCCACGCCGCGCCGGCGGACGGCGGCCTCCGCAGCCGTCCGTGGATGCGATACGGTATGAGTCGAGGCGTTCGTCTGGAGCACGACCGAAGGAGGGCTCCAGCGGACTTAAGGGGAGCGAGCATGCGCGGAGGTGGGCGCGCGACCTCGGCCCGGCAGGCCGGGGTACCGGTGCTCGCCCTGTACCGCCTGGCGGTGGCGGTGCCCGCCGCCCTCTGGCTCGTGGCCGAGCTGGCATGGAGACGTGACGGGCTGCTCGGGGTGCCGCTGGCCGAGGTGGCCGGCTGGGTGGCCGTGCTGGCCCTGTTCGAGCTGCTACCCGGACCGAGGCGCGCCGGGCCGGGGCTGAGCGTCGCCTTCGCGGCCCTGGTGGCGGTCGCCCTGCTGTACCAGCCGCCGGTGGCCGCCGCGATCGCCTTCGTGGCAGCGGTCGACCGGCGCGAGCTGCACTGGCGCGGTCCGGCGCTGCGGGCGTTCAGCCACCGCGGCGGCTGGGCGCTCACCGCCGCGCTCGGCAGCGCCACCTTCCACCTGCTCGCCACCGTCGACGCGCCCTGGCCGCGCCTGCTGGCGTCGTTCGTGGTCACCGCCCTGCTGATGCACGCGGTCGCCACCGCCCTGCAGGTGGCCGAGGAGCACCTGGACGTCGGCACCCCGGTCCGGGAGGCGCTGGCCCGCCTGGAGCGCGCCTCCCCCTACCCGTTCCCGGCCGACGTCCCCGGCATGGCCTGGTTCGGGCTGCCGCTCGCCCGGTTGTACGACGCCGAGGGCTTCTGGCCGACCCTGATCCTGCTCGGGCTGCTCTGGTACGCGCGCAAGATGTGCCTGTCCAGCGTCGAGCTGGCCGGCCGGCTGGCCGACCAGAACCAGCTGCTCGCCGAGCAGGCCGACGAGCTGCGCGTCCACCTCGCCAGGGAGCAGAAGACCGTGGCCGAGCTGCAGCGCCTGAACCGCATGCAGGGCCAGTTCGTGGCGATGGCGTCCCACGAGGTGCGCACCCCGCTGACCGCCATCATCGGCTACGCCACCACCCTCCGCCGGGCCCAGGTCGGCGGCGACCCGCGGCTCCGCGCGACCTTCCTGGACATCATCGAACGTCAGGCCAGGCGGCTGCTCGCCCTGGTCGAGAGCCTGCTGACCTCCGCCAACCTGGAGCGCGGCGAGCTCGCCGCCAGGCACGGCCCGGTCTCCGTGGCCGCGCTGTGCGCCGAGGCGGTCGAATCCCTCGGCACGGCCCCCGGCCAGGTGCGGCTCAGCCTGCCCGCCGACCTGCCTCCGCTGGTGACCGACCGCCGCTACCTCGGCCAGGTGCTCGGCAACCTGCTGGAGAACGCGATCAAGTACGCACCCCCGGGGAGCGTCTGCGAGCTCGGTGCCCGCCGTGACGGCGGCTGGCTGGCGCTGTGGGTGCATGACCACGGCGGCGGCATCCCAGACGCCGAGCTGGGCCGCATCTTCGACCGCTTCTACCAGGTCGACGCGTCCGACACCCGCGCCGCCACCGGCGTCGGCCTCGGTCTCTCCCTGGTCCAGGACCTGGTCCACCTGCTCGGCGGCACCGTCTCGGTCACCAGCCGGGTGGGGGAGGGGAGTTGCTTCACCGTGCGGCTCCCCCTGTCCTGCCAGGCGGCGCCGGTCCCAGAAGCGTCCGACGGCCAGGGCCCTCCCCAGCCGGAGCGACCGTCGCATGAGCCGGTCCGGGCACGCGCCCGCCCCGCCGCGGCGGCCCGCCGCCGCCCGCCCGTCCACTGACGGCGGACCGCCGGCCACGTATCAGAGGGGCACCACCCGGCTCCACTGGTCGCGCTGCTCGGGCTGATCGCCGCCGCCGTCGTTGGCTCGTGCTCGTTCACGCGCCGCCGGTGAGGTGCCGTGCCAGCCGCAGGCCGAGTGCGGTCAGCGTCAGCGTCGGGTTGGCTGCCGGGGAGCTTGGGAACACCGAGTTGTCGCAGGCGTACAGGTTGTCGTAGCCGAGGAAGCGCAGGTTGTCGTCGACGACCCCGGTGTGGTCGTCCGCCATGCACAGCGTGCCGACCTCGTGGGCGACGCCGCCGAGGGCGGCCTCGCGCAGGGCCAGGTCCTCACCGACGAGCGCCACCGCGCCCAGGCCCTGGAGCACGGTGGCCGCGACGTCGGCGACCTCGGCCCGCAGCGCCTGGGGCGGCCGGTAGGGCTGCACGTTCACCCGCACCGGCACGGCCGGTGGCCCGGCCAGCTCGAGAAAGTTGCCCTCCACCAGCGGGGCGTTGAACAGGAACACGATCTCGCACAGGGTCTGGTCGCCCTTCTCGGCCCGCTGCCTTGCGAGGTTGTCCGGGTCGACGTAGCGACCCTGGTTGAAGTCTGCCCCGAGCTCAAGGACGACGTTGTAGGCGTGCCGGTCGACCGAGGTATCCCGATGCCTGGACCAGATCTTCGCCGAGGCGGCCGTGGCGGCGTGCGGAGACCCGGCCGGCAGGGCGAAGTGCGTGTAAAGGATCGGGTGGTCGGTCAGCCCACGTCCGATGCGCCCGTTCGGGTCGT
>DATLQA010000196.1:0-7699 GCA_035535495.1 Actinomycetota bacterium | reverse complement strand
GTCCTGGTCCGGGCGATCATGAAGCCGGGGCTGTGGCTGCAGATGCTCACCACCAAGCCGCCCAGCCGCGACATGATCGAGGTCGCCATCCGCGCCCTCGAGCACGTCCTGCCGCCGGCGGAGCGGCACCGGATCGGCCCGCTGCCCTCGCCGGTGGCCCTGGCCGGCTCGGACGACCCCGACCTGACGGGATCCGCCGGGTGGCTCGAGGAGCGGAGCGGTAGCCCCCCGGACCCCCCGGGTATCGGGGAGTCGGGAGGGGCCGTCGCCCCCGCCGACAGGGAGCTTGGCTCCGCGGTCGACGGCCGGCCGGGGGCCGGATAGGGACGCGGCGGTCCGCCCGTGGACCATGGTTCGAGAGAAGGCAGCGTGTTCGGACGTCTCGACGAGATCGAGCAGACCTATAGAGAGATCGAGGCACAGCTCGGCGACCCGGCCGTGCTGGCCGACCAGCGTCGCTTCGTCGAGCTGTCCAAGCGCTACGGCGAGCTGGGCGAGGTGGTCCGCGCCTACCGGGGCTTGAAGGCGGCGCGCGAGGACCTGGAGACGGCGCGACAGCTCCAGCGCGAGGAGGCCTCGGCCGAGGGCCGCGCGCTGCTCGACGAGGAGATCGCGTCCTCCCAGCGGAGCGTCGCCGAGCTGGAGGCCGAGCTCGAGCGGGCGATGGTCGCCAAGGACCCCAACGACGACCGCGACGTGATCGTGGAGATCCGTGCCGGCACCGGGGGCGACGAGGCGGCGCTGTTCGCCGGGGACCTGTTCCGGATGTACAGCCGCTGGGCCGAGCAGCACGGCCACCGCACCGAGGTGCTGTCGTCCAGCCCCTCCGACCTGGAAGGCTTCAAGGAGGTCATCTTCGCGGTCAAGGGGAAGGGCGCCTGGTCCCGGCTCAAGTACGAGGCGGGCGTGCACCGCGTCCAGCGGGTGCCCGTCACCGAGTCGCAGGGCCGGATCCACACCTCGGCCGCCGGCGTCAACGTGCTCCCCGAGGCCGAAGAGGTCGACGTGGAGATCGACCCGGCCGACCTCAAGATCGACGTGTACCGCTCCACCGGCCCTGGCGGGCAGTCGGTCAACACCACCGACTCGGCGGTGCGCATCACCCACCTGCCCACCGGCATCGTGGTGGCCATGCAGGACGAGAAGTCGCAGATCCAGAACCGCGAGAAGGCCCTGCGGGTGCTGCGCGCGCGCCTGCTGGACCGGGCCATCGCCGAGCAGCACGCGGCGCTCGCGGCCGAGCGGCGCTCGCAGGTCCGCTCGCTGGACCGTTCCGAGCGGGTGCGCACCTACAACTTCCCCCAGGACCGGGTCACCGACCACCGCATCGGCTTCACCGTCGGCAACCTCGCCGGCGTGCTGGAGGGCAAGGGCCTTGACCGCGTCATCGACGAGCTCGCCGCCAAGGACCGCGAGGCCGAGCTGGGCGGCGACCGGCGGGACGGATGACCGGGATGCTCGGCGCCGACACCACCCCTCCGGTCCGTGACCTGATGACCGCGGTCGAGGCCGAGCTGCGCGCGGCCGGCTGCGTCTCGGCCAGGGCGGAGGCTCGCTGGCTGCTCGAAGAGGCCATGGAGCTGCTTCCGGGCGAGCTCGCCGGCCGGGGCGGCGAGACCGTGCCCGAGCCCGCCGGGGCGCGCCTGGCCGCCATGACCGCCCGCCGCGTCGCCGGCGAGCCGCTGCAGTACGTGGTCGGCTGGGCGCCGTTCGGCTCGCTCCGCCTCGCCGTCGGCGCCGGCGTGTTCGTCCCGCGGCCGGAGACCGAAGGGCTGGCCGAGCTGGCCGCCGCCCGGCTCCGCGCCCAGCCCGAGCCCCACGTCGCGGTCGACCTCTGCACCGGCTGCGGGGCGGTCGCCTGCTTCCTCGCCGACGCCGTTCCAGGCGCCCGGGTGCTCGCCACCGAGCTGGACCCTGGCGCGCTCGCCTGGGCGAGCCGCAACGCCGCCCGCCACGGCGTCGAGCTGGCAGCCGGCGACCTGGCCGAGCCGCTCCCGCCCGCGCTGGCCGGCCGGGTGCAGGTCCTCACCGCCAACGTCCCCTACGTGCCCAGCGACCAGATCGAACTGCTCCCGCGGGACGTGCGCGACCACGAGCCGCGGCTCGCCCTCGACGGCGGGCCGGACGGCCTCGACGTGTTGCGCCGCGTGGCCGCGCTGGCGCCAAGATGGCTCGCCTCGGGCGGGGTGCTGCTCAGCGAGATCGCCGAAGACCAGGGCGCCGACGCCGTCCGCGCGCTGGCCGAGGCCGGCCTCGCCGAGGTCCGGCTCCACCATGACCTGGCCGGCCGCCACCGTGTCGTCGAGGGAGTGCGAGCGTGAACGACGAGGAGCCACGCGGCCCGGTCCGCCAGGCCGCCGAAGCGGCCGGCGAGGGCGGTCCGGACGGCGAGCCGCGGGTGATCCCGGTCAGCGAGGACGAGGCCATGTGGGACGGGCTGCTCGAGGTCGGCGCCGAGGTGATCGCGCGTGGCGGCCTGGTGGTGCTGCCCACCGACACCGTCTACGGGGTCGGCTGCGACCCGTTCTCCAGCTCCGCCGTCGACGCCCTGTTCGCCGCCAAGCGACGCGGCCGCGACCTGCCCCTGCCGGTGCTGGTGCACGGCTGGCGCCAGGCCATCGGCCTGGTCGACGACTTCACCGAGCAGGCCAAGACGCTGGTGGCGGCGTGGTGGCCCGGCCCGCTCACGATCGTGCTGCGCGAGGCGGAGGGGATCGGCTGGGACCTCGGCTACTCGCGGGGCACGGTGGCGGTCCGCATGCCCAAGCAGAGCTTCGCCCTGGCGCTGATCCGCCGCACCGGGCCGCTCGCGGTCACCAGCGCCAACCGGTCCGGCGAGCCGACCCCGACCACCGTCGCCGGCATCGTCGAGCAGCTCGGGCCCGACGCCGACCTGTTCTTCGACGCGGGGCCGGCGAGCGGCGGCCCGTCGTCCACCATCGTCGACCTCACCGGTACGCGGCCGCGCCTGCTGCGCGAGGGCGCCATCCCGGCCGAGGAGATCGAGCAGACTCTCGGGGAGCCGCTGGCCGATGGCGCCTGAGTCGGGCTGGCTGCCTGGAGAGGCCGACGACACCGACTTCCAGGTCCTGTTCGTCTGCACCGGCAACATCTGCCGGTCGCCGATGGCCGAGGCGTTCGCAACGCGGGAGCTGGGCGACCACCCCGACGCCGGGCTCGGCTTCGCCTCCGCGGGCAGCCACGCCCTGGAGGGGAACCCAGCCACCCAGCCAGGGGTCGTCGCCGCGGCGGACCGTGGCGGCGACCTTGCCAGCCACCGCGCCAGGGAGCTGAGCCGCCGCCGCGTCCGCGACGCCGACCTGATCCTGGTGATGGCGGCCGAGCACCTGCCGTACGTGCTCGCGTTCGACCGCTCGGCGGCCGACCGCGCATTCGTCCTCGGCGCCTTCGCGCGCGTTCTGCCCGACCTGGCCGAGGCGGCGCGCTCGCCGGAGCAGCTGGTGGCGATCGCGGCCAAGCGGGTCCGCGCCCGCCCCGGCGACGACGTGGAGGACCCGATCGGCCTCAGCGCCGAGGCCTACGCCGACTGCGCCGAGCAGATCGACGAGCTGGTCACCCCGGTGGTCGCCGCCCTGGCGAAGCTCACCTGACGCCGCACCGCATGCCCGTCTCCCGATGGGTGCGTGGTAGCCTCGGCGGCGGTTTCGTTCACCTGCCGGTGCCGGCACCGCCCCGTGGCCCGTGTGGCTTCGGACCTGCCGCGGTCTCCCGGCTCCGCGTCCCGTCGGGTACGAAAGGCAACGCGCGATGACCTTCTACGGTCCCAGTTGGGAGCAGCTCGCCGCCACCGACCCCGAGGTGGCCGACGCCATCGACGGCGAGGTCGAGCGGCTCAACTCCAAGCTGCAGCTGATCGCCTCCGAGAACTTCGCCAGCCCGGCGGTGATGGCCGCGACCGGCTCGGTGATGGCCAACAAGTACGCCGAGGGGCTGCCCGGTCGCCGCTACTACGGCGGCTGCCAGCAGGTCGACATCGTCGAGAACCTGGCAAGGGACCGCGCCAAGGCGCTCTTCGGGGCCGACCACGCCAACGTCCAGCCCCACTCCGGCGCCCAGGCCAACATGGCCGCGTACTTCGCCGTCGCGGGGCACGGCGACACCGTCCTGGCGATGAGCCTGCCCCACGGCGGCCACCTCACCCACGGCTCCAAGGTCAGCTTCTCGGGCAAGTGGTTCGACATCGTCGCCTACGGCGTCGGCAAGGACGACGAGCTGATCGACATGGACGAGGTCCGTGACCTCGCCAAGGAGCATCGCCCGCGGATCATCCTGGCCGGGGCGAGCGCCTACCCGCGGGTGATCGACTTCGCCGGCTTCCGCGAGATCGCCGACGAGGTCGGCGCCGTGTTCATCGCCGACGTGGCCCACTACATCGGCCTGATCGCCGGTGGCGCCTACCCCAACCCGGTGCCCTTCGCCGACATCGTCACCTTCACCACCCACAAGGTCCTGCGCGGCCCGCGGTCCGGCATGATCCTGTGCAAGGCCGAGCACGCCGCCGCGGTCGACAAGGCGGTCTTCCCGATGATGCAGGGCGGGCCGCAGATGCACAGCGTGGCGGCGAAGGCGGTGGCGCTCAAGGAGGCGGCGGAGCCCGCCTTCCGCGACTACGCCCACCAGGTCGTGGCCAACGCCCGGGCCCTGGCGGCCGGGCTCGCCGACGGCCTACGGGTGGTGTCGGGCGGCACCGACTCCCACCTGATCCTCGCCGACGTCACCCCGGAGGGCCTGTTCGGCAAGGAGGCGGAGACCAGGCTGGACGCGGTCGGCGTGGTGCTCAACAAGAACGCCATCCCGTTCGACGCGCAGCCGCCCGCCAACCCGAGCGGCATCCGGCTCGGCAGCGCGGCCGAGACCAGCGCGGGGATGGGCGAGGCGGAGATGCGCGTGGTCGCCGACCTGATCATGCGCGGGTTGCGGGCCGAGCCGGGCAGCGGCGAGGCAGAGGCGGTCCGGGCCGAGGTGGCCGAGCTGGTCGGCCGCTTCCCGGCCTACCCGCGGGGCCAGGCGTAACCACAGGCGGGCGGCAGTGCGCGATCTCCGGTCCTACCTGCTGGTCGCCGCCACGGCGGCGATCGTCGCCTACCTCGCCACCCCGCTGATCCGCTACGTCGCGCTCAAGCTGGACGCGGTCGACCGTCCAGGCGGGCGCAAGGTCCACGCCATCGCCACCCCCACCCTCGGCGGGGTGGCGATGTTCTTCGGCTTCCTGGCCGGGCTGGCGCTCGCCTCCCGGCTCCCCGCCTTCCAGCCGCTGTTCCTCGCCTCCAGCCTGCCCGGGTACGGGCCGCTGGTGCTCGTCTCCGAGGTGCTCGGGGTGGCCATCGGCGGCGCGCTCATGGTGGTGATCGGCATGGTCGACGACACCATGGGCCTGACCGCGCCGGCCAAGCTCGCCGCCCAGATCTTCGTGGCCAGCGTGATGACCCTGACCGGGGTGCGGGTCTTCTATTTCTGGGTGCCGGGGCTCGACACCCTGAGCCTCTCGCCCGATCTCAGCGTGATCTTCACCGTCGCCCTGGTGATCGTCACGGTCAACGCGGTCAACCTGGTCGACGGGCTCGACGGCCTCGCCGCCGGGCTGGTCGGCATCGGCGCGCTGGCGTTCTTCATCTACAGCTACCGCATGGGCTCCACCGGCGTGATCGGCGACACGTCGGCCGCCCCGCTGGTGAGCGCGCTGCTGTTCGGCATCTGCGCGGGCTTCCTGCCGCACAACTTCAACCCGGCCAGGATCTTCATGGGCGACGCCGGTTCGATGCTGCTCGGTACCCTGCTCGCCGGGGCCACCATCACCGGGATCGGCCGCAGCGGCGCGCCCCAGGCCGGCGACCAGTTCGCCATCCTGATCCCGGTGGCGATCCCCATCCTGGTCCTCGCCCTGCCGTTCTTCGACACCGTGCTGGCGGTCGGCCGCCGCATGCGGTCAGGGAAGGGCATCATGACGGCCGACAAGAACCACCTCCACCACCGCCTGATGGAGATCGGCCACTCGCACCGCAAGGCCGTGCTGGTCCTGTACGCGTGGAGCGCGCTGCTGGCCGGCTCGGCGGTGGCGCTGTCGTTCACCGGCCCCACCCGGGTGCTGCCGTACTTCCTGGTGGTGCTCGGCTGCGGGATCCTCGCCCTGGTCGGCCCGCGCCGCCGCGTCCGGCAGCCGCGCGGCTGACCACCACCCGGTCGCGGCGTCGGCGACGTGGGGCGGCTCCTCGGTGCCCCTTGGCGGGGCGGTCGATCCCACTGGTAGCTTTGGGCCCCCGCGCACGGCCGGCCGCGTGCTCCCCGCCGCTCCGGCGGGCCGGGCAGCGCCCGTGCCGGGGAGCCGTGTCACCGAGCCTGACCCGAAGTGGAGCGCGCGATGACCGAGGAGATGCGGATCGTCCGCGGAGCCGTGCTCGCCACCGCGGTGGTCACCCCGGTCGCGCTGGTGGTCGCCGGCGTGGCCGCCGGCGGCAAAGGGGTGCTCGGCGCCGCCTTCGGCCTCGCCCTGGCGGCCGCGTTCTTCTCGGTCACGGTGGTGGCGGTCGGTGCCGCCGGCCGGATCCAGCCCGACCTGATGGTCCCCGCCGCGCTGATCGTGTTCGCCCTCAAGATGATGGTGGTCGGGCTGCTGTTCTTCCTGCTCAGGGACACCACCGCGTTCGACCGGGGCGCCTTCGCGCTGGCGGTGGTGCTGGGCACCTGCACCTACCTGACCGCCGAGATGCGGTTCGCCCTGCGCGCCCGCATCCCCTACGTCATCACCGACGACCAGGACGGAGCGGCCCGATGAGCAGGTTTAGGGAGGTGGGCCGGAGCCGCGCGCCGGCTGGACCGAGGAGCGCTTCTGTAGAGTGCGCCCATGGCTGGACGCGGAGACGGCGGCGGGCGGCGCAGTGGCGCGGACGCCGTCTGGTCGATCATCGGCACGTTCGTTGCCGGCGTGCTGGCCTGGGGGTTGATCGGCTGGGCGCTCGACCAGTGGCTGAACACCAGCTTCCTGGTCGCGATCGGCATCATGGTGGGCGCGGCCGGGGCCTTCTACCTGATCATCAAGCGCTACGGCAGCGGCTGAGCCGCGGAGCGAAGGTGGTGAGCCTGACCAGATGACTCCCACGTCCGTGGTCGCCGCCGCGAGGGAGGGGTTCCACGCTCCCGGCATCGGGGAGTTCGAGTGGCCTCCCCTGGTCCATCTCGAGCTGTTCGGCATCGACCTCAGCATCAACCGCGTGGTGCTGCAGATGTTCCTGGTCGCCGGCCTGGTGATGCTGCTGTTCTGGTACGCGTTCCGCCGCCCCTCGCTGGTGCCGCGCGGACTGCAGAACGTGATGGAGTCGGCGGTGGACTTCGTCCGCGACCAGATCGTGCTGGAGGTGATCGGCCGCGACGGGCTGCGCTACGTGCCCTACCTCACCACCTTGTTCCTGTTCGTCTTCCTGGCCAACCTCTCCGGCATCGTCCCGGTGATCAGCTTCCCGGTCACCGCGCGGATGGCCCTGCCGGCCATCATGGCCCTGACCAGCACCGCGCTGTTCATCGGGATCGGCATGCGGCGGCAGGGAGTCTGGCACTACCTGCGCAATTCGCTGTTCCCGCCGGAGGTACCACCGTTCCTGTACCCGCTGCTCACCCCGATCGAGTTTATCTCCACGTTCGTGGTCCGGCCCGTCACCCTGGCGGTCCGGCTGCTCGCCAACAT
>DATLQA010000195.1:0-37463 GCA_035535495.1 Actinomycetota bacterium | reverse complement strand
GCTCTCGCCCATGCCGAGCCGCCCGAGCATCGTCGCGGCCCGCAGCGTCGCCGCGCGCAGGTCCGAGGACGGCCCGCCGGTCGACTGGCCGAACCAGATCTCCTCGGCCGCCATGCCGCCAAGGCTCACGATGATGTCGCGGCGCATGTCCTCGCTCAGCTCGGTGTGGCGCTCCTCCAACGGGGTCCGGTAGACCACCCCGAGGGTGTCGCGCCGCTTGATGATCGAGGCGACCTGGATCTGGTCGTCCAGCTCGAGGACGTAGCCGAGCACGGCGTGGCCGGCCTCGTGGAAGGCGGTCATCTGACGGTCGCGGGCGGAGGTCGAGCTCGGCTCCTTGAGGCCGATCTCCTCGGTCACCTTGGCCTGCCAGAGGTCGTTGAAGTTCAGCGATTCGCGCCCGTCGACCAGGGCGAAGATCAGCGCCTCGTTGACCAGGTTCTTGATCTGGGCGGGGGAGAAGCCGTAGGTCGCGCGCGCCAGGCGGCCGATGTCGACCGGCTCGTGCTTCACCTTGTCGAGGTAGTACTGGAGGATGTCCTCCCGGCCGCTGGACGAGGGGTTGCCCACGTGCAGCTTGCGGTCGAACCGGCCCGGCCGTAGCAGTGCCGGGTCCAGCGAGGAGGCCTGGTTGGTCGCCCCGATGACCATCACGTTGTACTGGGGGATCTTGGGCTTGCCCGGCAGGTGCAGGAGGCGCCGCACGTGCCGCCAGAGGCCCTTGGGCATGGTCATGCCGTCCATCTGGATGAGCAGCTCGTTGACGAGCATGCCGCCGCCCATGCCGCCGCCGGGTGCCATGATGAAGCGGAGCGGGCCGCGGGCCGGAGGCGCGGCGGCCATCGTGGTGGAGATCCCGCCGCGCGAGCCGCCGACGGCGTCCAGCTCGTCGAGGAAGATCACCGAGCCGCCGTACTTGTCGGACAGGCGGCGGGCCTTGCGGAACAGCCGCGCGACCCGCAGGTTGCCGATGCCCATGAACATGTTGTTGAAGCTGGTGCCCGAGGCGTACACGAACGGCACCTTGGCAGAGCCGGCGATCGCCTTGCCGAGCAGGGTCTTGCCGGTGCCCGGCGGCCCTTCGAAGAGGATGCCGTGGGGCGGGTACCCGCCGGCGTCGCGGAACTTCTTGAAGCCCTGGAACAGCGTCAGGGCCTCCTTGGTCGACTCCACGATCTCGGGCTGGCCGCGGACGTCGTCGAAGCCGACGTCGTACTCACGGGGATAGATGATGTAGGTGCGGCCCCGCGAAAGGAACCAGAAGAGCCCCGCGAACTGCACGATCATGAAGGTCATCAGCATGATGACCGTGAACAGCATGCTGACGATCTGGAACGGCAGCGCGCGCGTGACCGCCCACAGGTCGAAGCGGGGCGCGAACTCGCCGCCGTTCTTCATCAGGTAGGTGCGGTACTCGGGCGGCACCCGCGGGTCCCCGCCGAGGATGTCCCACCACGGCAGGCCCCGGTTCGACTTGTACATCCAGTAGAGAACCGGGAGGAACAGCGCGTAGAGCACCAGGATCCACAGGCCGATCTTGAGCATCTTCCTGATGTTGAAGCGCAGTGCGGGACTCAAGATCCGCCCTCCTGAGCTGGGCCGGAAGCTGGGCCGGGCAGCTGACGGTTATCCAAGCAGTATGCGCTCAGGACGGATGTACCGCTACGACAGATCGCGGCGGCGCTGGTCGGAGGCCAGTCCGTCTCGTAGACTTCCCGAGGACTCGACCAGTTCGCCCGACATGTTCGCGCCCCCCGGGCTCCCGTGCCGCGGACGTGGCGGCCTTCCTCGAGGAGGTCCCTCTGCCCGGCTTGGCGCTCGTTGCCCGCACCCTCTGGGGGTCGCCGGGACCGACCGACGCGTTGGGCCGCCGCCACGACCTCGCTGTGGGCGTCGACGGCGGCCGCATCACCGCGGTGGTCCCGGCCGCCAGGGTCCGCGAGCTCCACGCCGACCGGGTGGTCGACCTCGGCGACGCCACCCTGCTCCCCGGGTTCGTCGACGCCCACGTCCACCTGACCCCCACCGGCCTCGCCCTCGGCGGCGGCGACCTGCACGCGGTCCGCTCCGCCGCGGACCTGCTGGCCGCCGTGCGGGTGCTGGCCCGCACGGCGCCCGCCGGCGGGCCGCTGTGGGGCCACGGCTTCGACGACGCCACCTTCCAGCCCGCCGGGCTGCCGAGGGCCGAGGCGGTCGCCGAGGCGGCCGGCGGCCGGCCGGTGTACCTCTCCCGCGTCTGCGGCCACCAGGGGCTGGCAACCCTCGACCTGCTCGCCGCCGCCGACGCGCTGGAGGCGGTCGGCTGCGAGCGCGACCCGGACGGGCGGCCCACCGGCATGGTCCGGAGCGCTGCCAACCTCGCCGCCCGCCGCCACGCGCTCGACGCCCTGCCGGCGGCCGCGCTGGTCGCCGCCCAGGACCGCGCCCTGGCCCTGGCCGCCAGGCACGGCGTGACCTGCGTGCACGAGATGGGCAGCCCCGGCATCGGCGGCCGCCGCGACTTCGAGCTGCTGCTCGACCGGGCCGATGCCCTGCCGGTCGAGGTGGTCGGCTACTGGGGCGAGCTCGACTTCGACTACGTCGCCGGCCGCAAGCTCAACCAGGTCGGCGGCGACCTGTGGCTGGACGGCTCGCTGGGGGCGCGCACCGCCGCGCTCTCCGCCCCCTACCAGGACGCGCCCGAGGAGGCCGGGAGCCTCTACCACCACGACGACGAGCTGGTCGACCTGTACGTGCGGGCGAGCCTCGCCGGCGTCCAGGTGGCCGTCCACGCCATCGGCGACCTGGCCATCGGCCAGGCGGTGCGCTGTGCGAGGCGGGCGGCCCGCACGGTCGGGCGGACCGCCCTTGCCGCCTGCCGCCACCGCGTCGAGCACGCCGAGCTGCTCGGCTCCGACGGCGCCGACCGGATCGCCGAGCTGGGCCTGGCGGTCAGCGTCCAGCCCGCGTTCGATGCCGCCTGGGGCGGGCCCGGCGGGATGTACGTGCAGCGCCTCGGCGTGCGCCGGGCCAAGAGCATGAACCCGTTCGCCGACCTGTGGGCGCGCGGCGTCCCCATGGCGGGCGGGTCGGATGCCAACGTCACCCCGCTCGACCCGTGGAACGGGGTGGCCGCGGCGGTGCACCACAACCGCTCGCCGCAGCGGCTCGGCCTGCCGGTGGCACTGGAGCTGTTCACCCTCGGCGGGCGGATCCTGGCCAGGCAGGAGCGGGTGACCGGGCGCATCCACCCCGGCCAGCGCGCCGACCTGACCGTCTTCCCCGGCGACGTGCTGGCCGGCGACCCGGCGCGGCTGCGCTGCACCGAGGCGGTCGCCACCCTGGTCGCCGGCCGGCTCGTCCACGGCCCGGCCGACCTGGCGGTCGAGACCGCCCCGGGTCCGGGCTGAGCTGCCCGGTACACTCACCGCCAGTGTGGCTGAGCCACGGCCGGGCCGTGGCTCGGAGCCCGAGCCGTGCCAGCAGCCTCGCGTCCCACCGGAGGGATCCTCATGGCGAAGCCAACGTTCCGCGTCACCTACGCCACCCTGACGGCCGACAACGAGGACCTGCACGCCGCCTACGAGGAGGGCGTGCGCACGGCACGGTCCTGGCTGGGCGCCACCTTCCCCGTCTACGTCGACGGCCAGGCACGCAGCGACGGTCCCACCTTCACGCTCACCAGTCCCAACGACGACCGCCTCGTGCTCGGCAGCTTCCACCAGGCCAGCGAGCGCGACGTCGACGACGCCGTCGCCGCCGCCAGGGCGGCCTTCCCGGCCTGGTCGCGCACGCCGTGGCAGGAGCGGGTGGGCCTGCTGCGCCGGGCGGCCGACCTGATCAGCGAGCGCTCCAACGAGCTGGCCGCGCTGATGACGATGGAGGTCGGCAAGAACCGCCTTGAGGCCCTCGGCGACGTGGAGGAGTCGGCCGACCTGATCCGCTACTACTGCGACCAGATGGAGGCCAACGACGGCTTCGCCCACCAGATGGGGCAGCTCTCCGCCAACGAGCACACCCGCAGCGTGCTGCGGCCCTACGGCGTCTGGGCGGTGATCAGCCCGTTCAACTTCCCGATGGCGCTGGCCGCCGGACCGGCGGGCGGCGCGCTGGTGGCGGGCAACACGGTGGTCTTCAAGCCGTCGCCGCAGGGCTCGTTCACCGGGGTGAAGCTCTACGAGTGCCTGCGCGACGCCGGCCTGCCCGCCGGGGCGTTCCACTACCTGCCTGGCGGCGACGAGGTCGGCGCGGCGGTGGTCCGCCACCCCGGCGTCGACGGCATCACCTTCACCGGCTCCTTCCAGGTCGGCATGCAGATCTACGAGCGCTTCGCCACCGGCTTCCCGCGGCCGGCGGTCTGCGAGATGGGCGGCAAGAACCCCACCGTCATCTCCGCCAAGGCCGACCTCGACCTGGCCGCCGACGGGGTGATGCGCTCGGCGTTCGGCTTCACCGGCCAGAAGTGCTCGGCCTGCTCGCGGGTGTACGTGGAGCGGGCCGTGGCCGACGAGTTCACCGCCAAGCTGGCTGAGCGGGCGGCCAAGATCCAGGTCGGCGACCCGGTCGAACGCGACGTCTACATGGGCCCGGTGATCGACAAGGACGCGGTCGAGCGCTTCCGCCAGGCGGTCGCCGAGGCCCGCAGGGACGGCAGGGTGGCCGCCGGCGGCGAGGTGCTCGACCAGGGCGAGGTGCCGCCAGGCAACTACGTCGCCCCGACCGTGGTCACCGACCTGCCAGCCGACCACCGGCTGCTCGCCCACGAGCTGTTCGTGCCGTTCGTGGCCGTCCACCCGGTCGACTCGCTCGACGAGGGGCTCAAGCTGGCCAACGACACCGAGTACGGGCTCACCGCCGGCTTCTACTCGCGCGACCAGGACGAGGTGGAGCGGTTCCTCGGCGAGATCCAGGCCGGGGTGGTGTACGTCAACCGCCGCGCCGGCGCCACCACCGGCGCCTGGCCGGGCGTGCAGCCGTTCGGTGGCTGGAAGGGCTCGGGCAGCTCGGGCAAGGCCGGCGGCGGCCTGTACTACGTGCAGCAGTTCATGCGCGAGCAGTCCCAGACGGTGGTGGCGTGATCCCCGCCGGGACCAGCGCCTCGGGGTCCTCCGGGGGGGCAAACCCCGCCCCCCCGGAGGATCGGGGGGCGGTGACCGCCCTCTCAGAGGATCACCCCTGGCTGGATCCGGCCAGGCCGGTGCCGGAGATCCGCACCGAGCTGCCAGGTCCCCAGGCCCGCGTGGTCCTCGACCGGGACCAGCGGATCACCAGCCGGTCGCTGCCGCGCGCCTACCCGCTGGTGCCGGGCAGGGGCACCGGCGCGGTGCTCGAGGACGTCGACGGCAACCTGTTCCTGGACTTCAACGCCGGCATCGCGGTCTGCTCGACCGGCCACGCCCACCCCCGCGTGGTCGAGGCCGTCCGCCGCCAGGCGGGGGCGCTGCTGCACTACTCGGCCAGCGACTTCTACCTGCCCATCTACTCGGAGATGGCGGAGGCGCTGGCCGCCACCGCGCCGATGCCCGGCCCGGTCAGGGTGTTCCTGACCAACTCCGGCACCGAGGCGGTCGAGGGCGCCCTGAAGCTCGCCCGCGCCGCCACCGGCCGGCAGTACGTGATCGCCTTCCACGGCGCCTTCCACGGCCGCTCCTACGGCTCGGTCAGCCTGACCGCGTCGAAGGCGAAGTACCACGCCGGCTTCGGCCCGCTGCTGCCCGGCGTCCTGCACGCGCCCTACGCCTACTGCCACCGCTGCCCGCTCAACCTCACCTTTCCGGCCTGCGACCATGCCACCGTCGACGCGATCGAGCAGGTGCTGTTCCGCTACCAGGTGGAGCCGTCAGAGGTGGCGGCCGTGTTCGTGGAGCCGGTGCAGGGCGAGGGCGGCTACGTCGTCCCGCCGCCCGGATGGCTGGAGAAGCTGGGCGCCCTCTGCCGGCGGCACGGCATCCTGCTGGTGGCCGACGAGGTCCAGTCCGGCATGGGCCGCACCGGCCGGATGTGGGCGGTCGAGCACGCCGGGGTCGAGCCCGACGTGCTGCTCACCGCCAAGGGCCTCGCCTCCGGCCTGCCGCTCGGCGCCTTCGTGGCCCGCGCGGAGCTGATGGAGCGCTGGCCGCCGGGCGCGCATGGCTCGACCTACGGCGGCAGCCCGGTGCCGTGCGCCGCCGGGCTGGCCACCCTGGCGGTGCTCGGTGAGGAGGGGCTGCTCGGCAACGCCCGGGAGCAGGGCGCGCTGCTGCTCGACGGGCTGGCCCGCATCAAGGCGCGCGTGCCCTGGCTGGTCGAGGACGTCCGCGGCGTCGGCCTGATGATCGGGGTGGAGTTCCCCGACGCCGCCCTGGCCGAGGCGGTGCAACTGGCCGCCTTCCGCCGGGGCCTGCTGGTGCTCGAGGCGGGGGAGAGCGCGGTGCGCCTGTCGCCGCCGCTGGTGGTCACCGCCGGGCAGTGCGAGACGGCGCTGTCCCTGTTCGGCGCGGCGGTCGACGAGGTGGCCGCCACCGACGGGACCGGGGTGTAACGCCACCGCGCCCGGCGACGCTCTTGCAGATGTGACGTGCCGGATGTAGCTGGACAGCAGGTTGCGCTCCGTGAACTGCCGTACGCGGGCTAAACGGGGCGGTCGCCGGGCTGGGTCGCGGCAGCGGGCCAGCTCGGCCGCCCGGCGGGGCTACGGCGGCGGCGATTCCGGGGCCCCCGTCCCCATGCCGCCGCCGTAGCACATCCGACGGCGAGGGACGGCCGGTTCGGGCCTTGCTGCCGGCGCATCCGGGCGTCACCAATCGTGAGGCGATGCGGCCCGCGTTATGCCGGACGTCCCCGGGGGACGAGCGCGCGGGGTCTTCCGCCTCGCGGCGCCCTGGCCGGGGCCGACATGGGGCCGGTCCCGGCCGGGCTCGCCGCCACCCTGCGGATTTGACACCTGCGTCGCGACCATGCAGTTTCGCTGAGTGGATGGGCCTGTCCATCCGGAGGAGCGTGCATGGCCAACCGGTGGTCGCCGCGGTGCCGGCGCACGGTCGGCTCCCGGCGGCGGGACGCGCCATGATCGGAGCGTCGTTCCACCAGGTGGTCGCCGGTGCCGCAGCAGGTGACGAGGGCTGCTTCGCGGTGATCTGGCGCGAGCTCCAGCCCGCCCTGCTCCGCTATCTGCGGGTGGTGGCGCGCGGCGCCGCCGAGGACGTCGCCTCCGAGACCTGGGTCGACGTGGTGCAGGGGCTCGGCCACTTCCACGGCGACGAGCAGGGCTTCCGGGCATGGGTGTTCACCATCGCCAGGCACCGCGCTCTGGACTGGCAACGCCACGCGGCCCGGAACCAGGCCACGCCCATGCCGGTCGAGCTGCTGGCCGACCTGGCGGCGGGCGACGACCCGGCCGCGGCGGCGCTGGAGACCCTCGCCACCGAGGCGGCGCTCGAGCTGCTCTCGGACCTGCCAAGGGCGCAGGCCGAGGTGCTGCTACTCCGTGTGGTCGTCGGCTTGGACGTCGGCGCGGTCGCCAGCGTCGTCGGCAAGCGCCCCGGCGCGGTCAGGGTGCTCGCCCACCGGGGCCTGCGCCGGCTGGCCGAGCGGCTCGGAGCGGAGGCGCCGGTGCCCGGAGGTGTAACACCGTGAGTGGCGGCGACGCTCTTGGTGACGAGATGGATGCGCCCGACCGCGACCCGCTCGCTCTCGACCAGGGCACCGCCGATCGGCTCCTGGCCGGCACGCTCGACCCAGCCGACGCGCCGCCGGCCTACGCCGGCGTCGCCAAGGTCCTGGCCGCCGCCGCCGCCCCGCCACGCGCCGACGAGCTGGCCGGCGAGGCCGAAGCGCTGGCCCGCTTCGCCGCTCGCGGCCCGGCCGCCCCGTCCGGCGGGCGAACCCGGAGACGCCGGACCGCACGCGTCGCCGTGGCCACCGCCGCCGTCCTCGCCGTGCTGTCGATCAGCGGGGCCGTGGCCGCCTCCGACGTGCTGCCCCAGACCGGTGCCTGGCTCGGCCGAGCGGTCGACTCGATGGTCGGCTCGGGCAGGAACGCCAACACGCCCACCGCCGTCACGCCGCCGACGGCCTCCACCACCGCCGCGAGCGTGCCCAGCAGGCGAGAGCCGGGGCGCGGTCCCATCCCGAGCGCCACCACCGGGCGCGGGAACGGCGCGGCAACCCCCCAGGCGGGCCTCTGCACGGCATGGCGAGCCGGCAAGCCCAAGAACATGGACGCGGCGGCGTTCCAGGCCCTGGCCGCCGCGGCCGGTGGAGCCGACAACATCCCCGCCTACTGCAACGCCCTGCAGACGGGGAATGGCAACGGGAAGCGGGACGACCGGCCGGAGAATCCGGGCAAGGGGCAGGGTCCAGGCAACCAACCCGGCCAGGAACGCCAACACGGCGAGAACTAGGACCGACCCGCGTTCCGTCCGGGATCAGGCGCGCACCGCGAACAGCTGCCACTCGCCGGCCATGCCCCGCAGGGGGTGGGCGCCGCGGTCCTCGAGCACGTAGTCGGAGCCCGTGACCAGGTCGTGGACGGTCCTGGACACCAGGACCTCCCCGGGGCCGGCGGTCGCCATCACCCGCGCGGCGATGTGCACGGCGATCCCGCCGACGTCGTCGCCGCGGAACTGGACCTCGCCGGTGTGCAGGCCGGCACGGATCTCGACGCCGATCCCCCGCAGCCGGTCCCGCAGCGCGGTGGCGCAGCGGATCGCGCGGCCGGGCCGGTCGAAGGCGGCCAGGACGCCGTCACCGGTCGATTTGATCAGCCGCCCTCCGAACCGGTCGACCAGCTCGCGGGCGAGCCGGTCGTGGGCGTCCAGGAGCGCTGCCCAGCGGCGGTCGCCGGCTTCCCGCGCCCGCTCGGTCGACCCGACGATGTCGGTGAACAGCACCGTGACCAGGGTCCGGTCGGTCTGGTCGACTCCGGGCCGGGAAGCCGGCGCCTGGGGGCCGTCGGGCCGCTGGAGCGCCGCCAGCGCGGCCCGAGCCCTTGACGGACGGGTGGCGAGCACGATGGTCGCGTGCAGGCCGAGCGGGACGCCGAGCAGCAGCAGGGTCCAGCCCGGCCAGAACTGGTCCTGCAGCCGTGGATCCACCCCCTGCACGGCGGGGGGGTCAGGGGCGAGCAACCAGACCACCAGGGCGAAACCGTTCACCACCAGGTAGATGCCCGCGTGGAGCACCAGCAGGCGGGGCGAGCGCAGCCGGATGGCCGCGCGCCGCGCGCGGCTCGACCGGCGCCGGTCCGCGGAGTCTGGCAGGTCGTGGGCCATGCCCGATCATGCCACGGCCGGGCGCGCCGGCTCGGCGCGACCAGACCGGGTGAGCGTGCCCGCACCGGCGACGATGCACCCGGGTCCGGCGCCGGACGGGCGAGCAGGCCGGCCGCGGCGTGGCCAGCCGGCGGGCTGGGGCATAGGCTGCGCGCATGGGGCAGCGCGAGACGGAGACCGGGGCGAGCCATGTCTTCTCCCGCGCCAGCCTGCCCGACCCGCCAAGGGTCGACCGCGGCAAGGGCGCGGAGCTCTGGGACACCGAAGGCCGGCGCTGGCTCGACGGTGCCGGTGGGGCGATCGTGGTCAGCCTCGGCCACGGCGACGAGCGGGTGGTCGAGGCGGTCCGGTCGCAGGCGGCCCGGGTCGCCTACGTCCACGGCACCATGTTCACCTCCGACGTGCTGGAGACCTACGCCGCCGAGCTGGCCCAGGTCGTGCCGGTGGACGGCGCGCGGGTGTACCCGGTGTCGGGCGGCAGCGAGGCGGTCGAGACCGCGTTGAAGATGGCCCGCGCCTACCATCTGGCTCGCGGCCAGGACCGCTGGAAGGTGATCGGCCGGGAAGGCTCCTATCACGGCAACACCCGCGGCGCGCTCGACGCCTCCGGGCGGGTGCCCCTGCGCCGGCCCTACCTGCCGTGGCTCACCCACGCCAGCCACACCTTGGCCGCCTACGAGTACCGCTGCCCGTTCGGCGACACCCACCCGGCCGGCTGCGGCCGGCGCTATGCCGGCGCCTTGGACGCGGCCATCCGCGAGGCCGGGCCCGAGACGGTGGCCGCGTTCGTGGCCGAGCCGGTGGCCGGGGCCGCCCTTGGGGCGGCGGTACCGCCGGACGACTACTGGGCCGCCGTGGCCGAGGTCTGCCGCGCCCACGGGGTGCTGCTGGTGGCCGACGAGGTGATGACCGGGTTCGGCCGCACCGGCCGCTGGTTCGGCGGCGACCACTGGGGCGTGCGCCCCGACATCCTGGTCGCGGCCAAGGGCGCCTCCTCCGGCTACTGGCCGCTCGGCCTGGCCGTGGCCAGCGCCCAGGTCCACGACACCGTGGCGGAGGGCGGCTTCACCCATGGCCTGACCTACTCCCACCACGTGGTCGGCGCCGCCGCCGGCCTGGCCGTGCTGCGCATCCTGCGCGAGGACGACCTCATCGAGGCGGCCACCGTCAAGGGCAGGCAATTGCAGGCCGCGCTGGCGGCGCAGCTCGGCGACCACCCAGCCGTCGGCGACGTGCGCGGCATCGGCCTGATGGTCGGCGTCGAGCTGGTCGCCGACCGCGCCAGCCGGGAGCCGTTCCCGCGCGCCGCCAGGCTCACCGAGCGGGTGGTGGCCGCCGCCAGGGACCGTGGGCTGCTGCTCTACGCCTCGACCGGCTGCGTCGACGGCCACGACGGCGACCTGGTCATGCTCGGCCCGCCCTTCGTCACCACCACCGCCCAGATCGACGAGATGACCGAGCTGTGCGCCGCGGCGATCCGGGCGGCCACCACGACCCCGCCGGCGGCGCGGCTGGCAGGTCGCGACCGTGGTAGGTAGAGGCGGGACGGCCCGGCAGCCCCCCGACCACCGGCGGCGCGCCGCCGTCCCGCCTCGACCCGCCGCGCTCAGTGCAGCCGAGCGCGGAGTGCGGCCAGCACCTCCGAAGGGGTCCGCCCGGGAAGCGGCTCGACCACCAGCTCGAGGCCGTCGACGGCGCGCACCCGCACCGACTGCCCGACCGCCAGCGGCGCACCGGCGCTGCGGACGCCCCAGAAGGCGCCGTCCAGCCGTACCCGGCCGGTCAGGCCGTCGGCGGAGCGCACCACCACCTTCCGGCCGATCAGGCCTTCGGCGCCGGTCCTGGTGGGTGCGCGCCAGGCCCGCCATACCTGCCCGACCACCATCACCACCACCGGCAGGACCACCAGCACGGTGAGCAGGGTGGTGAGCCACATGGCCAGGCGGACCATTGCGAGGCCCGGCTCCGTGCCGAGCACAGCCGGTACCGTCATCTCCACCTCCGTCCGGGCGTCCCCGCCGGAGTGGCGGCCGGCGGGGACGTCACCCCGGCGTTGCGCGTTCATGGTCGCCCGCGGCCCGCCCGCCAGGCTGTGCCGGCGGCGACATCCTGGTTGTCGCCTCGGTGACAGCGGGGCTTGGCAGCGGCGCGGACGGTTACCCTCCTGGAGGCGGCGTCGCGGACACGGGAAAGGGGGAGCCGCCATGTCGAGCGTTGCCGTGCGGCCTGGCCATGCCCACGAAGCCAGCCTGCTCAGCGACCTCGCCCTCCGCTCCAAGGGCCACTGGGGCTACGACCAGGCCTTCCTGGATGCCTGCCGGGACGAGCTGACGCTGACCCCGGCCGAGGTGCGGGCCAAGCGGACGATCGTGGCCGAGCGTGACGGCCGGGTGGTGGGCTTCTACACCCTGGCCGGCGACCCGCCGGTCGCCTCCCTCGACCACCTGTTCGTCGAGCCCGGCGAGATCGGCACCGGCGTGGGCCGGACCCTGTGGCGCCACGCGGTCGCCGCCGCCCAGTCGCTCGGGTTCACCCGCATGGAGATCGAGGCCGACCCCGACGCGGAGGCGTTCTACCTCGCCATGGGCGCCCGCCGCCGCGGCACCGCGTCGTCCGGGTCGATTCCCGGCCGCGAGCTCCCCCTGCTCGAATACGACTTCGCGCTCCCAGAAGCATCCGCGCCGGTGCCTGGTCCGGCCGGGCGGTAGGCCCCGCGCCGGGCGGGTCAGTGGGCCGGCGGGCCCTGGCGGATACGGGTGCGCATCTCGCCGAGCGGCCCGCGGAACCAGCCGAGCTTCTCGATCCACCAGGTGAGGCCGACCCCGGCGTAGGGCGCGACCACCCGGGCCGCCGCCGCCGGATCGCCGGGGGTCACGCCCTCCACCACCACGTCGAAGGGCCCGTCGTCCCGCCGGTGGGCCAGGGTGTAGGCGACCACCTCGGCGAGCTCGGCGGGGGGGAAGAGTTCGGTGTGGCCGACATCGACGTGGGTCGGGAAGACCCCGTCCCAGCGGGCGGCCCGGCGGAACGGCCGCCGCGCCGGCCAGCGGCCGGCCACCCACACCGGCGGCCGCGGCGACTGCGCCGGCGTCGGCGTGAACACCGTCGGCGCCACCTGGTAGTGGCGGCCGTCGAAGGAGAACGGCTCGCCGCGCCACAGGCCGGTCACGACCTCGAGGCCCTCGTCCAGCTTGTCGGCCCGCACCCGCGCGTCGGGGTCCTCGCCGAACGCGCTGAACTCCTCCTCGGCCAGCGAGCCGAGCCCGGCCCCGAACACCAGCCGGCCACCCGAGAGCAGGTCGATGGCCGCGGCCTCGCGGGCCAGCCGCGAGGGACGGCGCCGAGCCATGATGAGCACCAGCACGCCGAAGCGCACCCGCTCGGTGGCGGTCGCCACCGCCGACATGACCGACCAGGCGTCCACCACCGGCGCCCGGTCGCCGTAGACCAGGTGGTCCCAGACGAAGAACCCGTCCCAGCCGGCCGCCTCGGTCTCCCTGGCCAGCTCGACCAGCAGGTTCGGGTCGGCGTACTCGCCGAGGTTCGGCATCCCGACGGCGAAGCGCACTGCGCCACCTCCTTGGAAGCAGAGCGGCGGTCACGATAACGCAGCCGCGGGCGTGTGAGGCCCGCGACCGTGGTAGCCGGAGCGCGATCAACCACCCGGTGCGGGAGGTGGCCGGCCTCTGCTCGCCGGGGCGATGGGTCGCAGACGGCATCGAGGAGGGATCCACATGCCGGTCAAGGAACCGGACCTGCCGGGCACGATCAGGCGATCGCCGGCCAAGGCGAAGCGGACCTACGCCAAGGCGCTGGAGAGCGCCGAGCAGCAGTATGGCGACGGTGCCCGCGCCCGCCGGGTCGCCATGTCGGCGCTCAAGCATTCCTTCGAGAAGGTCGGCGACCACTGGGAGCCGAAGAACCGCAAGGGCCCGTCGGATCCGCAGGCGGCCAGGTCGGGTGCTGCCGCCCGCCGCGGAGGCAGGACCGCCGGCGGCGTCGACGTGCGCGGCAACTCCAGGCAGGAGCTGTACGAGCGCGCCGAGAAGCTCGGGATCAAGGGCCGCTCGCGGATGACCAAGATGGAGTTGGGGGAGGCGATCGGCCGGCGCCAGTAGCCGTCAGGACTCCGAGCGCGCCGGACGCTGCGCCCTTGGTACGCTCGTCACGGTCATGGGGGGCCGGTCCACTCCCCGAACCCGACACCGAGGAGCCCGAATGACCGAGGACGCGATTCCCGAGGCAGACGCCTACGAGCAGAAGCAGCCGTTGCGGGATCCGGACGTGGAGGAGACGCCCAGGATCGATGATGAGACGCCCGAGGCCGACGCCTTGGAGCAGTCCATTCCGGTACCGGTGGACGAGGACGAGGACCGCCGCTGACGTGAGTCAACCTGGAACGCGATCGAAAAAGGTGATTCCAGGTCGATGCCGCATTTACGTTCCTCTCGGTAAAACTCCCGTTGCGGTAGCTCGTCCGGCTTCGATAATGTCCCCCAGATGGGGGACACAACCAGAGCAGGGAGCCGATGAGCAAAGACACCAAGCCGACCTACCTCCGCGCCGCTGAGGTCGCCGAGCTGCTGCACGTCACGCCGAAGACGGTCAGCCGCTGGGCCCACGAGGGCAAGCTGCCCTGCCTGCGCACGCTCGGCGGGCACCGCCGGTACCCCGAGCGGGAGATCCGCGCCCTGATCGAGCGGCTCTCCGTGCAGGAGCCAGCGCAGAGGACCCAGGCCGGACAGTAACCGCGGTCGCCGGCCGGCGCGCTAGCCGGACGCGAGAGCGTCGGCGAGCTGGTCGGCGGTTTCCAGCGGGGTGGTGGCGTGGGGAGAGAGCCGTGCCCAGCCACCGAAGGTCGAGACCGTCAGGCCCGCCTTGGCGAGCTGGTCGACCAGTCGTTCGGGCCGGATGCCGGGCACCCGGAACGAGAGGATGCCGGCCCGCTCGTCCTGCGACCGCCACGGTGCCAAGACCTGCGCGCCGGCCCAGCGCACCGCCAGCTCGAGGCCGCGGACGCGGCGGGTGATCGCCGCCTCGAGGCGGTCGATGCCGGCCTCCTCGACCAGCGTGAGCGCCGCCGCCATGGCCGCGGCGGCGAACGGGTCGAACACGGTGAGGGAGAAGCGGTCGGCTCCTGGAAGGACCGGGCTGGCTGCCCGGTGGCCGGCGTCGAAGGCGTCCTCGACGCCGGCATAGCCCGAGAGCACCGGTTCCAGCCGTTCCAGCGCCCGCGGTGAGCAGGCCAGGATGCCGCCGCCGAAGCCGGCCCTGAGCCATTTCTGACCGCCGGCCACCAGCACGTCGGCCGGTTCGAGGCTGACCCGGACCGCGCCGAGGGCCTGGGCGGCGTCCACCACCAGCAACGCGTCACCGGCGGCTTCGCGCAGGCCGGCCAGGTCGGCCCGGAAGCCGGTGCGGAAGTCGACCAGGCTGGCCGTGACGGCGGTGGTGTCCCGGTCGACCAGCGCGGCCACCCCGTCGGGGGTGAGCCTGCCGTCGGGCGTGTCCAGCCAGCGGACCTCGCCGCCGCGGGCGGCGGCAGCCCGCACCCAGGGATAGCGGTTGGCGGGGAACTCCCTGGCGGGCACGACCACGTTGCCGGCCGGCAGCCCGAGCGCGACCGCGAACAGCCCGGCGCTGGTCGACGAGACGAGCGTGACGTGCTCGACCTGCGTGGCGAGCAGGCGAGCGGCCCGCCGCCTGGCCTCGGCGGACTGGCCGAGCAGGAGGTCGAGCGTGCCCTGACCCGGTGCCCGCACCCGGCCGGCCGCGGCGGCCATGGCGTCCACCACCCGCCGCGAGGGCGGACCGATACGGGCGAAGTCGAGGTACCCGGGCGACTCGGCGAACTCGTCCAGGTAGCTGGAGGGCAGATCGACCGGATGGTCGGTCACGCGCGACACGGTAACGCGTCGGGACGACAGGCGGCGCGCCGCGGCTCAGCGCCGACGGACCTGGCTGCCCAGTTGCTTGGCGCCCTCGCGCACCCGCACCAGCAGGCGGCGAGCCCAGGCGTACTCGGTCGCCAGGAGCGCCAGGCCGGCCAGGATGACCAGCAGGCCCGGACCGGGGAGCACCAGCAGGACGACCCCGACGACGAGCAGGGCGAGCCCGACCACCAGGACGCCGATGCGCCGAGCGCCTTGCGCGAGATCTGCCATGACCGTTCCCCCCTTGCTCACTCCCTGGTCGCCGTGTTCGCCTCGCCCGGTTGCGCTGCCTCCCTCCGTCAACCCCTCGGGCCGCTGGCCGCGGCGGCGGGCGGCGCCCAGCGGCCCGCCGCCGGACCCTGCTCGGCCGCCCGGGCCAGGTCGTCCGGGGTGACCACCCCGACGAGGCGATCACCGTCGAACACCAGCGCCCAGCCGTGCCCGGCCATGGACATGCGGCCGACGAGCTCGGTAAGGGGCTCGTCAGGACGGGTGCTGACCAGCTCGTCGACGGGCACCGTGACCGTGCTCACCCGCACCGCGGCGCGCCGCTCGGGCGGCACCCGCAACAGCGACGCGAACGGGACCAGCCCGGCCAGGCGACCGTCGAACTCCTGTACAGGATAGGCGCGCAGGCGGTGATCGAGCGCGTGGCCGTCCAGGAACGCCTGCACCGTGAACCACGCCGGCCCGACCGGCGGGTCAGAGGTCATGACGTCGCCCACCCGCAGCCCGTCGAGGCTGCGCAGCAGCACGGCCTGCTCGCGCTCGGCCCGGGCCGCGCCGTACACGAACCAGCCGACCAGGGCGTTCCACAGCCCGGTGGGCTGACCAGCCAGCACCTGGGCGAGCCCGATGGCGACCAGCGCGAGGCCGACCACCTGGCCGGCTCGTGCCGCGGTGACCCCCGCCCTGGCACGGTCGCCATGGCGGTGCCACAGCGCCGCCCGCAGGATGCGCCCGCCGTCGAGGGGCGCGCCAGGCACCAGGTTGAACACGGCCAGCAGCCCGTTGATGCCGGCCAGCCACCACAGCACGCCGGCGCCGAGGCCGCCGATGCCGAGCACGCCGAGCCCCACCGCGGCGGCGAGGAACCCGGCGCCGAGCGCCAAGCTGGTCAGCGGGCCGACGGCGGCGATGCGCAGCTCGGCTCCTGGCGATGGCGCGTCGCCCCGGATCCGCGCCAGGCCGCCGAACGCCCAGAGGGTGATGTCCTCGACGACCAGGCCGGAGCGCTTGGCAAGCAGCGCGTGGCCCAGCTCGTGGGCGAGCACCGAGGCGAGGAAGAGCCCGGCGGTCACCAGGCCGGCGGCCCAGTAGGCGCCGCCGGTGTAGCCGGGGAAGGCAAGTGGGAAGAGCTGGCCGGCGAGCAACCAGGCCAGCAGGGTGCCGACGGCGATCGCGCTCCAGCCGACCCGGATGGGGAACCCGGCGACGCGGAGCGGTCGGGGGCGCTGGGTCTCTTGGCTGGCGGTCAGACGTTGCATCGAGGTCTCCGTCTCTGTCCGGACGTCCAGAGCCGAAGGTCTCTCCCACCCGGGATGGGCGGGCCGGCGCACCGGGCCGAAGCCGTGATTGTCGATGCGTCGCAGCGGGATACTCCCCTTCGCGATGCAGGGTACGCCTCCCCATATCAAATGGCGATAAGGGTCCGTCACGCCGTGACGGCTCCGGCGAACTGTCTGAACCAGCGCTCAGAGCGGGGCGGCACCCTTGGCCAGTGCCAGCGCCTCCGGGTGGTGGACGTAGTTGGGCCGCAGGTCGGCGTCGTCGTAGTAGCGGTGGAACACCGGGGTGGCCGCCCCCGAGATCGGCGGCACGATCCAGGTCCAGTCCGTCGGTGTCATCCGCCCGGCCCGCTCCTCCTTGGCCAGGTGGGCCATGAAGCGGTGGGCCTCGGTGTGGTGGTCGGTGATGGTCACCCCGGCCCGGTCGAAGGAGTGCAGGACCGCCAGGTTCAGCTCGACCAGCGCCCGGTCGCGCCAGAGCGACCGCTCGCCGGAGGTGTCGAGCCCGAGCCGGTCGGCAACCACCGGCAGCAGGTCGTAGCGGCCGGTGTCGGCCAGGTTCCTGGCGCCGATCTCGGTGCCCATGTACCAGCCGTTGAACGGCGCGGCCTGGTAGCAGATGCCGCCGATCTCCAGGCACATGCACGACAGCACCGGCAGGGCGTGCCAGCGCAGCTCCAGGTCGGCGAACCACTCGTAGCCGGGATGGTGGATCGGCACCTCGAGCACCGCGTCGGCTGGCAGGTCGAAGAGCCGGGGCGGCCCGCCGTCGGCCTGCACCACCAGCGGCAGCACGTCGAACAGCGTGCCGGCCCCACCCTCCCAGCCGAGCCGCAGCACCAGGTCGGTGAAGCCCACGTAGCGCGGGTCACCGACCACCGAACCGCCAGGCAGCCGGTAGCCCGCGTAGCGGATCAGCTGCTCGTTCCAGATCCGGGGACCGCGCCGCCTCGGGGTGTCCGGAGCGAACACGGTCACCGTCGGCCGGATGCGCCCGCCGTTGGTGGCCTGCCGCATATGGGCGATCGCCTCGGCCGCCACCTCCTCGGCCGTGACCACCTCGCGCCGGTCACGCACGCGCAGGCTGCGCCAATAGAGCCGGCCGATGCAGCGGCTGGAGTTGCGCCACGCCACCTGGGCGCCGAAGGTCAGCTCGGCACTGGTTTGCACATAGGTCCCGGTGCGCTCGATCTCGGCCTGGACCTCGGCAAGGCGTGGGCCCAGCGGACCGGCACTGGGGAACTCGGTGTGGTAGAGGCGGAGGAACTCCTCGGCGGCGACCGGATCTACACTCGTCATCTTTCCCACCTCGCCGAAAAGCGACGATAGAGCCAGGTTGCCTACATTGCCATAGATGACTATTTCGGACTAGAGGCATAACAAGCTATTCCCCACTTGATACCACGAAACTCTCGATATGCTCTAACAGCGAGATCTCTTTTTTCCTCTTGAACAGCTCATACGGGTCTCATATCTCCGTGCTACGGTCCCATCGACGTGTCCGGCGAGAGTCGCGGAGGTGCCGGTGGCTGACGTCGCACCGTTCTGGAACCCCAAGACCGAGACGCTCCCACGCGACCAGCTCGAAGCCCTGCAGCTCGCCAAGCTCCGCCGCCTGGTCGACTGGGCAGCCGCCCGCAGCCCCTTCTACCAGCGCTCCTTCGCCCAGGCCGGGTTCGCTCCCGAGCAGCTCCGAAGCCTCGACGACCTGCGCAGGCTGCCGATGCTGACGCGCGAGGAGTGGATGGCCAGCCAGGCGGAGCGGCCGCCGTTCGGCACCCTGCCGGTGGCCGGCCGCGAGGCGGCCATCCGGTTCCACACCACCTCGGGCACCACCGGCCGCGAGCCGATCCGGGTGCTCGACAGCGCCAAGGACTGGGCCTGGCAGTCGGAGATGTGGTGCTACGGGCTGTGGGGCTTCGGGGTCCGCCCGGACGACACCGCCTACGTCGCCTTCGGCTACGGCTCCTTCATCGGCTTCTGGGGCCTGCATTACGCCATGGAGAAGATCGGCGCACTGAACGTGCCTGGCGGCGCCCAGACCACCGAGAACCGGGTCAAGCAGATCCTCGACTTCGGCGCCACCGTGGTCGCCTCCACCCCGACCTACGCGATCCGCCTGGCCCAGGAGGCAGGCCGGCTCGGCGTCGACCTCGCCGCCAGCCCGGTCCAGCGGCTGATCCTGTCAGGCGAGCCGGCCGGGTCGATCCCGCAGACCAAGGCACTGATCGAGCGGCTCTGGGGCTCAGTAGCGGGAGACACCGCCGGCATGACCGAGATCGGCACGATCATGATCTTCGAGTGTTCGCGCCAGCCTGGCGGCACCCACATCATCGAGGACCACTTCATCGAGGAGGTGGTCGACCCCACCGGCGACGCGCCGGTCGGCTACGGCGAGCAGGGCGAGCGGGTGGTCACCTCGTTCGGCCGGGGCATCATCCCGCTGCTGCGCTACCGCACCGCCGACCTGGTCTGCAAGGTCCCGGCGGCGCGCTGCGACTGCGGCCGCGGCTTCGACCTGTACGAGGGCGGCATCCTCGGCCGGGTCGACGACATGAAGCTGGTCCGCGGCACCAACGTCTACCCGCGGGCGGTCGAGGCGATCGTCCGCGAGTACCCGGTGGTGGAGGAGTTCCAGCTCCGCCTGACCCGCGGCGACGACCTGCTCGACCGCATCGCGCTCCGGGTCGAGTTGCCACCCGACGCGGCCGATGCCACCTGGGCCGAGCTGCGCGAGCAGCTCGCCAAGGACCTCGCCGCCGCCCACGAGGGTCTGCGCTTCGAGGTGGAGCGGGCCGCCACCGGCGAGCTGCCCCGCTTCGAGCTGAAGGCCCGCCGTACCGTCGACCTCCGCGACAAGCCTGCCGGAGCGTGATCGCCATGGCCACCGACCTGCTCGGCCAGACCACCACCGCCACCGAGGACGAGCTGCTCGACCTCTACCGCCGCTGCACGGCACTGCTCGCCCGCGACGACCTCGACCCCTGCGTCCACGCCGGCGTGCGCGTGGCCACCGTCGGCCTCGCTACTGTGGTCAACGATCTCGGCCTCGACTACGAGCACCTGATCGACCTGGGCGCCTAGCAAGGCAGGTGATTGCATGCCCGTCTCGGAGCGGAACTCCAAGCTCGTCTACGACGCGCTGCTGGCCGCCGGTGTGGAGGTGATCAGCGCCCTGCCGGAGACCTGGCTGGTGCACCTCATCCGGCTGGCCGACGACGACCCGGGCATGATCCTGGTCCGGCTGGCCAAGGAGGAGGAGGGGGTGGGCGTCTCGGCCGGGGCGCACCTCGCCGGCCGCAGGGCGGCGATGCTGATGCAGAACCACGGGCTGCTGCAGTCGGTCAACGGCATCGTCTCCCTGGCCCAGCTCTACCACATCCCGCTGCTGATGCTGATCAGTGACCGCGGCCACCTCGGCGAGCCCGACCCGTGGCAGACCCAGGGCGGCAAGGCCACCCGCCCGGTGCTCGACGCGCTGGGCATCGTCACCGACGAGCTGACCGACCCGGCCAGCGTGCACGTGCAGGTCGCCAGGGCGATGACCCTGGCACAGGCTTCGCTGTCGCCGGTGGCGCTGCTGCTCACCCGCGAGCTGATGTGGGAGGCGGCATGAAGCGGATCGACTGCCTGGCCGCCATCTACGACCAGCTGACCGAATGCGCGGTGGTGACCATCATGGGCGCGGTCGCGGTCGAGCTGTACTCCCTCGGCCACCGGCCCAATTTCTTCTACCTCGAGCACGCCATGGGGCTGGCCTCCTCGATGGGCCTCGGCATCGCGCTCAGCCAGCCCGATCGCAAGGTCGTGGTGATCGACGGCGACGGCTCGGTGCTGATGAACCTCGGCGGGCTGACCACGCTGGCCCGGTACGCCCCGCCGAACCTCACCCAGATCGTGTTCGACAACGAGAGCCTGCTCTCGGTCGGCGGCTTCCCGACCGCCACCGGCACCGGCACCGACCTGGCCGGGATCGCCAGGGCGGCCGGCATCCCCGGTGCCCGCACCGTGACCGGCCAGGACGAGTTCACCGCCGCGGCCAAGGCCGCGATCGACGCCGACGAGCTGGCCTGCGTGGTCGCCAAGGTCGAGGCGGTCGGTCCCGCCAGCTTCCACATGGACCTGCACCTGCTCGAGAACCGCTTCGAGTTCCAGCGCGCGCTCCGCAGCTGATCCACCCGCGACGACCCGGAGGTACCCCATGACGGTGCTCGCCAGCCTCGCCGACGCGCTCGCCTCCGGCGAGGTCAACGTGGTCGACCTGACCCAGCCGCTGTCCGAGACGACCCCGCTGCTGCACCTGCCGGAGCCGCTCGCCAACACGCCGCCGTTCCGCCTCCGGGAGCTGTCCCGCTACGACGAGCGCGGCCCGGCCTGGTACTGGAACGCCTTCGAGGGCGGCGAGCACACCGGCACCCACCTCGACGCGCCGATCCACTGGGTCACCGGCCGTGACGGCGACGACGTCTCCCAGATCCCGCCGCGCCGCCTGGTGGGCCCGGCGGTGGTGATCGACCAGACCGCCGAGGCCGGCAAGGACCCCGACTACCTGCTCACCGTCGCCGACGTGGAGTCGTTCGAAGCCGAGCACGGCCCCCTGCCCGCCGGCGGGTGGCTGCTGTACCGGACCGGCTGGGACGCCCGCGCCGACGACCAGGGACGCTTCCTCAACGCCGACGAATCCGGCCCGCACACCCCCGGCGTCCACCCGGACTGCGCCCGCTGGCTGGCGGAGCGGCCGATCACCGGCCTCGGCGTCGAGACGGTCGGGACCGACGCCGGCGGCGCCCACGCCTTCGACCCGCCCTTCCCCTGCCACAGCTTCCTGCTCGGAGCGGACAAGTACGGCCTCACCCAGCTCGCCAACGTCGCCCAGCTGCCGGCCACCGGCGCGGTGGTGGTGGCCGCCCCGCTGAAGATCGTGCGCGGCTCCGGCAGCCCCTGCCGGGTGCTGGCGCTGGTTCCGGGAGCCTCCTAGCGCCGATGGCACTCGACCTCCTGACCCTCGGCGAGACCCTGATCTCCCTGACCGCCGCCGAACCAGGCCGCATCGAATCGGTCCGCACGCTGCGCAAGACCATCGGCGGCACCGAGTCGAACACCGCCATCGGCCTGGCGCGGCTCGGCTGCAAGGTGGCATGGCTCAGCCGCGTGTCCCGCGACCCGTTCGGCGAGGAGATCCTCAAGGTCCTGCGGGGTGAGGGCGTCGACGTCAGCGCGGTGGTGCGGGTCGACGGGGAGCCCACCGGGCTGATGATCAAGGAGCTGCGCACCCCGACCGAGGTCCACGTCCACTACTGGCGGCGCGGCTCGGCGGCCGCCGGGCTCGGGCCGGAGGACGTCGACGACCGGCTGGTGGCCAGCGCCAGCCGCGTCCACCTGACCGGCATCACCCTCGCCCTCGGCGAGCGGCCGCGGGCCACCGTCCACAAGGTGCTGCGGCGCTGCGCCGAGCTGCGCATCCCGGTCAGCTTCGACCCCAACCTGCGCCGCAAGCTCCGCCCGCTCGCCGAGAGCGTCGCCGACTGCCAGGAGGTCTTCCCGTTCGTGACCGACCTGCTGCTGGGGGAGCCCGAGGCGCTCGCCTGCACCGGGGAGGCGAGCCTGCCGGCGGCGGTGGAGCGGCTGCGCGGGTTCGGCATCCCGGCCGTGGTGGTCAAGCGGGGGCTGCACGGCGCCCTCGGCGCCGACGCCGCGGAGCTGGTCGAGGAGCCGGCCGACCCGAGCGTGGTGGCGGTCGACGCGGTCGGCTCCGGCGACGCCTTCAACGCCGGCTACCTGTTCGGCCGGTTGCGCGGCGTCGGCTTCCGCGAGTCGATCGCGACCGGCAACTGGGTGGCCGGCCGGGTCGCCGGCCACCCCGGCGATTATGAGGGCCTGCCCACCCTGGCCGAGCTCGAGGCCCACCGTGGCGGCAGCGACCCGGTGGAACGGTGAGCCCTGCGGCAGGCGGCGGCGGGAGGTGCCGGCGCCCCAGCCCCGCCAGGCGGGGCCGGGACGTGGGCCGGGCCGCCTACGGACGGGCCTCGTAGACGGCGTTGAACGGGTTGTCGGCCGCGCGCCGGAAGCGGGTGAAGCCGCCCGCCAGCGCGACCTCGCGGATGCGGGCCTCGCCGGCCTGGGCGCCGAGCGCCAGGCCGACCTCCTCGGAGAGGGAGTGCGGCACGCAGATCAGCGTGGAGGCGTTGTAGAAGACCCGGCCGATCGGGTTGAGGTTGTCGGCCACGCGGTCGCCCGCGTTGGGTTCGACCACCATCCAGGTGCCGTCGTCCGCCAGGCTGCGGCGGGCGTGCTCGGCGGCGCCGACCGGATCGCCCATGTCGTGCAGGGCATCGAACACGGCCACCAGGCCGTAGCCGCTCCCCGGGTAGGCCTGGGCCGAGGCGACCTCGAAGCTGCAGCGGTCGGCCACGCCGGCCTCGGTGGCCGCCTTGCGGGCCCACTCGATCGAGGGGCGGTGGCCGTCGAAGCCGACGAAGGATGACGCCGGGTAGGCCTGCGCCAGCAGGATGGTGGAGGCGCCGTGGCCGCAGCCGACGTCGGCCACGCGCGCGCCAGCGCGCAGCCTGGCCTCCACCCCGTCCAGCGCCGGGATCCACGCGCTCACCAGGTTGGCGCTGTAGCCGGGGCGGAAGAAGCGCTCGGTGCCATGGAACAGGTCGGGGTGGTGCTGGTGCCAGCCGAAGCCGGTGCCGGCCCTGAGCGCCTCGGCCAGTCGAGGCTCGTCCTTGGCGACCGAGGTGGCGACCTGGAAGGCGCCCGGCAGGAACACCGGGTTGCGCTCGTCGGTCAGGGCGAAGGCCTGCTCCTCGGTGAGCAGGTAGCGGTCCTCCTCGGGGTCGTAGGTGACGTAGCCGCTGGCGGCCTGGCCGCGCAGCCACTCGGTCACGTAGCGCTCGGCAACACCGCTGCGCTCGGCCAGCTCGGCGGCTGTGCTCGGGCCGGCGTCCGCCAGCGTCCGGTAGAGGCCGAGCTTGTCGCCGATCACGACCGTCGGCGCGTGGAACACGGCGCCGAGGTCCGCGACGAACCGGCCCAGCAGCTCGTCGAGCTTGGCTTGGTCGATGGGCATGGGACGCACCTCCTCAGGTGGTCGGGTCGACGCCGCCGATGCTCGCCGGAGGGGTTGCAGGGCGCTTGCAGCGTGGCCGCGGCCGGCTGCAACCCCGACAATGCCGGGGGCAACGCGCGATGGGGGGGCGGTGAGTTCGCCAGACGAGTTCCGGATCCAGGTCCTCGGGCCGTTCACGGTGCTGCGAGGCGGCCAAGCCCTGCCCGCCCACGAGGTCGCCAACCGAAAGGCCCGCACCCTGCTGAAGGTGCTGCTGGCCAGGCGCGGCGCGCTGGTCGGCGCCGACGTGCTCGCCGAGGTGCTCTGGGGCGCCCGGCCGCCGGCCGATCCGGAGGCGAACCTGGCGACCCTGGTCAGCCGGCTGCGAAGCGTCCTGGGGGCGGGGACGATCACCGGCGACCGGCACGGCTGGCGGTTCACCGCCGGGCCGGGCGTCGAGGTCGACCTCGAGGAGGCGGAACGGCTGGCCGGCGAGGCCGAAGGCCGGCTCGCCGCCGGCGAGCCGGCCTTGGCCGGCGCCGCCGCCGAGCGGGCGCTCGGCCTGCTCGGCCGGGGCCCGCTGCTGGCCGACGAGCCGGACGCCGACTGGGCGGCCGAGGCCCGCAGGGAGGTCGAGGCGCTGGCCGGCCGGGTCCGCCGGATCGCCTGGCAGGCCGCCCTGGCCGGCGGCGACCCGGCCGGGGCGCTCGTCCACGCCGGCGCCGCGGTGGCGGCCGACCCGCTGGACGAGGCGGCCCACCGGGCCGTGATGCTGGCCCACTGGCGCGCCGCCGAGCCGGCCGCCGCCCTGGCCGCCTACGAGCGCTTGCGCGAGCGGCTCGCCGACGAGCTCGGCGCCGACCCCGGCCCGGAGACCTCCGCCCTGCACCTCGCCATCCTCCGCGGCGAGGACCCGGCCGCCGAGCCGGCGGCGTCCGCCGCCACCACCGCCGGCGCGGCGCCGCGCCGGGACACCCGCCGACCTGCCGAACGGGCCGGCGCTCGGCTCGCGGAGGCCGCCTTCGTCGGCCGCCAGGCCGAGCTGGCCGCGCTGACCTCGGCATGGACGGCGGCGGTCTCCCATCACCCCGGGATGGTGCTGGTCAGCGGCGAGGCCGGCATCGGCAAGACCCGCCTGGCCCAGGAGCTGGCCAGCCTCGCGGAGGCCACCGGTGGGCTGGTGGTGACCGCCCGCTGCCACCAGGCCGAGCGGTCGCTGTTCCTGCAGCCGCTGGCCGAGGCGGTGCGCTCGCTGGTCCTGCGGCTGCCGGCCGGGCGGGTCGAGGCCGCCGCCGGCGACCACGCCGGCGCCCTGGCCGAGCTGGTCGCGGAGGTGCGGCAGCTGCTCACCCTGCCCGCCTACGAGCGCGGCCCCGCCGAGCTGGAGCGGCGCCGCTCGTTCGAGGCGGTCACCGCCTTCCTCCGCGGCCTCGCCCGGGAGCAGTCCGTCCTGCTGCTGCTCGACGACCTCCACCAGGCCGGCAGCTCCAGCCTGGAGCTGCTGCACTTCCTGGCCGGGCGGACCGGCCGCGGGCAGGCCGCCAGGCACCGCCATGGCGGCGACCGCCTGCTGGTGGTGGCGACCGTTCGCGCCGAGGAGGGCGGCGAGGTCGCCGCCACCCTCGGCGACGTGGCCGACTCGCTCGAGCTGGGCCCGCTGGCCGCACCGGCAGTGGCCGAGCTGGCCAGCCAGTTCGGGGTCGTGGAGCTGGCCGGGCCGGTCCTGGAGCGGACCCGCGGCCACACCCTGTTCGCGGTCGAGGCGCTGCGGGCGGCGGCCGAGAGCACCGCCGCCCGCGACGGCGGCGGCGTGCCCGGCTCGCTCACCGAGGCGGTGCTCGCCCGGGTCCGCCGCGGCGGACCCGAGGTCGAGATGCTGCTCAGAGCCGCGGTGGTGGTCGGGTCCAGCTTCGACCTGGAGGTGGTGGCCGACCTGCTCGGTATCAGCGTCGAGGACGCCGCCGCCCGCGCCGAGCGGGCCCTCGCCAGCCGGCTGCTGGTCGAGTCCGGCCCGGCCTACGAGTTCGCCAACGACCTCATCCACCAGGTCCTGTACGAGACCACCCCGCGGCCCACCCTGGTCGCCCGCCACCGCCGGCTCGCCGGGATGCTCGCCGGCCGGCCGGAGGCGGTCGCCGGCCACGCGGCCGCCGCCGGCGACTGGGTCGGTGCCGCCCAGGCATGGCGGCAGGCCGCCATGCGGGCCGCGGCGGCGTTCGCCAACCGGGACGCCGAGCGGCTGCTCGGCGAGGCGGTGGCGGCGGCGGCCAACAGCGGCGAGGTGGCACTGCAGGCGCGCGCCCGGCTGGACCGCGGCCAGGCCAGGGAGGCGCTGGGCGAGTACCAGGAGGCGTTCGCCGACCACACCGAGGCCCTCCGCCTGGCCAGGGAGGCCGGGGACGACCCGCTGGCGACCGAGGCGGTCGAGCGGCTCGGCTGGACCGCCTACTTCGCCCGTGACAGCCAGCGCGGCTGGGAGCCGGCGGGGCGCTGGCGCGAGCTGGCCGAGCGGGCCGCGGCCGCGCCAGGTGCCCGGCCGAGCGCGCTGCTGCTGGTCGGACGGGTCCGCCACGCCGAGGGGGAGCTCGAAGGCGCGGAGGCGGCGTTCGCCGCCGTGCTCGCCGCCGAGACCGACCCGGCCACCAGGGCGGTCGCGCACCAGTCCCTCGGCCTGCTGCTCGACCACAGCGACCGCTTCGCCGAGGCCCGCCGGCTGCTCGACCAGGCGGTGGAGGAGGGCAGGCGCGCCGGTGTCCTCCGCTCTATGCTCACCGCCCAGTTCGGCAGCGCCCTGGCCTGCGCCAACCTGGGCGACTTCGCCGGGGCGCTGGCCCGCCTGGAGCGCCTGGCGCGGCCGCTGGCCGAGGTCGAGGACGCGACCTACCACGCCCGCGCCGCCACCGCCGCGTCGTGGGTGTGGCGGGAACTCGGTGACCTGCCCCGCGCCCGCGACCTGGCGCTGCGCGCGACCGAGCTGGCCGGCGGGTCCGACGCCGGCTCCCATCCCGCCCTGCACGCCTGGCTGGGGCTGGCCGAGTGCGCCCTGGTGGGCGGCGACGAGGCCGAGGCCGGGCGCCTGCTCCAGCAGGCCGCCGGCATGCTCGACCTGCCGCTCGGCTACCACTGGCGCGCCCGGCTGCGGCACGCGGAGCTGGCCGCCCGGCTGGTCCCTGACGAGGCCGAGGGGTTGCTGGCCACCGCCAGGGTGGCCGGCTCGGCCAAGTACGAGGCACTCGCGCTGGCCCGGCTCGGCCGCCACCAGGAGGCGGCCCGGGTCGCCGCCCCGGTCGGCTCCGACTACCTGCTCGCCGAGGTGGCCGGTGGCGCGGCGGCCGGCGCCGCGCTCGACCGCCTCGCCGCCGCGCTCCCCGCCGACCTGCGCGCCGGCTTCCTGGCCAGGGGCCGGCTGGCCAGCGGCCGCTGAGCGGCCGATCAGCCAGGCAGGAGCTCCAGCCCGGCCCGGGACCTTGCCACCCACCAGGCCAGGTCGTCGGCCTCACGGGCGCGGATGGCCGCGTCCGGGTGCTCGGTGGCATGGAGGGCCTTGTCCCAGCCGAGCTGCAGCAGGCCGCCGAGCAGGCCGAGGTCGAGGGCGGCCTCGTCGTGGTGCTCGCCGGCCGCGGCGCGGGCGTCGTCCAGCACCTGCTCGTGGCTGGCGTCGATGCGGCTGCGGTTGATCGCCAGGTACCAGGCCCATTCGACCGCGGGGGGCGCCCAGCCCGTCTGGGTGCCCCAGTCGACCAGCACGACCCGGCCGGGGTTGTTCAAACGGTCGGTGTCCCTGCGCCGCTCCGGGCCACCTCCCTTCCCGGCCAGCCCGATGTTGCCGAGCTTGAGGTCGCCGTGGATCAGCGTCGCCGGGTGGCGGGCCAGCGCGGCCGCGAGCCGCTCGGGCCGCTCGGCCAGGGCGAGGACGGCGTCGGCGACGTCGGCGGGGACCCGCTCGGCGAAGCGCTCCCAGCCGCGCAGGATGGTCACGGCGAACTGGTTGCCGCGCGCACGCTCGCGCGTGGCGTTTGGGGGGGAGAGGAGGGTGTAGCGGTCGGCCAGGGAGCAGAGCTCGGGCTGGTGGGGCGCGCCCCAGAAGGCGGCGTGCAGGGCGGCGGCCGCGCCGAGGATCCGCCGGCTCTGCGCCCGGCTCAGCCGGGTCTCCTCCGGCACGAAGTCGGCGGCCAGGTCGCGCATGATCACCAGCCAGGCGTCGCCGTCGGCCTCCACCGCCAGCACGCCGTGGTCGAGCACGGCCGGGACCCGTGCCAGCAGGCCGGACGACCAGAGCTCGGCGATGCGGCCGCGGTCGTTGGTGCCCCGCATGATCCAGTCCCAGGCCGGGGCGACCCGCTTCACCACCACCACGCGCCCGTCGGCCAGGGTGACCCGCTCCAGGGCGCTGCCGGAGCGCCCGTCCGTCACCACCAGGGGGGTGCGGGCTTGCGCGCCCGCCAGCATCGAGGTCATAGCCGCGCCCTTTCTGTCCGGGAGGGGAGCACCTGACCGGCTCCCTGGCGACGCGACGATGCTGGCCGGCAGCGTAGCAGCCGGGTTGCAGCCGGACGCGCGCCGGCCGGTCGGTCTGCTCGCGAATCGTGAGAACGCTCCCTCTTGACAGGTGGTCGAATCACATAGCATGCTCAGCGCAACAGGTGTGAGAGCGCTCTCACAAGCCGCCCGGTCAGATCATCCTGGCGGCGCGCCCAATCCGGAGGAGGGCTTCGATGGGTGCAGGACAACCACGGTGGGGACGACGGTGGCGACGAGCTCACGTCCTGCTCGCCCTGGCGCTTGCCGGCTTGCTCGCGGCGTGCAGCTCGGGAGGCAACGACAAGGGAGGCGGCGGCGAGACCCAGGGCACCGAGAAGGTGACCCTGACCCTGGACACCTTCGGCGAGTTCGGCTACGAGGACCTGATCAAGCAGTACCAGACCAGCCACCCGAACATCACCGTCAACCAGCGCAAGGTCGTCCGGCTCGAGGACTACCGGGCGCGGCTGGACCAGTGGCTCGCCGCCGGCAGCGGCGCGGGCGACGTGGTCGCGCTGGAAGAGGGCCAGATCATCGCCCAGAAGGCGCAGGCGGACAAGTACGTCAACCTGCTCGACTACGGCGCCGGGGAGCTCAAGAGCAACTTCCTCGAGTGGAAGTGGAACCAGGGCCTCAGCGCCGACCAGCAGAAGCTCATCGGCCTCGGCACCGACATCGGCCCGCTGGCCATGGCCTACCGCACCGACCTGTTCAAGAAGGCCGGCCTGCCGACCGCCAGGGACGACGTCTCCAAGCTCTGGCCGACCTGGGACGCCTACATCGAGACCGGCAAGAAGTTCAAGGCGGCCAACACCGGGGCGAAGTTCTTCGACTCGCTCACCAACGTCTACAACACCGTCCTCAACCAGCAGGGTGACTTCAGCTACTTCGACACCTCGAACAACCTGGTGATCGACACCAACCCGCGCGTCAAGACCGCCTGGGACCTGAGCACCCGCATGTACGCCGAGGGCCTGTCGGCGTCGCTGCGCACCTTCGACCCGGCGTGGAACGCCGGCTTCAAGAAGGACGCGTTCGCGACCGTCGCCGCGCCGGCGTGGATGCTCGGCATCATCCAGGAGCAGTCGGGCGCGTCCAAGAAGGGCCTGTGGGACGTTGCCACCGTGCCCGGCGGTGGCGGCAACTGGGGCGGCTCGTTCCTGGCCGTCCCCACCCAGAGCAAGCACCCGAGGGAGGCTGCCGACCTCGCCAAGTTCCTGACCAGCCCGGAGAGCCAGGCGGCCGCGTTCAAGGCGAAGAAGACCTTCCCGTCCTCGCCGACGGCGGAGAACGACCCCGCGGTGCAGGGCCTGAAGGACCCGTACTTCAACAACGCGCCGATCGGCCAGATCTTCGCCCAGGGCGCGCAGGCGCTGAAGCCGCTCTACCTCGCGCCGAAGCACCAGCCCGTCCGTGAGAAGGTCGACGACGACCTCCGCGCCGTCGAGCAAGGCAAGCTGTCGGCCGAGGAGGGCTGGCAGCGGGCCGTCGCCGATGCCAAGAAGGAAGCCGACTAGCGAGCGGGCCGGCAGTCGTCATCGGCCGGTCGTCGCGCTGCGCGCCGGCCGATGACGAACACGACGCGGTGGCGCCAGCGCCCGCGCCCGGTGCCACCGCGTCGCCCCACCTGAGACCGGAAGGTTGATCATGGGCCTTGAACTGCGCCCGCCGCCGACACGGGACCGGCGGGCAGGAGCCCCGCCGGCGCCGGTCGCCGGTGCCCAGGCGGTGTCCGCCTGGCGCGCCAGGCTCTCGTGGCTCGACATCAAGGCGTCGCCCTACCTGTACATCGCGCCGTTCTTCCTGCTCTTCGCGGTGTTCGGCCTGTTCCCGATCGGCTACACCTTCTGGGTCTCCCTGCACGACTGGGAGCTCATCGGCGGGCGTGAGTTCATCGGCCTGCACAACTACGCCGAGCTGATGGTGGACACCGACTTCTGGAACAGCGTGGTCAACACGTTCGGCATGTTCGTGCTCTCCACCGTGCCGCAGCTGCTGATCGCCCTGGTCCTGGCGAACCTGCTCAACCAGTGGCTGCGCGTCCGCACCTTCTTCCGCATGGGCGTGCTGATCCCGATGGTCACCTCGGTGGTGGCCGTCGCGATCGTGTTCAGCCAGCTCTACGGCCGCGACTACGGCATGGTCAACTGGCTGCTCGGCCTGGTCGGGGTGGACCGGATCGAGTGGCAGGCGGACAAGTGGTCGTCCTGGATCGCCATCTCGAGCATGGTCGACTGGCGCTGGACCGGCTACAACACGCTGATCTACCTGGCGGCCATGCAGGCGATCCCGCGCGACCTCTACGAGGCCGCGGCGATCGACGGCGCCTCCCGCGCCCGGCAGTTCTGGCGCATCACCGTGCCGCTGCTGCGCCCGACGATCATCTTCACGGCGATCATCTCCACCATCGGCGGCCTGCAGCTGTTCACCGAGCCGCTGCTGTTCGGCAGCGGGCAGATGGGCGGCGGCAGCCTCGGCCAGTTCCAGACGATGACCATGTACATGTTCGAGAACGCGTTCCGTGACTACGAGTACGGCTACGGCGCCGCGATCGCCTGGGTGCTGTTCGTGATCATCATCCTGGCCTCGATCGTCAACTTCCTGATCATCCGCCGTCTCCGCTCGACCTCGTGAAGGAGCACCGCTGATGTCCGCGATCGGAACCGGGCCGCGTCCGCTGGTCCTGCCCAGGCCGCGCTCAGCCCAGCGGCGCCCGCCGCGCGGGTCGAGCGCCTTGTGGCGAGCCAGCCCGCTGACCTACGTCACCCTGATCGCCACGGTCGCGCTGTCGGTGTTCCCGATCTACTGGATGCTGGTGGTGGCGACCCGCACCAACGACGTCGTCGGCGACGTCCCGCCGCCGCTGCTGCCCGGCGGCAACCTGCCCGAGAACTTCCAGCGGCTGTTCGCCACCGAGCCGGCGCACTTCGCCCGCGGGCTGGCCAACTCCGCGCTCGCCTCCGGCGTGGTAGCGCTGTCGGTGATGCTGTTCAGCTCGCTGGCCGGATTCGCCTTCGCCAAGCTCCGCTTCCGCGGCCGCAACGCGCTGCTGCTGGTGATCCTTGGCACCATGATGGTGCCGGTCCAGATGGGCATCATCCCGCTCTACATGGTGATGGTGAAGCTGCACTGGACCGGGCAGCTCCAGGCGGTGATCGTGCCGTTCCTGGTCACCGGGTTCGGCGTGTTCATGATGCGCCAGTACGCCAGCCAGGCGGTCCCCGACGAGCTGATCGACGCGGCCCGCGTCGACGGCGCCTCGACCATCCGCATCTACTGGCACGTGGTCCTGCCGGCGCTGCGGCCGGCCATGGCGGTGCTCGGCCTGTTCACCTTCATGCAGACCTGGAACGAGTTCATGTGGCCGCTGGTCGTCCTCAACCCCGACAACCCCACCGTCCAGCTCTCCCTGAACCAGCTCAACAGCGCCTACTTCACCGACTACACCCTGCTGTTCACCGGCACGCTGATCTCAACCGTCCCCCTGCTGGTCATCTTCGCCCTGTTCGGTCGCCAGATCATCGGCGGAATCATGGAAGGTGCACTCAAGGCGTGACTGCTCAACGTTCGCAGCCGAAGACCCCGACCACCGCCTGGCCAGCGGTCGACCTGCGCTTCCCGCGCGAGTTCGCGTGGGGCGCCGCCACCGCCGCCTACCAGGTCGAGGGTGCCGCCACCACCGACGGCCGGGGCCCGTCGATCTGGGACACGTTCAGCCACGCCGACGGCAAGGTGCTCGGCGGCGACAACGGCGACGTCGCCATCGACCACTACCACCGCTACCGCGACGACGTCGCGCTCATGGCCGAGCTGGGGATCACCGCCTACCGGTTCTCGGTGTCCTGGCCACGGGTGCAGCCCGGCGGCGCCGGCGCCGCCAACCAGGCCGGCCTCGACTTCTACCGCCGGCTCGTCGACGCCCTGCTCGCGGCGGGGATCGAGCCGTTCCCCACCCTCTACCACTGGGACCTGCCCCAGGCGCTCGAGGACGCCGGCGGCTGGCCGGCCCGTGAGGTGGCCGAGCGCTTCGCCGAGTACGCCGCCCTGGTCGGCGACGCGATCGGCGACCGGGCGCGCCACTGGACGACCATCAACGAGCCGTGGTGCGCGGCGTTCCTCGGCTACGCCTCCGGCGCGCACGCGCCGGGCAGGACCGAGCCCGCCGCGTCCGTCCGCGCCGCCCACCACCTGCTGCTCGGCCACGGCCTGGCCACGCAGGCGCTGCGCGCCCGCCGGCCGGACCTCCGCATCGGCACCGCCCTGAACCTGTACGCGGTGTCCCCGGCGAGCGATGCCGACGAGGACCACGACGCCGCCCGCCGCATCGACGGGCTGCAGAACCGGCTCTTCCTCGACGCGGTGTTCAACGCCGCCTACCCGGACGACGTGCTGGCCGACCTCGCCGTCCTCGGCGGCGTCGAGCACGTCCGCGACGGTGACCTGGCGGTCATCGCCACGCCGCTGGACATGCTCGGGGTCAACTACTACAGCCGGCATACCGTCTCGGGGCTGCCGGGGGAGTCGGGCCTGGACGGCACCTCCGCCCTGCCGTCGGCCTCGCCGTGGCCGGCGAGCGAGCACGTCCGGTTCGTCTACGGCGGCCGGCCGGTCACCGGGATGGGCTGGGAGATCGACGAGCCCGGCCTGGTCGAGGTGCTGCGACGGGTGACCGAGACCTACTCGGCCGTCCCGCTGTACGTCACCGAGAACGGCGCCGCCTTCGGCGACGAGCTCACCCCGGACGGCTCCGTCCACGACCGCGAGCGCACCGCCTACCTCGACGCCCACCTCCGCGCCTGCCATGCCGCGATCGCGGCCGGGGTGCCGCTGCGGGGCTACTTCGCCTGGTCGCTGATGGACAACTTCGAGTGGAGCTGGGGATACTCCCAGCGGTTCGGCCTGGTCTACGTGGACTTCGCCACCCAGCGGCGCCTCCCGAAGGACAGCGCGCGCTGGTACGCCGACGTGATCCGGGGTGGCGGCTTGCCGCCTCCGGCACAATGACGCCAGCGGCACCGCTGGCTCGCGCCGGTCCGACGAGCCGTCCGGTCCAGCGGGACCCTCCGCCCGACCACGGGAGGTAGCAGGTGACCGTCCCCCAGCGTGCCGCCGGCCCCGCCGGCCAGCCGACGCTCGAGCAGGTCGCCGCGCTGGCGGGCGTGTCGAGGGCGACCGTCTCCCGGGTCGTCAACGACTCACCGCGGGTCAGCCCGGAGCGCCGGGCCCTGGTGGAGCAGGCCATCGGCAAGCTCGGCTACGTGCCCAACCGTGCCGCCCGGAGCCTGGTCACCCGCCGTTCCGACTCGGTGGCGCTGGTGGTGTTCGAACCGGAGACGAGGGTGTTCGCCGAGCCGTTCTTCGCCGGCATGGCGCGCGGCGTGGCCACCGCGCTGGCAGCCACCGACCTGCAACTGGTCCTGCTGATGGCGCAGGACCCCGCCCAGCGGGAACGGGTGGTGCGCTACATCGTCAACCACCACGCCGACGGCGTGCTGCTCGCCTCCCTGCACGGCGACGACCCGCTGCCGCGGCGCCTGGCCGACGCGGGCGTGCCGACCGTGCTGATGGGCCGGCCGGCCGGCCGGGTGGCGGCGAGCTACGTCGACGCCGACAACCGCGGCGGCGCCCGCGAGGCGGTCGCCTACCTGGCGGCGAGCGGCCGCCGGCGGGTCGCCACCATCACCGGCACGCAGGATCTCAGCGTCGGCCGGGACCGCCTGGACGGCTACCAGGACGCGCTGCGGGCGGCCGGCCTCCCGGCGGACATGCGGCTGGTCGAGCCCGGCGACTTCAGCGAGGAGAGCGGCCACCGTGCGATGACCGCGCTGCTCGACCGCGCGCCCGACCTCGACGCGGTGTTCGCCGCCTCCGACCTGATGGCGCTCGGCGCCATGCGGGTCCTCAAGGAGACCGGCCGCAAGGTGCCCGACCAGGTCGCGGTGGTCGGCTTCGACGACTCGGTGCTCGCCCGCCACGCCGAGCCGCAGCTGACCACCGTGCGCCAGCCGGTCGAGGAGATGGGCCGGCAGATGACCAGGCTGCTGCTGGCCAAGCTCGCCGGCGAGGCCGCCGGCGTCAGCGTGATCCTCGAAACCGAGCTGGTCGTCCGCGCCTCCGCCTGACCGCCCACCGCCCTCACATGGCCACGGTCACACCCGCGCCCTCGCGCCTGGCGCGCTGGTAGACGAGCCGGGCCGCGGCGGCGTCCTCGACCGCGTGGCCGGTCGACTTGTACACGGTCACCTCGTCCGCGGCGGACCGGCCCGGCCTGGTGCCGTTCAGCACCTCGCCGATCTCGGTGATGCCATCCGGGTCGAGGCCTTGCAGCTCGTGGGCGCCGGCCGGCGGCGCGTTGGTGGCCGCGCCGCGCCACTCAACGAACACCCGCCCGGCCCGCATCGTCCCGGCATCCAGCTCCGGCCCGAAGGTGCCGCCGACCGAGCTGACGTGCACGCCGGGCGCGAGCCAGGCGGCGCGGAGCACCGGCTCCCGCGCGTCGGTGCAGCAGGCCACCACGTCGGCCCCGGCGACCGCCTCCTCGAACGAGGCGACCGGTCGCGCCGCCGGGTGCCTTGCCGCCAGCACGGCGGCGTGCGCGGGCGTCCGCGAGGCGACCCGGATCTCGGCGAAGTCGCGCACCTTTCCGAAGGTCTCCAGATGGGAGTGGCCCTGCACCCCCGCGCCGAGGATCGCCAGGACCGCCGCGTCCGGTCGGGCGAGCACCCCGGCCGCCACCGCGGCCGAGGCGCCGGTGCGCAGCGCGGTGACGCGGGTGCCGTCCATCACCGCCAAGGGGGTGCCGTCCGCCTCGTCGAACAGCGCGATCAGGGCCTGGTGGGACGGCACGCCGCGGCCGTGGTTGCCGGGGAAGACGGCGACCAGCTTGGCGCCGAGCGCGACCCCGGGCAGGTGCACCGGCATGGCGCCGAGCAGCCCGGCCTGGTTCCTGGCGGCGACCCGTGGCGGCACCGACGCCTGCCCGGCGCTGAGCGCCCGGAACGCGTCGGCGAGCGCGGGGAGCAGCTCGTCGGCGTCGAGCAGGCCGGTCACGTCCGCCTCGCTGAGCACCAGCACCTCGGCCAAGATCCACCTCCCGGCTGGACGGCCCGTTTGCCTCCCTTGAGCCTACCCGGCGCGCCCCGCCGCCGGGGTGGCGGGCCCCGGGTGGCCTGGCGGTTTCCTTCATCGGCCACGTAGGCTCCGGTGATCAGCACCGCAGCGGGGGTGGTCACGTGGTCGAGGAAGTCGCCGTCGCCAGCCAGCGACCCGTGTCGATGGCGCGGATGGTGCTCGACCGGGTCGCCGCCACGCCGGAGCGGGAGGCGTTCCGCCATCCCGTCGGCGACCGCTGGGAGTCGCTCGACTGGCGTGAGGTGGGCGAGCGGGTGCGGGCGATCGCCGCGGGGCTGCTCGCGCACGGCATCCAGCCCGAGGACCGGGTCGGGATCGCGGCGGGCACCCGGCTCGACTGGATCCTGGCCGACTTCGGCATCCTCTGCGCCGGCGCCGCCACCACCACCGTCTACCCCACCACGCCAGCCGACGACGTCGCCTTCATCCTGCGTGACGCCGGGACCCGCATGGTCTTCGCCGAGGACGACGAGCAGATCGCCAAGCTCCGCGACCACCGCGCCGAGCTGCCAGGCCTGACCAAGGTGGTGACCTTCGACGGCACCCCCGACGGCGACTGGGTGATCGGCCTTGCCGAGCTCGAGCGGCTCGGCCTCGACCACCTCGCCGCGGACCCCGGCGCGGTCGACGACGCGGTCGCGGCGGTCACGCCGGAGAGCCTGGCCACGCTGATCTACACCTCGGGGACGACCGGCCGGCCCAAGGGGGTGCGGCTGGTCCACGACAACTGGGCCTACGAGGGCAAGGCGATCCAGGCACTCGACCTGCTCAGGCCTGACGACCTGCAGTACCTGTGGCTGCCGCTGTCGCACTCGTTCGGCAAGGTGCTGCTCTCCGGCCAGCTCGCCGTCGGGTTCGCCACCGCCGTGGACGGGCGCATCCCCAAGCTGGTCGACAACCTCGCGGTGGTGCGGCCGACCTTCATGGCGGCCGCGCCGCGGATCTTCGAGAAGGTCCAGCACCGGGTGGTGGCCATGGCCGGCCACGGCCTCAAGCGGCGCATCTTCGACTGGGCCTTCGCGGTCGGCCGCCGCGCCGCCGAGCTGCGCAAGCACGGCAAGGAGCCGACCGGCCTGCTGGCGCTCCAGCACGCCGTCGCCGACCGGCTGGTCTTCGCCAAGCTCCGCGAGCGCTTCGGCGGCCGGCTGCGCTTCTTCGTCTCCGGCAGCGCGGCGCTCTCCGCCGAGGTGGCGGAGTTCTTCAACGCCGCCGGTGTGCTCATCCTGGAAGGGTACGGCCTCACCGAGACCTCGGCGGCCAGCTTCGTCAACCGGCCGGACGACCCCCGGTTCGGCACCGTCGGCCCGCCGCTGCCAGGCACCGAGGTCCGCATCGGCGGCGACGGCGAGATCCTGGTCCGCGGCCCCGGCGTGATGCGCGGCTACCACAACCTGCCCGAGGAGACCGCCGCGACCCTGGCCGGCGACGGCTGGTTCCGCACCGGCGACGTCGGCGAGCTGGACGGCGACGGGTTCCTGCGGGTCACCGACCGGATCAAGGACCTGATCAAGACCTCTGGCGGGAAGTATGTCGCCCCCCAGTCGATCGAGATCGCCTTCAAGGCCGTCTGCCCCTACGCCGCCGAGATCGTCGTCTACGGTGAGGGCCGCCCGTACTGCACCGCCCTGGTCGCCCTCGACGCCGAGGCGATCGACGGCTGGGCGCAGGAGCACGGCCTCGCCGGCGTCCCGTTCGCCGAGCTGGCCGCCGACGAGCAGGTGCGGACGCTGATCGCCGGCTACATCGAGCAGGCCAACAGCCGGCTGCCGCCCTGGGAGACGATCAAGCGGTTCACCATCCTCGACCGCGAGCTGCAGGTGGAGTCGGGCGACCTGACCCCGAGCCTGAAGCTGAAGCGCCGCGTCGTCGCCGCCAAGCACCGCGACCTGCTGGAATCGCTCTACGACGAGCCGGTCGCCAGCGCCGCGGAGCGGCCGGCGACCACCGCCTAGACGACTGCTTCCGAACGACGATCGGCGCCTGTTCCGGAACTCTATATAGCTAGAATTGTGTGGTCAAGGCGGCCTTCGGGATCGCTCTCGACGCCCCGGTCCCGGCGAGGTAGCCACGCAGATGCCTGGCGGTGAGC
>DATLQA010000194.1:0-4269 GCA_035535495.1 Actinomycetota bacterium | reverse complement strand
GGGGGCGGCGAGCCGGTAGTCGGCCCGCAGGGTGCGGTCCAGGCCGCCGGTGGCCGACGCCCTGGTGCCGGCGGCCAGGGTGGCCAGGAAGGTGACCAGGGTGATCCCGACCACCAGGGGCAGCACCGTCGCCGAGGTGCGCCGGGAGCTGCGCACGGCGTTGCCGACGGCCAGCCCGCCGACGATGCCGGCGGCGCGGCTGACCGGCACGCCGAGCAGCCGCGACAGCGACCGCGCCAGCACCGGCCCGAGCACCAGCACGCCCAGCGCGGTGCCGATCACGCCGGCGACCAGGTAGGCGCTCTGGACCGGGTCGCCGAGGGCGCCGGCCAGCACCAGGCCGACCCCGACAACGGCCAGCACCGCCCCGGCTAGCGCGCGGGCCCGGCCCTCCCGCCGGTCGAGGACGAGCACGTCGCCGCGCAGGGCGGCCACCGGCGGGACCCGGGTGGCCCGCCGCGCCGGGCTCCACGCCGACACCACCGTGGTGCCGACCCCGACGGCGAGCGCGACCACCGCGGTGCGGGGCAGGACGCGGGTGGGGCCGGTCACGTCGACCACCGCCTCGTCGGCGGAGCGCAGCAGCGCCCCCAGCCCCTGTGCCAGCGCGACGCCGGCCAGCAGGCCGGCCAGGGAGGCGAGCGCGCCGACGGCGGCGGCCTGCAGCAGCACCGAGCGGCGCAGCTGGGCGCGGCTGGCGCCGACGCAGCGCAGCAGCGCCAGCTCCCTGGTCCGGGAGGCCAGGACGATGGTGAAGGTGTTGCGGATCAGGAACATGCCGACGAACAGCGCGACCACGCTGGCGACGAAGAAGATCTGGCTGTTGCCGCCCTCGCTGGGGCTGGCGTTGCGGGCCCGCTCGGCCGCCAGCTCGCCGCTGGTGAATGCCTGGTAGCCGGGGCCGAGGGCATCGGCGACCCGGTCGCGCAGCTCCCGCTGGCTGACGCCGGCGGCGGCACGGACCTCGAGATAGCCGACCTGGCCGGGGCCAGGGGCGAGCAGCCGCCTGGCGGTGGCCGGGTCGAACCCGACCAGCACGACCGCGTCGGGGATCTCCCGGGCGTCGAGGATCCCGACCACGGTGGCGTGCCGGGGCTCGCCCGAGACCAGGACGCGGACCTGGTCGCCGACGCCGAAGCGCTGCTTCTGCGCGGTGGCCCGGTCGATCACCACCTCGCCCGCATGGGCGGGCACCCGACCGGCGCGCAGGTCCCCGGTGAAGGAGGCGTCGATGGAGCGGCCCAGCGGCGCCCGGCCGCCGCCGACCACATGGCCATCGCGGCCCAGGAGCTGCGCGTCGCCGCTGACCACGCCGATGGCCGCCGCGACGCCGTCGAGCCGGGCGACGCGGTCCACGGCCGAGGCCGGCATCGGCTGCGCGAACAGCTCCCCGGTGATGTCGGAGAAGACCTCTTCCTCGCCGTGCGTGGTGGCGCGGACGACCACGTTGACTCTCGGGGTGGCCTCGGCGAAGGCCGCGTCGGCCGCCGCGCTGGCGCTGTCGATGATGACCAAGGTCCCCGACACGGCGCCGACGCCGAGCGCGATCGCCGCGGCCGTGAGCAGCAGCCGCCCCTTGGCGGCCCGCAGGCTGGTGAGGGTGTAGCGCCACATCCAGCTCAGCCCCCCAGCGCCTTGATGCCGTCGAGCACCCGCTCGGCGGTCGGGGCGGCCATGCCGTCGACCACCCGGCCGTCGGCCAGGAACACCACCTCGTCGGCTTGGCCGGCGGCGACCGGGTCGTGGGTCACCATCACGATCGTCTGGCCCAGCTCCTCGACCGAGCGGCGCAGGAACCCCAGCAGCTCCGCGCTCGAGCGGGAGTCCAGGTTGCCGGTCGGCTCGTCGGCGAAGATCACCTCCGGCCTGTTGGCCAGCGCCCGGGCGGCGGCCAGTCGCTGCTGCTGGCCGCCGGACAGCTCTGCCGGCCGGTGGCCCAGCCGGTCGCGCAGGCCGACCGCCTCGACCACTCGGTCGATCCAGGCCGGGTCGGCGCGGCGGCCGGCGATAGCCAGCGGCAGGGTGAGGTTCTCGGCGGCGGTGAGGGTGGGCAGCAGATTGAACGCCTGGAAGACGAAGCCGACCCGCTCGCGGCGCAGCCGGGTCAAGGCGCGCTCATCCAGCCTGGTCAGGTCGACGTCGCCGAGGCGGATCTCGCCGGCATCGACGGTGTCCAGCCCGGCGAGGCAGTGCAGCAGGGTCGATTTGCCCGAGCCGGAGGGCCCCATGACGGCGGTGAACCGCCGGCGGCCGAAGGCCACCGAGACCCGGTCCAGGGCGGTGACCGCGGTCGGGCCAGAGCCGTAGGTCTTGGTCAGCTCGACCGCGTGCACCGCGAAGTCGAGCGTCCTACCGGCCGGCGGGACGGTCTGGCGGGTGGCCATGGTGGGCTCCTCGGTGCGAGAGGTGTCGGCACCGCCGAGACAATCGCACCGGCCAGCCGGCCGCATTGGTGCCAGGGCGAGGACCGGGGTAGACCCAGCACTACCGCTGCCGCGCCGCCCCCCGCTGTACGGTTGCGGCATGGGCACCCACACCGCCTGGCAGGCGCTCAAGCAGCGGCCGCGGCGCTTCCTCGCCTCGCCGTGGCCCTGGCGCTCGCTGGCGTACCTACTCTGCGGAATCGTGCCCAGCGGTGCGGTGGCGGCCGCGGTCCTCACGCTGCTGGCCTCGAGGTCCTCAAAGGCCGCGCCGTTGGTCCTGCCGCCGGTTATCCTGGCGCTGCTGCTGTCAGGGCCGGCCATGGCCCGCTACGAGCACTGGCGGCTGCGGCTGATGCAGGTCGACCCCGCCCCCGGACCGTACCGGCGGGCCGAAGGGGCCCACCGCGCCCTCCAGGTCGGCTACGGCGTCATCTGCACGGTGGCGCTGTGGCTGATCGACCTGGCCGTGGTCGCCGCGTCCCTGGCCGTCCCCGCCGGCTGTGTGATCGCGCTCGCCAGGAGCGGCGGCGCGGGATGGGGCACCCGAGCGGCAATGCTTGCCGCCGCCGTGGTGGCGTTGCCGCTGGCGGCCTACCCGCTCACCGCCTGGGCGGGCGCCCGCGCCGCCCTCGCCCGGCTGATCCTCGCGCCCCGCGAGGTGGAGTTGGGCGAGCGGCTGGTCGAGGTCACCCGCTCGCGGGCCCGCCTGGCCGACGCCTTCGAGCTGGAGCGGCGGCGCATCGAGCGCGACCTGCACGACGGCGCCCAGCAGCGTCTGGTCGCCCTGACCGTGGTCCTCGGGCTGGCCCGGCTCGACCTGCCGTCCGACTCGGCCGCCGCGGAGCAGGTCACCGCCGCGCACGAGCAGGCCAAGCAGGCGCTAACCGAGCTGCGGGAGCTCATCCGCGGCGTCCACCCGCAGGTTCTCACCGACCGCGGCCTGGCCGCCGCCGTCGCCGACGCCGCCGGGCGCTCACCGGTCTCTGTCGACGTCGACGTGGCCCTGCCGCGGCGCCTCCCCGGCGCGGTCGAGGTCGCCGCCTACTTCGCCGTCTGCGAGGCGCTCGCCAACCTGGCCAAGCACAGCCGGGCGACCCGGGCGTCCGTGCGCGGCCGGCTGCTGGACGACGTGCTCGTCCTGGAGGTCCACGACGACGGCATGGGCGGCGCCGACCCGGCGGCCGGCAGCGGCCTTGCCGGGCTGGCCGACCGGGTGGCGGTGGTGGACGGCCGGCTGCTGCTCTCCAGCCCATCCGGCGGGCCGACCCTGCTCCGGATGGAGATCCCATGCAGGCAGACCGCCCCCGCCGGATAGTCCTCGCGGAGGACAGTGTCCTGCTGCGCGAGGGACTGGCCGGGCTCCTGCGCCGTTTCGGGCACACGGTCGTGGCCCGCGTCGGCGACGCGCCCGCGCTGGTCGCGGCCGTCGAGGAGCACGACCCGGACATCGTGGTCACCGATGTGCGCATGCCACCCGGCTTCAGTGACGAGGGCCTGCGCGCCGCCATCGCCCTGCGCGCGGGGCACCCCGCCCTGCCCGTGCTGGTGCTCAGCCAGTACGTCGAGCAGACCTACGCCGCCGAGCTGCTCGACGCCGACCCACGCCACGGGCGCGGGGCCGGGGTGGGCTACCTGCTCAAGGACCGGGTCGGCGACGTGGAGGAGTTCGTCGACGCGGTGCAGCGGGTCGCCGCCGGCGGCACAGTCATCGACCCCGAGGTGGTCCGCCAGCTCCTCGGCCGGCGCCGCGACCCGATCGACCGCCTCACCCCCCGCGAGCGCGAAGTACTCGCGCTGATGGCCGAGGGGTGGTCCAACGCCGCCATCGCTCGGACGTTGGTCGTCA
>DATLQA010000193.1:0-34448 GCA_035535495.1 Actinomycetota bacterium | reverse complement strand
GGCCAGTTCGAACGCCATGGCGGCCTCCTCGGCGACACGGTCGGTCTCCCCGTGCAGCCAGGCGTGTTCGGCCCGAGCCGCAGCCACCGGCCCGATCCACCGCAACTCGCCGGTTGGCAACGCACGCGCCGCAGCCTCCTCCAGCGTGCCGGCGGCGTCCGGGTCGCCGCGGCGCGCCTGCAGCAGGCCCAAGGCCACCAATTCGTACACCGTGCTGATCCCCCCTGCCGGCGTTGCTCCCACTCGGCCAGGGCGGCGCGAGCGTCCTGCTCGGCGCCGGCCCAGTCCCCCAAGTCCAGCCGCAGGCGCGCGCGGACCCCGGTCAGGTAATGGGCGTAGCCGGCGAGATCGTGCTCAGCGACAAAGATGAGCGCCCGGTCCAGGTCGCCGGGAGCGTGGCGGAAGTCCCGCATCTCCACGCCGGTGCCGGCTAGGTTCACCAGGGCGCGGGCGGCGTGGTCCTCTAGCCCTGCGGCGGTCGCCACCTCGAACGCTTGCTCCAATTCGGCGCGACCGCCCAGGTCGCTGCTGAGCAGCCTGGTCGTGCCGATGTTGGTCAGGGCATGGCCGAGCGTCTCCTGGTCGCCCAGCCGCTGGGCCAGCTCGATCGCCCGCGACGCCCATGCCAGCGCCGCCTCTCTGCGATAGGCCAGCATGTCGAGCTGCGCCTGGTTGCTGTAGGCCATCGCCAGCTGGTGGCCGGGTTCACCGTCCTCCAGCACGGCGATCGCGCGGGCGGCGGCCGCCTCCGCCTCCTTCCGGCGGCCGGCCCACCAGGACACGCGCGACAGCCACCGTAGCCCCTCGCCCACCTGCTCCTGGTCGCCGGCGGCCTCCCGGAGGCCCAGGGCGGCCTGACGGGCGGAGACCGCATCGGCCGACAGCCCCGACAGGTAGCACTCCACCGAGTACGCCTCCAGCAGCTCGGCCCGCACCGGAGGGGAGAGCCGGTCGGCATGCCGCAGCGCTGCCCGGTAATGCCCGACGGCCTCCCGGTGGGCGGCGACCGCCGTCGCCTGGCGGGCGGCCTCTGGCGCGTAGCGCAGCACGGCGTCGGCATCGTCGGCCTGCCGGGCGTGGTGCACCAGCCGGGCGATGTCGACCCCCCCGTCCCTGGGTGTCCGACAGCACCTGCAGGACCCTGCGGTGCAGGCTCCTGCGGCCGAGGGCGGAGATCGAGCCCTCCACCGCCTGACGGAGCAGCTCGTGGCGGAACCCGACCGCCTCCTCCTCGATGACCAGCAATCCTGCTTCGGCGCAGCGCTCCACCGCCGCCGGCTCCGGTCGCAAGGTCTCCTCCAGCAGCCACAGCTCGGTCCGGGTCGGGACCACGGCCACCAGCCGCACGACCTTCTGCGCCTCCGCTGGCAGGCCGGCCAGACGGGCGAGTACCAGGTCCCGGATGGTGGCGGGCACGCCGGGCTCGCCCGCCGCGAGCATCTCGGTGACCAGCAGCGGGTTCCCGCCGGTCAGGGCGTGCAGGCCGGCGGCGGGCCGCCCGGCCAGCCGGGCCAGCTCCGCCATGGCCGCCTCCGACAATGGCTGCAGCGGCAGGCGGCGTACCGCCTCCTGCGGCAGGTTGCTGATGACCGCCAGCAGCGGATGGTCGACGGCCAACTCGTCGTCGCGGTAGGTGACGATCAGCAGCGCCTTGGCCTGCTCCATCCGCCGCCCAAGGAACACCAGCAGGTCGAGGGTCGCCTCGTCCGCCCAGTGGGCGTCCTCGACCACCACCACCTGCGGGCGTGCCGGCTGGTCGAGCTCGTCCAGGAGCGCCGCGAACAGCTGTTCCCGTGGGCTTGCCGCCGCCAGCAGCTCGGCGAGCCTGCCGCCCGTCTGCCGGGCGATGTCGTGCAGCGGGCCCAGCGCACGGGGCGTGAGCAGCGGATCACACGCTCCCACCAGGAACCGTGCATCCGCCGCATGCCGCTCGGTGAACCGCTTGACCAGTGCCGATTTGCCGATGCCGGCCTCACCCGCCACCAGGGCGACCAGGCCGCTCGCCGCCGTCCCGGCCAGGACGCCGTCGAGCGCCGCGTCCAGCCGGGCCAGCTCGTCCCGCCGGCCGACGAACGCCGCCTCCGAGGGCGCTGAGGGCACCGTTGGAAGCCGTGGCGGTGGACCCAGGTCGGGGTGCACCAGCGCAAAGACGTGCTCAGGCCGGGACAGCCCCTTGAGGCGGTGCTTGCCGACGTCGGCCAGGCTCGTCTCCGGTGGCAGCTGGTCCATGACGATCTCCGCTGTCCCCTGCGAAAGCAGGACATGGCCGCCGTGGGCCAACGCCCGCAGCCGCGCCGCCCGGTTCAGCGTCTGGCCGTAGTAGTCGCCGTCGCGGAGCTCGGCCTCCCCGCTGTGCAGGGCGACCCTGGTGGGAAGCGTGATGTCGTCCGGCCATCGCTCGGTGGCGAGTGCCTGCTGGACCGCCAACGCGGCAGCGACCGCGTCGGTGGCCCGCACGAACACGGAGAGGGTGGAGTCGCCCTCGCCACGGGACTTGATGAGCTGGCCGCCGTGGGAGGCCACCGCCTCGGCGATCAGCGCCTCATGTCGAGCCAGTGCCGTGCTCATGGCCGCCCTGTGGGTCTCCCACAGGGGAGTCGAGCCTTCGATGTCGGTGAGCAGGAAGGTGACGATCCCTTCCGGCAGCCCCGGCGGCTGGGCTGGCGCTTCGCCGAGCCTCACCAGATCGCCGCGCTTGCGACCATGCCCCCACCCTCTCGTCCGCCGCCACCTGATGACCATCTTCCCGCGAGAGGATCGTCGAAGCGAGCAGAGCCCCGCGCCGCCGTGGGTCGGGATCCAACTGGCCTACGAGCTCTACGAGACAGCGTCAGCCGGGCACGTGATCGTCCGGATCATCACCGCCGTGCCGGCGGCGTCCCGTCACGCCGGGACGACGATCGACGAACGGGGTGCGAACTCGACGGCGACCCGGCTCCCCGGCGCGTGCCGTTCCGCCTCCGCCGACGGCACGTCGACGCGGAGGAGCTGGCCGTCCTGGCTCTCGAGGCGCACGGTGAGGCGCGTGACCGGTCCCAGGAAGCTCTGCGTGACGATCGTCCCGGGCAACGCGGTCGGGGTGCCGCCGTCGACCGGCGAGAGGCGGATCTCCTCTGGCCGCACGATCAGCCGGATGGCCGCCCCGCGCGGGTGGCTGGCGGCACCGTCCGCGGGCAGGCGGTGGCCGTCGACGACCACCGCCTCCCCGTCGGCGCGGCCCTCGAGTGCGTTGGTCACGCCGACGAACTGGGCGACGAACGGCGTCGCCGGCTCGCGGTAGACCCGGGCCGGCGTGTCCAGCTGCTCCACCCGCCCTTCCGACATCACCCCGACGCGGTCGGACAGTGCCAGCGCCTCCTCCTGGTCGTGGGTGACGAACAGGGTGGTGATGCCGAGCTCGCTCTGGATGCGGCGGATCTCGTCGCGGAGGGTGACCCGGACCTTGGCGTCGAGCGCGGACAGCGGCTCGTCGAGCAGCAGGATCTTGGGCTGGATGGCGAGCGCGCGAGCGAGCGCCACCCGCTGCTGCTGGCCACCCGAGAGCTGGTGCGGGTACTTGGCCGCGTGCGGTTCCAGGCCGACCAGCTCGAGCAGCTCCGCGGCGCGTTGCCGCCGCCTGGCGGCCGGGACGTCACGCAGGCGCAAGCCGAACTGGATGTTGCCCAGCGCCGTCATGTTCGGGAACAGGCTGTACGCCTGGAACACCATGCCCATGTCGCGGCGGTTGGCCGGCACCCCGGTGATGTCCTTGCCGTCGACCAGGACGCGGCCCTGGTCGGCGGTCTCGAAGCCGGCGACGATGCGCAGCGCGGTGGTCTTGCCGCAGCCGCTCGGGCCGAGCAGGCTGACCAGCTCCCCGGCGGCGAGGTCGAGGTTCAGGCCGTCGAGCGCGAGGACGCCGCCGAACGACTTCTTGACCTCGCGCAGCTCGAGGTACCCCATCTACCCCTCCTCGGTGACGCCGGAGGATCCGCGCCGCCGCCCGACGTAGGAGAGCACGAGCAGCAGGACGAACGCGAGCAGCAGGGCTGCCAGGGACACCGCCACCGACACGGCCGCGTCGCGCTTGCCGAGCAGGTTGATGGTCACCTGCATGTTGTTGAAGGCGAGCAGCGAGGCCAGGGTGAACTCGCCGAGCACGAGCGCGACCGAGAGGAAGGAAGCGGAGAGGAGCGCCCCGCTGATGTTCGGCACCACCACCCGCGCGAGCACGGTCGGCCAGCCCGCGCCGAGACTGCGGGCGGCCTCGGCGAGCGTCCGGAGGTCGATCGCCCCGAGCCCGTTGTCGATCGCGCGGTAGGCGTAGGGAAGCACCAGGATCACGTACACGAAGGCGAGCGTGAGCGAGGAGTCGCCGAGCAGGTAGGTGACCCAGGCGTAGATAGGTGCGATGCCCACCACCAGCACGATCGCCGGGATGGTGAGCGGGAGCAGGCAGATGAACTCGATCAGCCGGCGCAGGTGCGGCAGCCGCAGGTGCACCCAGGTGGCCACCGGCACCAGCAGCAGGAGCATCCCGGCCACGGTGAGCACCGCCAGCTCGAGCGAGATGGTGATCGCGCTCACCAGGTCGGGGTCCTGGACGATCGCCCGCCAGGCGGCGAAGCTCCGGCCGCCCACCCCGCGCGTGGAGAACTCGAGCATCGCGAACAGCGGCAGCAGGAAGAGCACCCCGAAGGCTCCGAGGACGAGCCGGCGCGCGGCGGAGGGCCGGTGGCGGCGCGGCGTGGCCGGCGCGTCCCGCCGGCCGGCAGCGGCGGTTGGGACCAGGACGTCTGGCGTGGGCGCGGTCATCGCAGCCACCTCGCCGCCCGGCGCTGGAGCAGCGCGTAGAGCGTCATGACGACCGCGACGACCACGATCATGCCGAAGCCGAGCGCCTTGCCCAGGTTCTGCTGGCCGAGGATCACCTCGCTGCTCAGGAACCCGCGGATCTTGAGCGGGACGATCGGGCTGCCCTGGGAGATCAGGGCGGCCGCGGTCGCGTAGGCCGAGAACGCGTTGGCGAACAGCAGCAGGGCCGCTCCGAGGAACGCGGGCAGCAGCACGGGGCCGGCCACATAGCGCCAGAACTCCCAACCGGAGCCGCCCAGGCTCTCGACCGCCTCGCGCCACTGCGGCCGCAAGCCGTCCAGGGCAGGGAGGAACACGAGCACCATCAGGGGGATCTGGAAGTAGGTGTAGACGAGCAGGAGCCCCGGCATGTCGAACAGCCACACCCCTCGGGTGAACAGGTCGATGCCGAGGTGGTCGTGGACGAAGACGGTGACCAGGCCGGAGAGCCCGACGGTCGCGATGAAGGCGAACGCCAGCGTGACGCCGCCGAACTGGGCGAGCACCCCGGCCGCGGCCATGACGCTGCGGCGCAGGGGGCCGTCGCGGGGCCCGCTCCACACCGCCCAGGCGAGCAGCGCTCCGAGCACCGCGCCGACCGCGGCGGTCACCGCGGACAGCTCGATGCTGCGGGCGAAGGCCCTGAGATACACGCTCTCGGTCAGGATCCGCACTGTCGAGACGGTGGGGCGGTTGCGGTCGTCGGTGAAGGCACCCGCGACCACGATCAGGGTCGGGTACAGCAGGAAGACCGTGACGTAGACGAGGAACGGCGTGACCGCCAGGTAGGGCGCCAGGCGGCTGAACCGGCGACGCCCGGTCCCGCTGCTCGCGAGGCCGGGCGCCGACGTGGTGGTTGGCTGGGGAGCCGTCACGGCGCTCAGCCCACGGCCTGGGTCCAGTGCGAAGCCAGGTACTCCTTGGCCGTGTTGGTCTGGGCTTCGGTGAGGAAGACCGGGGTCCCTGGCACCTCGGGAAGCTTCGCGAAGGCGGCCTTGTCGATCGTGCCGGCCTTCACCATGGCGTCGGCCCGGACCGGCCGCGCCGAGCCTCCCAGCCAGATGTTCTGGCCCTGGTCGGCGAAGAGGAATTCCTCCCAGAGCCGGGCAGCGGCCGGATGGGGCGCGTCCTTGTTGATCGCCTGCACGTAGTAGGAACCGACGACGGCGTTCTGCGGGACGACCACCTTCCAGTCGATCTTGCCCTTGAGCTTCTCGGACTGCCCGGCGTTGAGGTAGTCCCAGTCGATGACGACCGGGGTCTGCCCGCTCGCGACCGTTGCCGGCGTCGGGTCGACGGGCAGGAAGTTGCCCGCCTTCTTCAGGTCGGCGAAGAACTGCACGCCTGGGGCGATGTCATCCGCCGAACCGCCGTTGCCGAGCGCGGCCGCGACCACCCCGTTGAAGGCGGCTGCCGCCTGGGTCGGGTCGCCGTTGAGCGCGACCTTGCCCTTGTAGGCCGGCTTGAGCAGGTCCTTCATGCCGGTGGGCGCGGGGACCTTCTTGGCGTCGTACCCGATCGACATGTAGCCGCCGTAGTCGCTGAACCACTTCCCGCTCGACTCCTTGAGCGGATCCGGGATGTCGTTCCACCCCTGCACCTTGTACGGCGCGAAGAGGCCGGTGTTGGCGAGCGCGATGTTCAGACCGACGTCGAATACGTCCGGAGCCCGGTTGCTGCCCTTCAGCTGTTTGGCCGCGGTAATTTCATCCTGGCTGCTGGCATCGGGCTGTGCCGAGGTGATCTTGATGCCATACTTTTCGGAGAAGGCGGAGATCATCTTGCCGTAGTTCGCCCAGTCGGGCGGCAGCGCGATGACGTTGAGGGTGCCTTCCTTCTTCGCCGCCGAGACCAGGCCGTCGAGCCCACCGACGTCAGCCGCCGAGGTGGCGTTCGCGGCCTTGGACGCCTCCTCGCCCGCGCTCTTCTCCGGTGGTTTCGAGCAGGCGGCGAGCAGCGCGAGCGCCGCGATAGTCACAATCAGCCCTCGCCGAGGGACTGGTAATTTCACGTCCACGGAGGCCTCCTCCCCATCCGAATTTTCGGATGCCCCACCGACCCCGACATGGTGCCGACCGGCACGCATGCGAACGCAAGCCTAATTTCCGGACACAGCATGGATCTGGCTCGTTTCGGGTGTCAAGCCTCCGCCGGGTGCCATGGCAAGTTCTATCGTGTTGCGATACTCTATGGGTGGAGGGCTGCACCCAAGCTGCATCGATGGGGATGAGCAGCAGCAGTCGCAAGGAGGCACCCGTGGACACCACCGTCGACGAGACGCTCGCGCGCGCCCTGCAGGACCTGCCGGGCTGGGAACGCCACGGCAAGGGCATCCGCAAGACCTACCACTTCGACGACTTCGCCTCCGCGGCCCAGTTCGTCGGCCGGGTTGCCGACGCCGCCGCGGCAGTCGGCCGGCAGCCGAACATCGCCATCGACGGCAGCCGCGTCACCGTGGAGCTCACCCCGAACGCCAGAGGCAGGCTCACCCAGGGCGACGTCACCCTGGCGCGCCGCGTTCAGCGGCTCGTCGGGGACCACCGCCGCCCGGTCGGCCGAGCTGGCTCCTTGAGTCCTGGCCACCGGCTGGCCGGCACCAGCCCGCGCCCGGTGGGTCCGGCCGGCCCGTAGCACCGTCGCTGGACCCCACCCGGCGGCGGACCGGGATCCGCGGCGCGATGGTGGCCTTGCTGTAGGGTGAGGTCCCCATGCGCCGCGACCCACCGCCGACCGCTCGGGTGATGACGCCCGGGTCGGTGGTGCGGGTCTATCTGGCCATCTCCGGCCTGTTCACGCTGTCGGCCTCGGTCATCTGGGGCGTCAACACCCTGTTCCTGCTCGACGCCGGGCTCGACATCTTCGAGGTCTTCATCGCCAATGCCGCCTTCACCGCCGGCATGGTGCTGTTCGAGATCCCGACCGGCGTGGTCGCCGACACCGGTGGCCGGCGGCGCTCGTTCCTGCTCAGCGCGGTCACTCTGCTGATCGGGACCCTCGGCTACGTGGCGATCGCCGCCACCGGCGGCGGCCTGATCTCGTTCGTCGCCGCCTCGCTCGTGCTCGGGCTCGGCTTCAGCTTCTACTCGGGTGCGGTGGAGGCGTGGCTGGTCGATGCGCTCCAGGCCACCGGCTTCCAGGGGCAGCTGGAGCGGATCTTCGCGCGCGGCGAGATGGTGTCGGGCGTGGCGATGCTGGTCGGGTCGGTCGGTGGTGGCGTGCTCGGCAACCTCGACCTGGCGTGGCCGTTCCTGGCCAGGGCGTCCCTGCTCGCGGCCGTGTTCGTCGTCGGGCTGGTGGCGATGCACGACATCGGGTTCACGCCGCGCGCGACCAACCTGTCGGCGCTGCCAGGGGAGATGAACCGGGTGCTCCAGGCGAGCGTGCGGTTCGGGTGGCGGGCGCGGCCGGTCCGCCTGCTGATGCTGGTGTCGCTGGTCCAAGGCGTGTTCACCATGTGGGGCTTCTACGCGTGGCAGCCGTACTTCCTCGAGCTGCTGGGCAGGGATGCGGTGTGGGTCGCCGGCGTGGTCTCGGCCCTCACCGCCCTGTCGACGATCGCTGGGAACGCGCTGGTCGAGTTCTTCACCAGATTCTGCGGCCGGCGCACGACCATGCTGATCACGGCCATGGTCGTGCTGGCGGCCACCGCCGTCGGCGTCGGGGTGGCGGGGTCGTTCTGGCTGGCGCTGGTGCTGCTGCTGGTCCTCAGTGCCGCGGACGGGGTCGCCATGCCGGTCCAGCAGGCCTACCTGCACGACGTCATCCCGTCCGCGCAGCGGGCGACGGTCGTCTCGTCGGTCTCGCTGATGGGCAGTGCCGGCGGGATCGGCGGGCAGCTCGGGCTCGGCTACATCGCCAGGGCCCAGTCGATCGCGGCCGGGTACGTGGCGGGCGGCCTGACCATGCTGCTGGCCCTCCCCCCGCTCCTGCTGCTGCGCCGGATGGGCGAGCCGGCCGACCGCATCGCCGGGCGCAGGGCGGGTACCAAGGCACCGTGCGCTGGGCAGGGACTCCCCCAGGTGGCGTCCGTCGACACCACCGTCCGGCAGCCGGTCCGCAGCGGCGAACCCGGCTGACCACCGGCTGACCCGACCATCCTGGTCTGGTTGCCGGCCTTGCTCCACTCGTCGAGTGAGGCCCGCTCAGAGGGTCCGGATCGTTCAGTCGGTCAGGGCGCTGGTCAGCTCGCTGTCGCTGGGGAAGGAGCCGACCAGCCGCTCGCGCACCGGCGGGCCGGTGTCGGCCCCGGCGAGCTCCAGCGCCTCGATGACCGCCCCGATCACCGGCTTGCAGCCGAGGAGGACCGGCCGCGCCAGCGGTGCGGCCTGGTGGAGGACCCCCGTCATGGCGGTCTCCAGGAGCTGGCTCCGGCCGCGGAACAGGCCGCCGGCCATGACCGTCTCGAACGCCTGGCGGTCCAGGCCGAGCCTGCGGGCCACCAGCGCGGCGGAGGAGCCCAGCGCGGTGCCGACCCGGATGACGATCGCCTTGCAGGCCGGGTCGCCGGCGGCCGCCTCGGCGAGCACCATCGGCGCGGCCGGCGGCAGGGGGATGGCGCCGCGGCTGAGCCGGTGCAGCAGCTCCACCGGGGAGGAGCAGCCGGCCAGCGGCGGCAGCAGCTCGCTCAGCGTGGTCGGTTGTCCTCGACCGGTGTAGGCGTCGGCGACGGCGTGGACCGCCTCCTCCGCCACGTCGGTGGCGCTGCCGAAGTCGCCGTACATCGGGTCGAGGCCGAAGGTGCGGAAGCTCCGGCCGGCGGGGTCGCGGCCGGCGGCGACCGTCCCGGTGCCGGCGATCACCACCACCCCGAAGGGCTGGCTGGTGCCGGCGCGCAGGGCGATGAACGAGTCGTTGTCGAGCCGCCGCGGCCCGCCGAGACCGAGCGGGTCGACCAGCGCGGCGAGCATCGGCCGGTCGCCGTCCCAGTCGAGCCCGGCGAGGCCGAAGGCGCTGGCGGCGAGGTCGCCGGGCCGGACGCCCGCGTCGCCAAGCGCGCCGGTGATCGCCACCTCCAGGGCGATCTTGGCCGACTCGAGCCCGGTGTCCTCCCAGTTGGAGCGGCCGCTCGAGGCGAACCCGAGCGTCTCGCCGTGCTCGTCGGCGACCAGCGCGTGGGTCTTCGAGCCGCCGCCGTCGACCCCGAGGACGGCCCTCACCGCGCCGGCCCCGGCGCCGAGGCGTACGCCTGCTCCACGACCTGCATGACCACCCGGCCGTCGGTGCCGCTCGGCCGCGGCTGCCGCCCGGTCAGGACGGCGTCGACGAACTCGGCGAACTGCGCCGAGTACATCGGCTGGGTGCAGTGCTCGTAGCCGTCGGGCGGCTCGGTGAAGTCCCACACCCGCGCGTACCCGCCGGTGCCGTACAGCTCGGTATCGGCCTCCAGGCCGCCGAGGTGCGGCTGCCACCACCCGGCCTCGACCACCGAGTTGGTGCCGTTCGACCAGGTCACCAGCAGGATCGCGTCGTCGTCGACGGGGTAGCTCCCGTAGCGGGTGCCGATGGCGGCGCAGGCGCGCACCGGCTCCGGGTCGCCGAGCAGGTACCGGGTGGTGTCGATGGCGTGGACGCCCATGTCGAGCAGGGCGCCGCCGCCGGCCAGCTCAGGGTCGGTGAACCAGCCGGACGGTCCCCAGCGCGCGTGCACGCCGTAGCTGCGGGTCTTGACGATCTCGCCAAGCTCGCCACCTGCCACCCTGGCGCGCAGCGCGCGCACGTCGGGATGGAACCGGAAGCAGTGGGCGACCATCAGCCACGCACCGGAGCCACGCGCGGCCGCCACCATCGCGTCGGCCTCGGCGACGGTGCGGGCCATCGGCTTCTCCACCAGCACGTGCTTGCCGGCCTCCAGGAAGGCGATGGCCTGCTCGGCGTGGAGCGCGTTGGGCGTCCCGATCACCGCCGCATCCACCTCCGGGTCGCTGGCCAGCGCGCGCCAGTCGGTGGTGGTCCGCTGGATGCCGTGGCGTTCGGCGAGCTTGGCGAGGGAGGGCTCGCGCCAGTTGGCCACCACCACCGGCTCGGCGTCCGGGTGCTCGACCGCGGCACGGGCGTGGAAGTCCATGATCCAGCCCGTGCCGAGCAGCGCGATCCGCAGCCGGCCCGGGGGCGCGGCCGTCACCCCTTGACCCCGGTCAGCGTGACCCCTTGGACGAACACCTTCTGGGCGAAGAAGAACAGGATGATCACCGGCAGGGTGAACAGCAGGGCACCGGCCATCTGCAGGTTCCACAGCACACCCCGCGACAGGGTGGTGAGCTGGGTCAGCGCCACCGCCAGCGTCCAGCTGTCGGGGTTGTTGCCGGCGTACAGCAGGGGGTTGAAGAAGTCGTTCCAGGAATACAGGAACTGGAACAGCGCCACCGCGGCGATCGCCGGCTTGGCGAGCGGCACGATCACCCGCAGGAGGATCTGCAGCTCGCTGGCGCCGTCGACACGGGCGGCGTCGGACAGCTCCTGCGGGATCGTCATGAAGAACTGGCGCAGCAGGAAGATGGTGAAGGCGTCGCCGAAGAACAGCGGGATGATCAGCGGCTTGAGCGTGCCGATCCAGTGCAGCCGCACGAAGATCACGTACAGCGGCACGATGGTGACCTGGGGCGGGAGCATCAGGGTCGAGAGCACCAGGACGAAGGCGGCTTGGCGGCCGCGCCAGCGCATGCGCGAGAGCGCGTAGGCCACCGGCACGCCGGAGAGCACCACCCCGACGGTGGCGAGCACCGCGTAGGTGAAGCTGTTCAGCGTGTAGCGCAGGAACGGGAAGGCGGTGAACACGTCGTGGAAGTTGGACCAGCGGAACGGGTGCGGCCAGAGACTCTGCGACAGCGCCTGCTCGTTGGTCATCAGCGAGGTCGCCAGGATGAACACGAACGGGACCAGGAACGCGATCGACAGCGCGATCGCCACCGAGTGGTTGGCCACCGACAGCAGGAGCCGGCGGCGCCGGATCGCGGGCGGCACCGGCCGGCGGCGCGTCACCGCGACGCTGTCCGGCCGGGGGGCTGAGATGGCGGCTATCGGAACCCTCCCTGGTAGTGCACCCACCGGCGCGAGCCGCGGATGAGCACGAGCGTGCAGGCCATGATCACCACGAAGAGGATCCAGGAGAGCGCCGCGGCGTAGCCCATGTGGAACGCCTCGAAGCCCTGCTGGTACAGGTGGCTGGTGAAGAACCGCAGCGAGTCCTGCGGGTAGCCGATCGGGTTGTCGAGTCCGGTCTGGTCGCCCGACTGGGAGATGACGAACGCCTCGGTGAAGTACTTGAACCCGTTGATCACGCCGATGACCACCGAGAAGAAGATCACCGGGGAGATCATCGGCAGGGTCACGTGGCGGAACCGCTGCCAGGGTCCTGCCCCCTCGATCTCGGCCGCCTCGTACAGGTGCGAGGGCACGTCGAGGAGGGCGGCGAGGAACAGGATCATGGTCTGGCCGACCATCCACAGTCCGAGCAGGAGCAGCCCCGGCTTGGTCCAGTGCGGATCGTAGAACCACAGCGGCTCGGGCAGGTGGAACAGGTGCAGGAAGCGGTTGATCGGTCCGGCCGGGTTGAGCAGGAACAGCCAGCCGAGGGCGGCCGCCACCAGCGGGACCATGGTCGGCAGGAAGAAGATCGTGCGGTAGAGCGAGAGCCCGCGCTTGACCCTGGTCAGCACGATCGCGCTCCCGATCCCGAAGGCGACCTGCAGCGGGACCAGGAACGCGATGATCCACAGCGTGTTGCGGACCGACTGCCAGAACAACCCGTCGCCGGTGAACATGAACTGGTAGTTCGACAGGCCGACCCATACCGGGTCGCTGAGGATGTCGTAGCGGGTGAAGGAGAAGTACAGGCTCGCGGCCATCGGGTACACGTAGAAGGCGCTGAACCCGATGATCCACGGGGACATGAACAGCAGGGCGATCCCCTGACGGCGCAGCGCTGAGCGCCGCCGCCGGCGGCGGCGCTCAGCGAGGCGGACCTGCTCCGGGACGGCGCCCGGCCGCTCCGCGACGGTGGCCATGGGTCGTCTGCGTCCCTATCCGAGCTGCAGTTGCTTGGCGATCTGCGAGTCGAGTTGTCGCAGCGCCGCCTGCAGGTCCGGCACCTGGCCCGCCTGCCACTTCTGGCCGAGGGTGCCGAACATCTGCTCGTCGACGTCGCCGATCGGGACCAGTGGCTTGTACGACGACTTCGGGTTCTTGACCAGGTCGATGAACGTCTTGAACTTCGGGTCGGCGGCGAGGTCGGTCTTCTCCAGCGTCTCGTTGGTGGAGGGGACGTTCCGGAGCCCCCTGGCAAGGGTGGTCAGCGCGCCGACGTCGGTCGCCATGTACTTGAGCAGCAGCCAGGACTCGGCCGGGTGCTTCGCCCCCTTGGGGATGCCCAGGATGGTGCCGCCGACCTGGCCGGAGCCGTACAGGTCGGTGTGGTCGTCGGCGGTCGGGGGGAACGCGGTCGCGTAGTTGACCTTCGACTTGTCGGCGGCGATGAACGCGGTCCGCCACTCGCCGTCGAGCATCATCGCGATCTTGCCGGTCTCGAAGCCGTGCGAGGCCGACCACTCCGAGTCGCCACCGCCCATCTTGGCGGCGAACTTCTGCAGCTTGTCGTAGCCGATCGCGTCGACCAGGGACTTCTGCCACTGGAGCATCTTGGCCCAGTTCGGGTCGGTGCTCAGCGACGGCTTGCCGGCGTTGTCGTACCACTGCGCGCCGTAGGCGTGGCCGTAGGTGTTGACCGTGTTCCCGCTGTAGAAGCCGAGGATCGGCATGAAGCCGGCCACCTTGATGCTGCCGTCGGCGTTGTACTCGGTCAGCTTCTTGGCCATGTCCGCCAGCTCGCTGAGGGTCTTCGGCGGCTGGCTGAAGCCCTTCTTGCCGAGCAGGTCGACGTTGTAGTAGAGGCCGTAGGCGTCGGTGAGCATCGGCAGCGCGCACTGGACGTTGTTGTGCTGGGTGTAGGTGAACATTCCGGCGGGCCAGACGGATGCCTTGTCGATCTTGTCGGCCTGCAGGTACTTGTTCAGGTCCTGGAACGCGCCGGTCTGGCAGTACCTGGCGGCGAACGAGGGCGTGAACGAGATCGCCATGTCCGGCGGGGTCCCACCGTTGATCGACCGCTGGATCGCCGCGTCATCCTTGCCGCCGACGTGCTTGACCGTCATCCACGGGTACTTCTGCTTGATCGACTCGAGCACGCCGGTGGTCACCTTGAGCTCCCTGGCGGAGAAGTTGCTCCACACGGTGAGCGTCATCGGCTCGTGGTTCGCGTTGGGATCGATCGTCGCTGCCGGCCCGGATGTGTCGCCGCCTCCGGCGGTGCAGGCGGCGGCGAGCAGTGCCACGGCGACGAGGGCGATCAGCCGTCGTCTCATTCTGCGACTCCCTTCGGGGCGAGGTTCGCCCGCTTGGCTTGCCGGATTGCCTAGACCACGAGCTCCTTCCGGTCGAGCATGCGGGCAGGGTCGAAGAGCCAGTCGTGGGCCGCGGCCAGCGCGGTGGCCACCGCGCCCTGGAGCACGGCGTCGTCGCCGAGCGACGAGACCGCCAGCCGCGGCCGCAGCGGTGAGAGGGCGTGCAGTTCGCGCTCGATCGGGTCGAGCAGCAGGTCGCCGTTGCCGCCGATGCCGCCGCCCAGGATCACCAGCTCGAGGTCGACCACGGTGGTCACCACCGCGATGCCGAGTGCCAGCCGCCGCGCCTCGATCCCGACCACCTCGCCGGCGGCCGGGTCGCCCTTGCGCGCGAGCGCGAACACCCGCTTGGGCGTGAGCGCGCCCGTCATGCCGGCCTCGCGCGCGGTCCGGACCACCCCGGCGGCGTTGGTCGCCTCCTCGAACGCGCCGCGGCGCCGCACGTTGGGGTCGTGGGGGTCCCGGCCGATCGGCAGATAGCCGACCTCCCCGGCGGCGCCGTGGCTGCCGCGGTACAGCTCGCCGCCGAGCACCAGGCCGACACCGACGCCGGTACCGATGGAGAGGACGCCGAAGTCGCTGACCCCCTGGCCGAGCCCCTTCCAGCGCTCGCCGACCGCGGCCAGGTTCACGTCGTTCTCCACGCCGATCCTGGTACCCAGCTCGCCGAGGAGCGCCTCGACCAGGCCGTACCGCCCCCATCCGGGCAGGTTGGGAGCGAGGGTGACGGTGCCGCTGGTCGGGTCGAACACGCCCGGGCTGCCGACGGTGGTGTGGATCACGCGCTCCCAGCCGATGCCGGCGTCGCCGGCCAGGCCGCGGGCGACCGTGCCGATCTGCCCGATCAGGGCGCCGGCGCTCGAGACCTTGGCGCGCTCCTCACGGCGGGTGACGATCGCGCCGGTGATGTCGGCGATGGCCGCCCGCACCCAGCGGCGGCCCACGTCGATGCCGGCCACCCAGCCGGCCGCCGGGTTCAGCTCGTAGAGCACCGCGCTCGGGCCGCGGCCGCCGCTGGAGCGCCCGACCTCCCGCACCAGTCCCGCCTCGGCCAGCGCGGCGAGGCCGAGCGACACGGTCGGCTTGGACAGGCCGCTGTCCCTGGCCACCTGCGCCCGTGAGACCGGGCCGCTGCGCTGGATCAGCTCGAGGATGGCGCGAGCGTTGATCGCGCGCAGCAGGCTGGGTGTGCCGGTGAGAGGTCGTTCCAGCAAGGCGGCAACCTCTGTATTGTTAGGAAACCTTCCTGCCTGCCATTATTGATGCCGCGGCGAGGAAGTCAACCCCGGAGGAGCGCGGGCATGGCGGAGCTGGCGGTGCGCGGCGGGACCCCGGTCAGGCCCGAGGGGTATCCGGCCTGGCCGGTGCATGACGAGCGTGACGTCGAGGCGGTGACCGGCGTGGTCCGCGGCGGCCGCTGGGGCGGCTTCCCCGAGCCCGGGCCACGGGCCGACGAGTTCGCCACCCGGTTCGCCGCCTACCAGGGTGGCCGCCACGGCGTGGTGATGTCCAACGGCACCGTCACCATGGAGGTCGCGCTCAAGGCGCTCGGGATCGGCTGGGGCGACGAGGTGATCATCCCGGCGCTGACCTTCTCCGCCACCCCGTACGCGGCCATGGCCGCCGGTGCCCTGCCGGTGTTCTGCGACGTCACCGAGGACACCCTCACCATCGACCCCGACCAGATCGAGGCGGCGGTCACGCCCCGGACCCGGGCGATCATGCCGGTCCACCTCGGCCACCAGATGGCCGACATGGACCGGATCATGGAGATCGCGCGCCGGCACTCCCTGGCGGTGGTGGAGGACTGCGCCCACGCGCCCGGGCAGCGCTGGCGCGACCGGGGCGCCGGCACGTTCGGCGAGTTCGGCTCCTTCAGTCACCAGTCCTTCAAGATCCTCACCGCCGGCGAGGGCGGCAGCCTGCTCACCGACGACGAGCAGCTGGCCCGCCGGTCCCACTCGCTGATCGACTGCGGCCGGCCCAAGGACCCGGACGAGAAGCAGTACACCTTCGGCGCCAACTACCGGCTCGGGGAGCTGCATGCCGCGCTGCTGCTGGTGGCGCTCGACCGCTTCCCCGCCCAGCAGCAGGAGCGGGCGGCGGCCGCCAGGCGCTTCCAGGAGCTGGCGGCGGAGGTCCCCGGCGTGCGGCTGCTCCCGCCGGATCCGCGCATCACCCGCTGGAGCCTCTACACCTACATCCTGCTGATCGAGCCGGACGCCTTCGCCGGTGCCGGCAACGAGCGGGTCTGCGAGGCGCTCGAGGCCGAGGGAGTGGGCTGCTGGACCGGCTATCCGCCGATGAGCCGCTACGACCTGTTCCAGCCGGCCTTGTCGCGCCTGCCGGTCGCGGTCGAGCACGCCGGCCGGCTCGACCCGGCGGCGATGTCGTTCCCGGTGGCCGAGCGCGCCGCGCTGCGGGAGACCGTGTACCTGGACGAGAACGTCTTCCGCGCCGGCGAGCGGGGGGTCGAGGACGCGGTGGCGGCGCTGGCCAAGGTGCAGCGCCACGCGGCGGAGCTGCGGGATCCGCGCGGGTCCTGATCAGCCGGGGAAGAAGCGCGGCAGGTAGGCCCGGCTCCGTTCGAGGAGCGCGTCCAGCAGCGGCACGGCGGTCCGGTACTCGCGGACCAGCGGGTTGGCGAGCAGCGCCTTGAGGGCCACGGTCCGGTCGCCGTGGAGAGCGGCATGCACGGTCAGGCGCTCGTACGCCTTGACCTGCTGGACCAGGCCGAGGAACTCGGGGGCGAGCGGGGCCTGCGGCAGCGGTTGCGCGCCGCCGGCATCGACCCGCGCGGGGACCTCGACGACCGCGTCGTCGGGCAGGTCAGGCAGGGCGCCGTCGTTGCGGACATCGGCCACCTGCACGTCCCCGGTGCCGGCATGCAGGGAGGCGATCAGGGCGGCGGCGGCCTCGCTGTAGAACGCGCCGCCGCGCCGCTCCAGCAGCTCGGGCTTGGTGTCCAGGGTGGGGTCGCGGTACAGCGCCAGCAGCTCGCGCTCGATGTCCATCACCTGCTGCGCCCGGGAGGGGCGGCGGCGCTGCTCGTCGAGCACGGTGGAGGTGGCGTAGTAATAGCGGAGGTAGTGGGAGGGGACGGCTTGCAGGGTGTGGAGCAGCTCGGCGGGCAGGCCGAGGTCGGCGGCGATCGGCTCGGCCTGCTGGTCGAGCAGTTCGGGCAGGCGGTCGACCCCGTCGACCCTCACCGCCCGTTCCCAGGTGAGGTGGTTGAGGCCGACGTGCTCCAGGGCGACCCGCTCGGGGGCGACGCCGAAGTGGGCGGCGAAGCGGCGCTGGAAGCCGATCGCGGAATTGCACAGCCCGATGGCGCGGTGGCCCTCGTCGAGCAGTGCCTGGGTGACGATCCCGACGGGGTTGGTGAAGTCGACCAGCCAGGCGCCGGGAGCCGCGCGGCGGGCGGTCTCCTCGGCCAGTTCGAGCACCACCGGGACGGTCCGCAGGGCCTTGGCGAAGCCGCCCGGCCCGGTCGTCTCCTGCCCGATGCAGCCGTACTCGAGCGGCAGGGTCTCGTCGGCGAGCCGCATGGCCTGCCCGCCCACGCGGAGCTGGACGACCACGAAGTCGGCGCCGTCGATCGCCTCGTCGCGCCGGCCGGTGAGCGCCAGCCGCCCCTCCCAGCCCGCCCGCTCGAGCATGCGCCGGGCGAGGCCGCCGACCACCTCCAGCCGCTCCTGGTCGAGGTCGAGCAGGACCAGCTCCTCCACTGGCAGGCGGTCCTCCCTGGTGGCGAAGCCCTGCACCAGCTCCGGGGTGTAGGTGCTGCCGCCGCCGACCACCGCGATCTTGAGGCCCATGCCCGCCCTTCTCGCTCGACCGCCGGGCTGCTATTGTGCACGAGTTGGTTAGGGAAGTTTACTTACTCTATATGAGAACATGCCAACGGACCATGGCCTCGCGTCGCTTGAGGAGGCGTCGATGGGCAGGATCGTTCTCGAGCACGTGAGCAAGGAGTTCCCCGGCGGCGTGCAGGCCGTCCGCGACGTCTCGCTGGAGATCTCCAACGGCGAGTTCATGGTGCTCGTCGGGCCGTCGGGGTGCGGCAAGACCACCGTCCTGCGGATGATCGCCGGACTGGAGGAGGTCACCGACGGCGAGGTCGTCATCAGCGACCGCGTGGTCACCGACGAGAAGCCGAAGGACCGCGACATCGCCATGGTGTTCCAGAACTACGCCCTGTACCCGCACATGAACGTCGAGCAGAACATCGGCTTCGGCATGCGCCTGCGCCGCACGCCGAAGCCGGAGGTGAAGCAGCGCGTGGGCGATGCGGCGCAGGCGCTGGCGCTGCTTGATTACCTGGCGCGCAAGCCGGCCGACCTGTCCGGCGGCCAGCGCCAGCGGGTGGCGATCGGGCGGGCGATGGTCCGGGAACCGCAGGCGTTCCTGATGGACGAGCCGCTCTCCAACCTGGACGCCAAGCTGCGGGTGCAGATGCGTGCCGAGCTGGCGCGGCTGCACAAGCAGCTCGGCACCACCATCGTGTACGTCACCCACGACCAGGTCGAGGCGATGACCCTCGGGGACCGGGTCGCGGTGCTCCGCGACGGCGTGCTCCAGCAGGTGGACACGCCGCAGAAGCTCTTCCGGGACCCTGCCAACCTGTTCGTGGCCGGCTTCATCGGCTCGCCGGCGATGAACCTGGTCGAAGCGACCGTCGCCGCCGGCGAGCTGCTGTTCGGCAACCACCGCCTGCCCCTGCCGCCCGGCGGCGAGCTGGACGCCTACAAGGATCGGACGGTGATCCTCGGGATCCGCCCGTCGGATTTCGAGGACGCCGACGTGTGGCGCGACGAGCGGCTCCCGGTCATGGAGGTGGTCGCCGACGTGGTCGAGGACCTCGGCTCCGAGGCGCACGTGCTGTTCACCGTCGAGGCACCGCCGGTGCAGGTGGAGGGCGTCGCGGAGGACCCTGAGGCGGGCGCGCCGATCCCGCTGGTCGCGGCCGAGGGGCGGAGCGTGTTCACGGCCGCGGTCGACGCCCGCACCGCCGCCAGGCCCGGCCGGGGCGTCCGCCTCTCGGTGCATCCGGCGCGTTTCCACTTCTTCGACCGCGAGACCGGCAAGGTGATCCGGGCCGAGCAACAGCCACCGGCCGGCGCGGACGCAGAGCCCGCGCCGGCCGGCGAGTCGGCCTATGGCGCTACAGGCGGTGGACGGTGATCGGGACGGTGACCGCGGTCGGCGCGGTGGTGGGACCGAGCAGCAGCTCGCCCTTGTAGTCCTGACCTGAGGTCATCGCCTTGTTGAAGGTGACGTGCAGCGTCACCGGGGTGTTGGCCGGCAGCGGCCCGGACGGGACGCCGCTGATGGTGAGGTCGTTGCCCTGCACGGCGTCGATCGTCAGCGGGAACTGCTGCGGCGAGCTCACCGCGAAGCCGTGGACCCAGACCTGGTAGTTGCCGTCCGGCGGGCGGGTCAGGGTGACGGACTCGCTGCCTGAGGCGGTGGCCGACGCGGCGACGATCTCGTCGACGGTGAATTGGCCGTCGCCGTTGGCGTCGCGCAGCACGAACAGGTCGATGTCGGCGCCGGGCAGCTCGGCTTTGATGGTGGCGTGGCCGGCGTGGGCGATGGTGAACGGCTGCTTGACGCTTGCCGTGGACGGGTCGTTGGGGTCGTCCTGCTTGGCGGTCTGGGTGGTCACGCTCGGCTGGCTGAGGCCGAACCCCTCCGCCGCCAGGCCGGGCAGGTCGAGGCCTGCCTTGAAGGTGACGTCGAAGCTGCCGCTGTCACCCGCCGTCTGGACGGCGACCTGGTCGGGGGAGAGCTGCATGCCCCCCACCGTGGTGGCGAACGGCACGTTGACCTCGCCGTTGTCGTGCTGCATGTTCACTTCGTGCTGCACGACGGCGTGCAGGCTCTGCTGCACCGGAGCGGTGACCAGCTCCTCCGGCCCGCCGGTGGCGGTGTCGAACAGCCACACGCCGGCGCCGGCGTTGGTGTTCGTGCTGCCGCCGACGGTGCCGAGCGCGTACGGGGCGAAGATCGGTCCCGTCTCTTCGGTCACCTGGTAGGTGTTGGTGACCTTGCCGAAGACCAGCGTGTCGATGTCGTTGTGCGGCGACGGGCCGGCCCAGGTGGTGTCGGCCAGCAGCTGGCTGCCTGCCGGCGGCTGCTTGGGCACGTCGAAGTAGTAGAAGCGCCAGTCACCGGATTCGGCCCGCCAGCCCCAGTCCTTGGCGTCGAACACCGAGCCGTTGTTGTAGAGCTGGTTGCGCTGCGCACGGGCCACGCTCGGACCGCCGAAGCTGAGCGACCCGGTGAGGTTGCCGTCGGCGTCCTGCGCCGCCACCGCCGCCACCGTGACGGCGACCGGCACGATGCTCTTCTGGTCGTTGCCCGACACCACCAGGGCGCCGTCGTAGAGCCCGTAGGGCGTCCCCGACGGCACCTTGATCCTGGCGGTGAAGGACCCGGAGGCCTTGCGCGGGGTGCTCACCCACGACCAGTCGGTGTTGGAGAAGAAGTCGACCTGGACGTGGAAGGAGGTCTTGGCGATATCCGGGTTGGCGAGGTTGTGGTAGAAGCCGAGGAAGACCCCGTCCGCCATCCGCTTCCGCGGCGAGCGCACCATGTTGGTGTAGCCGTTGGTCTCCTGGTTGATGTAGGTGAGGCGTTCGTACTCGCCTTCCTGGATCTCCGAACGGGTGAAGTCCGGGATCGGGTTGCCGTCGATGTCGGTCTGGGCCGATGGGAACTCGTCGAGCGTCCCGTCGTGGTCCCGGTCGGTGTACAGGCGCCGGTCGTGGTTCCGGTCGGTCCAGTTGTAGGTGACCATGCGCCACTGCTGGTCGGCGCTGTAGTCGTCGTTGGGGTCGAACTGGTTGTACGGGTAGTTCGACCGGATGACCATGAGGTCGGCCCTGGGGTGCGACTTCACCAGCTTGGTGAGGTCGATCAGGTAGTTGGGCGCGTTGAACAGCGACGGGGTCTCGTTGCCGACGTCTGAGGTGGTGAAGTTGAAGCTGGTGGTGTCGGTGCGCCGCAGGATCCGGTCCGAGATCTTGTAGGTGCCAGGGCCGTTGAGCGTGAACCTCTGGGTCGCGCTCTCGCCAGGGGCGATCAGGTGCGGGAAGGCACGGAACTCCTCGCCGTGGAAGTCCCCTGGTCGCCACTCGTCAGGGGTGACGGTGGCGCTCTTGCCCCGCGCCAGGCGCACGGACCGGCCCGCGTCCAGCGAGCCCGAGCCCTGGATGTACGACTCGTAGCCGAGGTCCTTGGCGCCCGACTTCAGGTACCCCCTGACCCGGTCGCCGAAGTTCTCGGGGATGGCCGCGCCCCGGTGGGCGGAGCGCCAGGCCTGGTACACCAGTGCCACCGCCCCGGCGGTGACCGGGGTCGAGCGGCTGGTGCCGCCCCAGGTCTCCCACGCGACCGTGCCGTCGCCGACCGCGTTCACCGGCACGTCCCCTGAGGAGTACGCGCCGTCGGCGACCAGGTCGATGCCGTTGGAGCCGTTGGCACCCGGGCCGCGGTCGGACCAGTTGGCGACGTCGTTGTCGGTGACCTGCCGGTAGCTCTTGATCGAGTCCCAGCCGGTGCCGCCGAACTGGGTCGAGGCGCCCACCTTGATGCCGGTGACCGGCGAGGCGGGGGTGGTGGTACCGAAGCCGGGACCGCCGTTGCCGCTCGAGTGGGTCGCGGTGGTGCGGTTGCCGAAGGCGGTCGCCCAGATGTCCGCCTCCTGGCTGTCGGCGTCCAGGGGGTCGTTGTCGAGGTCCGACTCGCCGTAGGAATTGGAGGTGACGTCCACGCCGATCGCGTTGGTCAGCAGGTAGGCGAATTGCGTGGAGAAATTGAAATTGAAGTAGATGTCGCCGAACGGGACCATGGTGGCGTGGGGCGCCCCGCCGACCACGGCGGCGGGATACTTGCCGTTGCCGGGGAGGTCGTCGAAGGTCGGCAGCTTCCCGTTGGAGACGCCCTGCCCGACGATGTTGCTGGCGCAGTGGGTCCCGTGCCCCTCGACCGGCGGGTCGAAGTCGCCGGTCCAGGCGAGGATCTCGCCCGGCTGGCCCTTGATCTGCACGCCGAACGCTTCGAGGCCGCCGGGCACCGGCCGCCCCGACGGGCCGGTGCCGTCGGAGATGTAGTAGAGCATGCCGCCGGACTCATCGACGAAGCCGTCGCCGTTGAGGTCGCGCCAGGAACGCGGCGACTGCCTGGTGACCGGCTTCTCGTCGGTGAAGCTGTGGTCGTCGTTCAGGTCCACGTAGACGGTGTCGTAGACGCCGGCCCGGTTGGGGTCGGCCACCAGGAACGCCGGCCGCTCGCCGAACAGCTCGAGCGCGAAGTCGTCAGGGTGGCTGCCGAGCCGGACGGTGCCCGACTTCGTCCAGGCGGCCGGGAACGTGTAGTCGTGGGCGGCCGTGCCGGCGGGCAGGTTGAGGTTCCGCGACGGGCCGGTCCGGGTCGCGAAGTGGACGGTGCAGGTGGTGCTCCCGCCGGCGCAGGTCGCCTGGGTGGTCTTCACGTACCAGCTCAGGCCCTGGTCGATCCGCTGCGGAGCGACCAGCCACTCCACCGTGCCGAACGGGTCGAAGGCGGCTGGCCAGCCGCTCGTGTCCTCGGCCACGTCCGCGCCGATCAGGTCCGGGTGGCCCCAGTCGGTGCCGCTGTCGAGCACCGCGGCGGTCGAGCCCTTGCCGGTGAACCCCTTGTTCCACGCCTCGGTGAAGTTGTGGGTCCTGGCGTCAAGGACGTTCAGCTTCCGGTACTGCTCGAAGGTGGAGCCGCGCGGTGGCGGCGCCTGGGAGTAGGGGACGTCGGCGTTCTGCGCCTTGGCGATGGCCGCCGCCTTGGCGGCGCCGGTGAGCTTGGCCGGACGGCGCCCCTCCTTGATGTCGTGCGGGGTGCCGTCCCGGCGGAGGCTGACCGGCCGGACCGCCACCACCGCCGGGTCGCTGGCGAGCTTCAGGAGCCGCTGGGCCGGGATCGATCCGACCACCAGCGAGGCCCTCGGGGTCTTGGTGGCGCGCCCGTTGCGGAGCTGGCGCAGCGCGCCGGACGGGTTGCCGACGACGCTGGCGAACACCGTCACGTCACCCTTGGCGTGGCGGTCGAACGCCTGGAGGAGCCCGCGGTCGAGCTTGCGGCGTGCCGCGTCCGAGGTGGTCTTGACCGACTTGGGCTGCACCCGCCCGCCCGGGGTCTGCCCGCTCGCCGAGAGCGGGACGAACGTGATCGCCAGCGCGACACTGAGGCCGAGGCCCATGGCCAGCCGTCCGCGCCGCGTGATCCTCCTGAGCTTCCAGCGTCCCAGCTCGGCCACCCGTGCCTCCCTTGCCACGCGGTCCCACCGCAGGGTCCAATGCGACCGGAACGTACAGAGAACTCGGTCGATTCGAGAAGACTAAAGATCGACCAGCGCGTTGCCGTACATGTGCGTCCTCCGGACACCGTAGTTATGCCTGACCCGAGGCACCCTCGAACGCCGACGACAGCTGTCCCCGAAACCGCGATCAGCTGTGCCGGGAGCGTACAACAGCGCCGGGCCTCGATTTCTCGAAACGCGGCCCGAACGTCCGGCTGGTCTTCGGCGGCCGCCTCGGTGATGGGTCCGATCCAGGTGGTGGATGGCGGCACGGCATGGAGGTTGAGGTTGACGGACCTGCCCGCTAGGTGCGGCGGTGCATGAGCACCGCGGCAACGGTGAGCACCCGCAGAGCCTGGAGCGCCGCCGCCAGCTGCTGGTGTGGGGATCGCTCGCCGTCCTGATCGGCTTCGGGGAGGCGCTCGGCCTGATCAGGCTGGTGCTCGAGTGGTTCTCGGGGGCACCGGCCGGATCCCTCACCTACCAGGTGATCGTGCTCGCCGTGAATGGCCTGTTCGGGCTGCTCGTGCTCGTCCGGGTCCGCGCCCTCCGCCGGCGCTAGCAGCTAGCGCCCTCGCGCTACCGCCGGGCTCAACGGGCGGCCGCGAGGGCGAAGGCGAGCATCCCGGTGGAGGTGAAGTCGATCGCCGGTTCCACGCTCGGCCAGGCCCGGACGTCGTCGAGGAAGCGAGCGTCCGGCCGGTCGAACGCGGCGAAGCGGTTCACCCCGTCGACCGGGCAGGCCTCCGCGCCGTCCGGGATGCCGATGTCCTCGAAGTTCTCGGCGCCGTTGGGGCCGTTGACGACCGCGCCGACGAGCACGTCGCGGCCGCCGGTGAGGCTGCCGGCGAGGTTGGCGACCTGGTGCTGCGGGCAGTGCGGGAACACCGTGCCCTCACCGATGACGAAGGTCGTGCCCCAGGCGTTGGCCCCGAGCGCCCAATCCCGCTGCTGCGTCCCGAAGGCGTCGTAGGAGCGGTCGCCGGTGAGCCGCCGGTACAGCCCGGCGGTGGCGGCGAACCCGAAGGTCCGCGTTGCCGCGTCGAACTGGGTCACGTCCACGGCCGAGCCGAACGGCTCGTGCCTGGCCGGTCCCGCCCCCGACTCGAGCTGCCGGCGCAGGTCGCCGACGAGGTCGGGGACGGTGACCTCCGACCCGGACGGGCGCGAACGGCGCAGTGCCCGCACCAGGTCGGTGTGGGCCAGGGCGCTGGTGTCGTAGAGGTTGAGCGCGTCGCGGTGGTCACTGCGCAGGTACTGCCTGGCCCAGTGGGTGGCGGCGCGCAGCCAGGCGGTCCCGCGCCGGTCGTGGAGGGCCCTGGCGGCGAGCGCCAGCTCGACGGCGCCGAACTCCATGTCGTCCTGCCAGGAGTCCTCCGGGTAGTAGGCGTGCGGGAAGGCGGTCACCAGCTCGCCGACCTGCGTGGTCTTCGCCATCGCGAACACCGACGCGGCCTTGGAGAGCAGGGCTCGCGCCCGCTTGCGGTCGTGGCGAGCCTCCACCTGCGCGCCGAGGGCGAACGCGGCCGCCACCCGACCGGCCAGGTTCGGGCTGATCCGCTGGCCGGGCGGTGCGGCGCGGAACACCGGCCGGTACTTGATGAAGTACTCCTCGTCGCCCGGCTGGACGACCAGCGCGTCGTCGGCCTCGGGCAGCCGCCAGACATCGTGGTCGCCGACGAACCCGAACTCCTCGCTGCCGGTGCCGATCCCGACCTGGACGTACAGGACCCTGTGGCGCTGGTCCCACATCTTGTCGAGCCAGCGCAGGCCGTGGCGGGTCTCGGCCGCCAGGCCGCGGTGGTGGCGGGCCAGGCCGCGGCGGACCACCAGCATCTCCGCCACCGAATAGGCGGTGGCATGGGTGAACTTGACGAAGTCGCCAGCGTCGAACCAGCCGCCTTCCACGTCGACGGGGCCGCCGATCGGCTCGAGCGGCGCGGCGGGCACGTCGCCTCCGTCACCGCTGAACACCGGCGTGTCGTACACCGTCGCCCGGCGGTCGGCGAGATGGGAGGGCTGGCGGTCGAGCAGCGCCGGGACGTGCGCGCCGTCGCGCTGCGCCTGGAAGAAGCGGACGGTGTCGCCGACGAGATCCTGGAACAGGGCACGGCTGCTGGCGACGCGGAACGGCGGTGAGGTGGCGCCGATCACGCCCTCCACCACCACCCGGTAGCGCCCGTCCCGGTGCAGCGGGCTGAAGTCGATCGGGTGCACCGCGCGGTAGCGGGCGTTCCAGCCACCGGTGCGCGGGCCGACCCGGCCGGCGAACACCGTCTTGCCGGCGGCGTCCACCACCGAGAACCGGGCTCCGGCCGAGGCGGCCTCGGCGAGCAGGAACGCCCGCTTGGCCTCGTTGCGGGCGTAGCCGACCTGGTCGACCCGGACCGCTCCGTGGACGGCGGGGACGCCGCCTGAGGCGGAGCCAGTGGCGCCGAGGCTCGCCATCACCAGCGCGACGCCGAGGACCACCGCCAGCCGGCGGCGGCGCGACAGGGAAGGCCGGATCCGCATGTCCCCTCCTCGTGAGGGCAAGGCTTGGGAGGACAAGACGTTAGGAAACCTTACTAACTTCGCCAAAACCTACTTCTCGGACCATGCCGCGGTCAAGGGGCAGCCGGCAGTGCCATGCGTGGAAGAGCCGTCTTGACGGCACCGGCACCAGACGCCAGGGTCATTGGCGACGCCCACTACGGCGAGGGAGGTGGCATGCCAGAGCTCCCAACCGCCATCATCGACGCGTTGCGGTCGGTCTACGACCCGTGCTGCCAGGAGCGTGGCATCTCGGTTGTGGACATGGGCCTGGTGCGCTCGGTCGATGTCGACGGCGACCGGGCCCGGGTGGAGCTGGTGCTCACCACCGGCTGGTGCCCGTTCACCACCCACCTGCTGACCGCCGTCCGCGAGCGCGTCGAGTCCCTCCCGGAGGTGGAGGGCGCGGCCGTCGAGGTGGTCTGGGACGAACCGTGGACCACCGACCGGCTCTCGGCGGACGCCCGCCGGAAGCTGCGGTTCCTACCAGACCCGAGCGCCGTGTCCGACCGGGACGGCTTCGTCTCCGACGCCCGCGCGCGCAACCGCATGGACACCTCGCCCGCTCCGGTCGGGCACGCTGTGGAGGAGGCCGGCCAATGATCGGTGACGCCTTTGTCTTCGACGGGGTCGCCCACGTGTTCAACTTCGAGCAGAAGAATGCGTACGGGTCCGCCGGCGAGATGTTCAGCAACCACCTCTACGCCTTCCACCAGGCCCTGACCCCCGCCAACCAGACCCACCTGGGGTCCGAGGAGTTCCTGCGCCAGTGGACCGTGTCCGACATCGACCGGATGGTCTTCGACGAGTCCGACACCGACATGCTGGTGGCCATGCCGTTGCCGCTGACCGACCTGTTCAGGGACGGGCTGTCGCCCTGGGAGGAGTGCGCCGAGCTGGCCTCCCGCCGGCCCGACCGGACGGTCTTCTGGGGGTCGGTGAACCCGCTTGAAGGCCGCAAGGCACTGGACCTGATGGAGCGGCAGGTCGGGGAGTTCAACGCCAAGGCGTTCAAGTTCTACAACGTCCGCTACGACTACGGCACGCCGTTCCCGTGGCGCATGGACGACCCCAAGATCGCCTTCCCCGTCTTCGAGAAGGCCCAGGAGCTGGGCGTCAACCTGATCGGAGTCCACAAGGGCGTGCCGCTCGGCCCCCAGCCGATCGAGGCCACCCAGACGTGGGACATGGACGGCGCCGCCGCCAACTTCCCCGGCATCAACTTCGTCATCTTCCACGTCGGGCTGCCGTTCATCGACGAGACCTGCTGGCAGCTGATCCGCTACCCGAACCTGTACGCGTCGATCGCGGCGACCATCAACTTCTGCGTGCGGGCGCCGCGGATGTTCGCCGAGATCCTCGGCAAGCTGCTGTTCTGGTGCGGGGAGGACAAGATCGTCTACGGCAGCGAAGCGCCGATCTTCCATCCCCAGTGGGCGCTGGAGGCGTTCTGGGACTTCCAGCTACCCCAGGACCTGGTCGACGGCTACGGGTACCCGCAGCTCACCGAGCAGGCCAAGCGGAAGATCCTCGGTGAGAACCTGCTCCGCCTGCACGGCATCGACCCGGCCCAGGTCCGAGCCGACCAGACCGGCTAGGAGGCGCGCACCAGGCCTGTCGGCAAGCTCCCGACCGGTCGGTCCAAGGCTTGCGTTCCTTGCCCGCAACCAGCGCGAACGTTACCTTTCCGACGTGCGGTCGTCGCCGCGCGGGACCGGCACCCCCCGCCGGGCAGCCGAAGGGAGAGGATTGCCATGGGCGCTCCACAGGCCAACGCCGAGGTCAGCCTCAGCCTCCCGATCCTGCGGAAGGGCCAGTATTCCGGCGAGCCACCGGTCGCGCGCCTGCAGTTCATGCTGAACTTCGTCAAGGGCGTGGACGACCTGGACGTGGACGGGATCTTCGGGCCCAAGACCGAGGCGGCGGTCAGGGACTTCCAGCAGAACGAGAACCTCGGCGTCGACGGCATCGTCGGCAAGCAGACCTGGACGGCGCTGCTGCGGCACTGGCTCCTGTTCTCGCAGCCGGGCTAGCCAGCGTTGGCGCCAGGCCTAGAGCCTGGCGACGAAGCCGGCCGGGCCCATGACGATGCGGACGCCAGGGCGCATCCAGCGCAGCACCGCCACCAGGTCGGCGGCACGCAGCGACACGCAGCCGGCGGTCGGGCCGCCGGTCTGCTGGTGGAGGAAGATGCCACTGCCTCGGCCGTAGACCGGCCGGCGGTAGTTGAAGTCGATCACCGCGGCGTACCGGTACGCCACCCGCCGGTACTTCCACAGGTTCTCGTCGCGCCGGGTGCAGCGCCGCTTGGCCACCCAGCGGTTGTAGTCGCCCCGCTCGCCCGACCAGCACGAGCCAGGGCCGAGCCGCCGCCAGCCGAACCCCCGCATGCCCGGGTCCGGGCGGCTGCCGAAGCCGTGGACGAAGCCGAAGGCGCCGGCCGGGGTGGTGCCGTCGCCCTCGTGGCGGTTGGCGGAGAAGCCGTTGCGGCCGACCCTGGCCGGCATCGGCCCGCGGACCAGCCGCCAGCGGCCTCCGGTCCGCTGGTACAGGCGCATCACCGCGTAGGTGCCGCGCCATGCGCCGCTGGTCACCACGATCGCCCTGGTGGCGGTGCGGAGGGCGCGGATGCGCTCCGGTGCCGGCGTGGCGGCCCGCGCCGGCGCCACCGCCAGCCCGGCGAGCAGGCTCGCCACGGCGATGGCGAGCACCACGGTCCGCCGCATCACGATCCTCCCGGTCGGCACCTGGTCCCCGTCCAGGTGATCGGCAGGAGCCGCGTCGCCCCTGAGGGCACCCGGGTCGCCGGCCGGCCGCGGCACCGCGGCCTTGCCCTGGTAGCCTGCGTGCGTGCGGAGCTGGGAGCTGCTCGTCGTGTCAGGCGCGTCCGTGGTCGGCGGCGGGGTGAACGCGATCGCCGGCGGGGGGACGCTCCTCACCTTCCCGGCGCTGATCTGGCTGGGCCGCGACCCGGTGCTGGCCAACGCCACCAACGCGCTCGGGCTCCTGCCCGGCACCGTGTTCGGCGCGCTCGGCTTCCGTGCGGAGCTGGCTCGCAGCCGGGCCTGGGTGGCCCTGCTCCTGCTCCCCTCCCTGGCCGGCGGCATCGCCGGCGCCATCCTGCTGCTGCGCACGCCCAGCTCCACCTTCGAGGTGGTCGTGCCCTGGCTCGTCCTCGCCGCCACCCTGCTGCTGGCGGTGCAGGAGCCGCTCTCGGCGCGGTTGCGCCAGCGCGAGGCGATCCGGCTCGGGCCCGGCTGGAAGGTGCTGGCGGTGCTGTTCCAGGTCGGGGTCGGCGTCTACGGAGGCTATTTCGGCGCCGGCATCGGCATCCTCATGCTCGCCGCCCTCGGCCTGCTCGGCATGCGCGACCTGCACCAGATGAACGGGGTGAAGAACCTGCTCGCGGCCGCCATCAACGGCATCGCGATCGTCTGGTTCATCATCTCGGGCGCGGTGCTCTGGAACGACGCGCTGATCATGATGGTCGGGGCGGGGCTGGGAGGGTGGACCGCCGCCCACCTCGCCCAGCGCCTCGGCCGCAAGGTGGTGCGCCGCGCCGTCATCACCATCGGCCTGGCCATGGCCGCGTCCCTGGCACTGCGTCTTCGCTGAGCGGCCGCCGGCGCCCGGGCGGTCCGGGCCGGCGAAAATCGCTATCTCTCGCGCCGACCGATCCCGTACGTTCGAGTGGCTATGCGCAACCTTCCGACGGCCCATCCGGGCACACCGAACCTGCGGTCACCGACCCGCTTCCTGCTGTGGGTCGCCAGCGGGCAGCTTGGCCTGCTCGCCGTCGGCGCGGTGTTCGGCGTGCTCTGGGCGGCGGCGTTGGCGGTCACTCCGGCACTGGTCGGGCGGGCGATCGACCTCGGCGTCGCCGGCCGCGACACCGGGGCGCTGCTGCGCTGGTCGGGCCTGGTCTTCGCGGTCGGGATCGGCGGCGCGGTCGCCGGCATCCTGCGCCACCGCATGGCGGTGGTGAACTGGCTCACCGCGAGCTACCGCGTGCAGCAACTGCTGGTACGGCACGCCGTCCACCTCGGCGGCTCGCTCCCACGGCGGATCGCCACCGGCGAGGTCATCAGCGTCAGCTCCCACGACGTCGAGCGCATCGGCGGCGCCCTGGACATCACCGGGCGGCTGGCCGGCACGCTGGTCTCGTTCGTGCTCGTCGCGGCGCTCATGCTGCGCACGTCCACCACCCTCGGGTTGCTGGTCCTGGTCGGAGTCCCGGTCGCGTCGGCGGCGGTCAGCCCGCTGCTGCGGCCGCTGCACCACCGGCAGGCACGGCGCCGTGAGCTCCTCGGCGCGCTCACCACACTGGGGACCGACACGGTGAGCGGCCTGCGGGTGCTGCGGGGCATCGGCGGCGAGGAGGAGTTCCTGCGGCGCTACACCACCGCGTCACAGGAGGTCCGCGCGGCCGGCGTGGTGGCCGGGCAGACGCAGTCGGTGCTCGACGCCGCGCAGGTCGCCCTGCCCGGGGTGTTCGTGGTCGCGGTCACCTGGCTGGGGGCGCGCTTCGCGGTATCGGGCCGGATCAGCGTGGGTGAGCTGGTGGCCTTCTACGGCTACGCCGCGTTCCTGCTCCTCCCGGTCCGGACCTCGACCGAGGCCGCCGACAAGTACACCCGGGCCCACGTCGCGGCCGGCCGGATCGTCCGCGTGCTGGCACTCGAACCCGAGCTGCTCTCGGGCTCGTCCGCCGCGACCCCGCCGCCAGGGGCGGTGCTCACCGACCGTGCCAGTGGCCTGGTCGTCCACCCAGGCGAGCTCACCGCGATCGTGGCCGGCGTCCCGGAGGAGGCCACGGCAATCGCCGACCGGCTCGGCAGGTTCGCCGACCACGACGGCGTGACCCTCGGCGGGGTGCCGCTGCGCGACCTGCCGCTCGAGGCGGTGCGCCGCCGGGTGCTGGTCAGCGAGCGCGACCCCCGGCTGTTCACCGGCCGGCTCGCCGACGAGCTCGACCCGACCGGCACGGCACCGGCCGAGCGGGTGCTCGCCGCGGTGCAGGCGGCCGCGGCCGAGGACGTGCTCGAGGCGCTGCCCGGCGGCCTGGCGACCGAGGTGGAGGAGCGCGGCCGGTCGTTCTCCGGCGGGCAGCGCCAGCGGCTGGTGCTCACCCGCGCGCTGGTCGCCGACCCGGAGATCCTGGTGCTGGATGAGCCCACCAACGCGGTCGACGCCCACACCGAGGCGCGCATCGCCGACCGGCTGCGGGTGCTGCGCGACGGCCGCACCACCGTCGTCTGCACCACCAGCCCGCTGCTGCTCGACCGCGCCGACCGGGTCGCCCTGGTGGTCGGCGGCCGGATCGTCGCCGAGGGCGGCCACCACGACCTGATGCACAGCGAGCCGCGCTACCGCGCGGTGGTCACCAGAGGGGAGGAGCCATGAGCACGCTGCCGGTCGCGAACCCGGCGCAGGTCCGCCAGCACGCCGCCGCGATCGCGCGCCGGCACCGGCGAGGCCTGACGGTCGCCGTCGGCCTGCACGCCGCCGCCGCGGTCGCCGGGCTGGCCGGCCCGCCGCTGCTCGGCGCGATCGTCGACGCGGTGCGCCAGGGCACCACCACCGGGCAGGTCGACCGGCTCGCGCTCGCGGTGCTGGCGGCGCTGGTGGTGCAGGTCGGGCTGGTGGGCGTGGCGCGCAACGCCTCCTACGTCCTCGGTGAGCGGGTCCTCGCCGAGCTGCGCGAGGAGTTCCTGGACCGGGTGCTCGCGCTGCCGCTCGGCACCGTCGAGCGCGCCGGCACCGGCGACCTGCTCACCCGCTCGACCCGCGACGGGGACGAGGTCGCGGAGGTGGTGCGCTTCGCCCTGCCCGAGACTCTGATCGCGGGCGTGACCACGACGCTCACGGTGGCCGCCGCGGTGGTGGTCGCGCCACGGGTGGCGCTGCCCTGCTTCGTGGTCGTGCCGATCCTGTGGGTCTCGACGCGGTGGTACCTGAAGCGGGCACGAGCGGGCTACCTGCGCGAGGGCGCGGCGTGGTCGCGGCTGACCGCCGGCGTCGCCGAGACGGTCGAGGGCGGCCGCACCATCGACGCGCTCCGCCTGCAGCAGCGCCGCATCCGCCGCACCGACGGCGACATCCGGGGACAGTTCGCGGCCGAGCGCTACACCTTGTTCCTGCGCACCGTGTACTTCCCGGTGGTCGAGAGCGCCTACGTGGTGCCGGTCACCTGCGCCATCCTGGTCGGGGGCCTGCTCTACATGCGTGGGCTGGCGACGCTCGGCGAGGTCACCGCCGTGGTCCTCTACATGCGGCAGCTGGTCGACCCGCTCGACCGGATGATCTCCTGGCTCGACCACCTCCAGGTCGGCGCGGCCTCGCTCGCCAGGCTGCTCGGCGTCGCCTACGTCCCCGCCGACCGCGAGGAGACGGGACGTCAGCCGGCCGGCGAGCGGTTGGTCGCGCGGGACGTGCGCTTCGCCTACACCCCCGGGCGTGACGTGCTGCACGGGGTCGACCTCGACGTGCGCGAGGGCGAGCGGCTGGCAATGGTCGGCCCGAGCGGCGCCGGCAAGTCGACCCTCGGCCGGCTGCTCGCCGGCGTCAACGGGCCGCGCACCGGCTCGGTGACGGTCGGCGGCGTCGGGCTGGTCGAGCTGCCGCTCGATCAGCTGCGCGGGCACGTCGCGCTGGTGACCCAGGAACACCACATCTTCGCCGGCACGCTCCGCGACAACCTGGTGCTCGCCAGGCCGGACGCTGACGACGCCACCCTGCGCGCCGCCGTCGACGCCGTCGACGCGCTCGACTGGGTCGAGGCCCTGCCGGAGGGGCTGGCGACCAGGGTCGGCGCCAACGGGTACGCGCTGTCACCCGGGCAGGCGCAGCAGGTCGCGCTCGCGCGGCTGGTGCTGGCCGACCCGCACACGCTGGTGCTGGACGAGGCGACCTCGCTGCTCGACCCGCGGGCCGCGCGGCACCTGGAGCGGTCGCTCTCGGCCGTCCTGGCCGACCGCACCGTGATCGCGATCGCGCACCGGCTGCACACCGCACACCACGCCGACCGGGTCGCGGTGGTGGAGGACGGGCGCATCACCGAGCTCGGCACGCACGACGAGCTGGTGGCGGCCGGCGGCGCCTACGCCGCCCTGTGGCGCTCGTGGCGCGACGAGCCGGCGCGGACACCCTGACCCGCTGACCTTCCGCCCGGCCGCCGGCCGGGACGGAACAAGGTGGCCCCGGCATCGGGAGCCGGGGCCACCGGCCCGCTTCAGGCCGCTTCGAGCAGCGCCTTCAGCCGCTGACAGTCGCGGCGGATCCGGCGCCGGACCAGCTGGCGCAGCAGCGGCTCGGCCATGCGGTAGTAGCCGCGCGGTACCCGAGTAGACCCTCCCGCACCGGCTACGATGTCGCCGTACCCTGCTCGACGCGGTGCTGGAGGCCGGCCACGGCCTGCCGCCGCGCTAGCTTGAACGGGACGCGGACGTGAGGCTGCTGGTCGCCGACGGGGGCAATTCCAAGACCGACCTGGCCCTGCTGAGCGGGGACGGGGCGGTGCTGGCCGCGGTGCGCGGCCCCGGTTCCAACCCGGACATCCTCGGCGTGGACGGCTGCCTGGCGGTCCTTGGCGACCTGGTGGAACAGGGGGCGAGCGCGGCCGGCATCAACGGCCGCTCAGGCCCGCTCGCGGACCTGGGCGCGTTCTACCTCGCCGGGGTCGACCTGCCGACCGAGGAGCGGCGGCTCCAGGCCGCCATCGCCGACCGCCGCTGGACGGCGGGCACGATGGTCGCCAACGACATCTTCGCGGTGCTGCGGGCCGGCACGGCCCGCAGCTGGGGGGTTGCCACCGTCTGCGGTGCCGGCGTGAACTGCGCCGGGGTCGCCCCCGACGGGCGCCGCGCCCGCTACCACTCGCTCGGCCGCATCTCCGGGGACTGGGGCGGCGGGCTCGACGTCGGCTACGCCGGGCTGGCCGCGGCGATCAGGGGCCGCGACGGGCGCGGGCCGGCCACCACACTCGAGCAGCTGGTCCCGGCGTTCTTCGGGCTGCGTCGGCCCGGCCAGGTGACCGAGGCGATCCATTTCGGGCGCCGGTCGGCCCGCGAGCTGACCGGGCTGGCACCGGTGGTGTTCGCCGCCGCCCGCGACGGCGACGAGGTCGCCGGCGGCATCGTCGACCGGCTCGCCGACGAGCTGGTCGCCATGACCCTGGCCGTGGTCCGCCGCCTGCGCCTGGTCAGGTCCGAGGTCGACGTGGTCCTCGGCGGCGGGGTGCTCCAGTCCGGCGACCCACGCCTGCTCGACCGTGTCCACGCCGGCATCCTGGCGATCGCCCCCCGCGCCCGGGTGGCCCCGCTGCGCCGCCCACCAGTGGCCGGCGCCGCCCT
>DATLQA010000192.1:0-2024 GCA_035535495.1 Actinomycetota bacterium | reverse complement strand
CTGGAGGCCGACCTGCTCACCGACGGCGAGGAGCCGGTCCACGCCCGCTACCCGGTCGGCGAGAAGCAGAAGTTCGTCCTCGGCGACGAGGGCGCCGCCACCGCCGCCGCCGAGCGTGCCCGCGGCGCCACCTGGGTGGTCGCCGACGTCAACAAGAGCGAGCGCCGCCGCAGCGCGGCGCCGCCCTTCATCACCTCCACCCTGCAGCAGGAGGCCTCCCGCAAGCTCGGCTTCTCGTCCAAGCGGACCATGGCCGTGGCGCAGCAGCTCTACGAGGGGGTCGACCTGCCGGGCGAGGGCTCGGTCGGGCTCATCACCTACATGCGCACCGACTCCCCGTCCCTTTCCCAGGCGGCCCAGGACGACATCGCCGGCCTGGTCGGCGAGCGCTACGGCAGCCAGTACGTCAAGCGCACCCAGTACCGGTCCAAGGCCAAGTCGGCCCAGGAGGCGCACGAGGCGATCCGCCCCACCACCGTCGCCCGCACCCCCGAGTCGCTTGGCGGCCACCTCGACCCCGCCCAGCGGAAGCTCTACGAGCTGGTCTGGAAGCGGGCGGTCGCCTCGCAGATGGCCCCGGCCGTCTACGACCAGACCAGCGTGGACATCCAGGCGGGCGACCTGACCTTCCGCGCCTCCGGGTCGGTGCTGCGCTTCGACGGCTTCGTCCGCGTCTACCTCGAGGGCCGCGACGACGACGTCGAGGAGGAGGCCGGCACCCTCCCCGAGCTGGTCGTCGGCCAGGTGCTGCGGCTGGTCGAGCTCAGCCCCGAGCAGCACTTCACCGAGCCGCCGCCCCGCTACTCCGAGGCCAGCCTGGTCAAGGCGCTCGAGGAGCACGGCATCGGCCGTCCCTCGACCTACTCGCCGACCATCTCGACCCTGCAGGAGCGCAAGTACGTCCGCCTGGACCGCAAGCGCTTCCACCCCGAGGACGTCGGCATCGTGGTCACCGACCTGCTCGCCGACGTCTTCCCCAAGGTCATCGACCTCGGCTTCACCGCCGAGATGGAGGAGGACCTGGACCGCATCGCCAGCGGCGCCAAGCCATGGGAGCCGATCGTCAAGACCTTCTTCCAGGAGGTCGAGGGCACCATCGCCGAGCGCCAGGAGAAGGTCTCCCGGCCCGAGGAGGCCACCGACGAGACCTGCCCCGAGTGCGGCCAGGAGACCGGCGCCAAGCTGGTCCGCAAGTGGGGCCGGTACGGCTGGTTCCTGTCGTGCAGCCGCTACCCCGACTGCAAGTACCGGCGCAACGCCAACCAGTCGGCCGAGCAGGCCGCCGAGCAGGCCGAGCCCGAGCTGACCGACGTGCCGTGCCCGAAGTGCGGCAAGCCGATGGTGCGGCGCAGTGGCCGGTTCGGGCCGTTCCTCGGCTGCTCCGACTACCCCAAGTGCCGCGGCATCAAGAACCTCGGCGAGCAGTCCTTCGGCACCTGCCCCAAGTGCGGCCAGGGCGAGGTCGTCTCCAAGCGGACCAAGCGCGGCAAGACGTTCTATAGCTGCAACCGCTACCCGGACTGCGACTTCGCGCTCTGGCAGGCGCCCCTCCCGCAGCCCTGCCCGAGCTGCGGTGGCCTGCTCGTCCCCGACCGCGACCCGGACACCGCCACCTGCGCCAAGTGCGGCACCCAGGTCCGGGTCGCCGAGCTGGTCGGCGTCTGACCGGCCCGCACCAATGGGCCAGCCCGGCGTCCTGATCGCCTTCGAGGGCGTCGAAGGAGCCGGCAAGTCCACCCAGCTCGACCTGCTCCGGTGCGAGCTGGAGCGCCGCGGCCACGGGGTGGTCGTCACCCGCGAGCCGGGCGGCACCGAGGTGGGGGAGCGGGTCCGGGCCGTCCTGCTGGACCCGGCCGTCGACCTGGACCCCCGCGCCGAGGCGCTGCTGTTCGCGGCCGCCAGGGCGCAGCTCGTCGTGCAGGTGATCCGCCCGGCGCTGGAGCGCGGCGCGCTGGTGCTGTGCGACCGCTTCCTGGACTCCTCGCTCGCCTACCAGGGCGGCGGCCGTGGGCTCGGCCGCGGGC
>DATLQA010000191.1:0-2312 GCA_035535495.1 Actinomycetota bacterium | reverse complement strand
CCTCACCGGCGACGAGGCCGCCATCCTCCAGGTCGACGCCGACCAGCCAGCGCTGCTGTTCCAGCGCCTCACCCGCGACCCCGCCGGCGCCCCCATCGAGTACGTCCGTTCCCTCTACCGCGGCGACCGCTACGAGGTCCACACCCGCCTGGACCGCCGCAACGGCTAACCCGGGTCCCGCCGGTCCACCGGGACCGGGGCGCCGAGCTTGGAGTTGCCTGGCAGTGTCTGGTCGAGCCCGAAGCGGTCGAGAACGCCGGAGTCGAGGAAGCGGGCGATGGCGGAGATCCGCTCGCCCTCCAGGGTGAGCACGATCAGCCCGGCGGCGTGGGCGACCTGCCCCCGGGCGTCGTTGAGGTAGCAGCCGAAGGCGGGCTGGGTGTTGGCGCGCGTGGGCACCAGCCGGAACCGGCGTCCACCGCGCCAGGCGGCGCTGGCGCGCAGGAACGACGCGATCGCCGTCGCGCCCCGGTACTGGTGCGGGGCCGGGGGCATGGTGAGCCACGCGTCGTCGGTCAGCAGCCCGATGAGGCTGTCGACGTCGTCGGCCTGGAACGCGTCGGCGAAGCGTCGTGTGAGCTCGCGCTCGCGCGCCGAGTGCGGCAGTGGCGTCCGCTGGTGGTCCGCGGCTGGGCGGCGTCGCGCCAGGGCCGCCCGCGCACGCTGGAGGGCGCTCTTGACCGAAGCCTCGCTGCTTTCGAGCATGGCCGCCGCCTCCGCGGTGTGGAAGCCGAGCACGTCGCGCAGGACCAGCGCGGCCCGCTGTCGCGGCGGCAGCTGCTGGAGCCCGGCGACAAACGCCAGCTCGATCGCCTCCCTGGCCTGGTAGTGCGCCTCCGGCCCGGGCGAGGCGTCGGCGATCCCCTCCACCAGCAGGTCCGGGTAGGGCTGCAGCCAGGTCGGCTCACCGTAGCGGGTGGGCGCGGGCGGCTCGAACGGGGCGACCGGTGACGGTGGCGGCCGTCGCCCGGCGTCGCGGAGGGCGTTGATGCAGCGGTTGGTCGCGATGCGGTACAGCCACGCCCGCAGCGACGACCGTTCCTCGAAGCGGTCCAGGCCGCGCCAGGCCGCCACCAGCGTCTCCTGCAGCACGTCCTCGGCGTCCTGCACCGAGCCGAGCATCCGGTAGCAGTGCAGCTGCAGCTCGCGCCGGTGGGGGTCGGTGAGCTCGCGAAACGCCTGCTGGTCCCCTGCTCGGGCGCGGGCCAGTGTGGGCTCGCTCATCTCCAGATCCTCCCATGCGCCGCCTGCGGTCCGTTCTCGCCGGCGGCGGTGTCGTTACGAGATGACACCGCGTCGACCGGCTCTTGGAGGACAACCGTGACCCGAGAATCCAGCCCCGCCCTGTCGGTGGCCCTGGCCTACTACCACGCCTGGACCGGGAAGGACGTCGACCTGGCGATGACCTACGTCGCCGGCGGCGTCGTGTGCGAGGCGCCGGCCGGTCGTATCGAAGGGGTGGAGGCGCTCCGGCAGTTCATGACGCCGTTCGCGCGGATGCTGACCGGTTCCGAGCTGATCGCCGCGTTCGGCGACGACGAGACCGCCCTGCTGCTGTACAACCCGCACACCACGCTGGTCGAGGACGCTCCGAGCGCCGAGCATTTCACGGTCAAGGACGGCAAGATCGTCCACGACCTGCTGGTCTTCGACCGGACCCCGTTCGACGCCGCCAGGCGCGCGGCGACGTGACGCGGGACCTCTGGTCGGCTGCTCAGCGGGTGCTGGGGTTGCCCCCGGGGCCGGTGGCGGTCACCGTGCCGCCGCCGAGAACCAGGTCGCCGTCGTACAGCACCCCCGCCTGCCCGGGGGCGACGGCGTCGACCGGCGCATCGAGCTCCAGCCGGACCCTGGCTCCTTGGCGACGGCCCGGGATGCCCCCCTGGGGTCCTCCGGGGCGCTGAGGGCTCGTGGGATCCAGGGGGACGACCCGGCAGCCGACCTCGGTGCCGTGGGCGCGGAGGCGGACCTTGGCCGTGCCTTGGCGCAGCGGGCGGCCGTCGGTGGTGGTGACCTGTTCCAGCTCGACGGTGGTGACGGCCAGCTCGGCCCGCTCCCCCACCACGACCCGGCCGGCCGCCGGTTCGACCCGGAGCACGTAGCGGGGGGTGGGGGCGGCGATCCCGAGCCCGCGCCGCTGGCCGACCGTGTAGCGGTAGGCGCCCCGGTGCTGGCCGAGGACCCGGCCGGCGGTGTCCACCACCTGCCCGGGGCGGGGCCCGAAGCGGCGCTCCAGCCACCCGGCGGTGTCGCCGTCGGGGACGAAGCAGACGTCGTAGGACTCCGGCTTGGCCGCGGTCCGCAGGCCGAGG
>DATLQA010000190.1:0-9343 GCA_035535495.1 Actinomycetota bacterium | reverse complement strand
GGTGCAGGAGTTCCACAAGTGCATCGAGTGCTTCCTGTGCCAGGACGTCTGCCACGTGATCCGCGACCACGAGGAGAACAAGCCCAGCTTCGCCGGCCCGCGCATGTTCATCCGCTACGCCGAGCTGGAGATGCACCCGCTCGACACCAACGACCGGCGCGAGCTGCTCAGCGGCCAGATGGGCATCGGCCTGTGCAACATCACCAAATGCTGCACGGAGGTGTGCCCCGAACACATCGGCATCACCGACAACGCCATCATCCCGCTCAAGGAGCGGGTGGTCGACAACCGCTACGACCCGATCGCCTGGCTCTCCTCGAAGCTCCGCCGCCGCGGCGCCGGCGACCAGGGGTGAGCCGGGGCGCGCTCAGGGCGTCCCGGCGGCGGGCCGCTCCGCCTCGTCCTCGATCAGCCGCAACTCGTCCGTGAGCGCCCTGCGGTCCTCGCCGGCGCGCGGGTCGACCTTGCTCTCCCAGAGGTCGCTGACCCAGCTCTGCACCTTCAGGCTCGCCAGCGCGCTGGCCGTCACCACGCCGACCTCGCACGCCAGCGCGCCGGGACCGGTCTCGGCCAGGGCGAGGCAGCCGAGCGTGCCCTGCTGGATCATGAGCGCGCTGACGGCCGCGCCGGCGACCGCCTCGGCGAGCGCCTTGGGCGCCGCCTCGCCGCTGTAGACGCTGGCGGCGAAGTCCAGGGCCGCCCCGGCGACCGGCCCGCCGCGGGCCAGGCCGTTGGGCAGCACCTCGTCCAGCTCCTGGCGGGCCCGCGCGAACGCGCCGCGCGGCGGCCCCTGCCCCGCGTCCCCGTTCAGCATCGGGCCCGCCCGCAGGCTGCCACGGAGCAGGCCGGCGGCGACCGCGCCGCGTTCGGCGATGCCGGAGAACGGGTCGAGCGCGAGCGGGCCGTGCCGGCCCTTCGGCACGGTGCCGGCCCGGTGGGCGATGTGGGCGAGGTGCCCGGCCGCCTCCTCCCCCGCCAGCCTGGCGGCCTCCCGGGCCTCCTCGAGCCGCTCGGTGGCCCGGGCCGGCGACGGGAAGCCGAGCACCGGCCCGGTCGCCGGTGCCGGCGGAGTCGGGTCCGTGAACGCCCCGTCGCGCAGCTCGTAGCCGGCGACCGTGCCGCCGGCCATGGCCGCGTCGTACTCCTCCTGGGCGGCCTGCAGCGCGTCGGCATAGCGGCGCAGGGCCGCCCCGGCGGCCAGGAAGGCGGTCACCGCCTCGGCGCAGTCGTTCTCGGCCCACGCCATGGCGTCGTGGAACTGGAAGCTCGCCCAGCCGAGCCACACCTCGGAGGCGGCCTCGGAGTGGCGCCGCAGGTCCAGGCCGAGCTGCTCCACGCGGGCCGCGGCCGCCTGGAACCACTTGGCGCCGAGGCGCAGCCGCTGCGGGTCGCCGCGAGGCCGGATCATGGGCCGGACAGCTCCACGCGACCGGCGACGTCGGTGAAGTAGGCGTAGTTGTCGGCCATGTCGTAGCTGGCGATCGCGGCGAGCAGCCTGGACACCTGCCCATCGAGCTCGGCCGCGAGGCCGTCGAGCGCCTGCCGCCAGGCGGTCCACATCTGGTCGTAGGCGACCGTCGCCAGGCCGGCGTCCATGGCGTCGCCGACCGCGCCGACCTGGGCGTCGAGGCCGCCGAGGACCTCGCGGAGCTGGGCCGCCATGCCGGCGTAGCCCTGTCCGACGCGCTCGAGCGCGCCGGTGTCAACCTGGAACCCGTCGCTCATGCCGTGCCGCCCGCCAGGGGTCGCTCCCGCTCGGCCGGGCCGTGCACCGCGCCCGGCCCCTCGCCCATGGTGTACGGCAGCCGGGGCCCCTGGGGTTCAATCCGGCGAGCTGGAGATCGACCACCTGCGCGTCGGCCGGCTGGAGATCAAGGAGCCCGAGTAGCCCACCAGGGTCGCCGGGAGGTCGCTACGCTGGCGGCATGCCTACCTTGAGCCTGGCCCCATACCGGGCATTGTTGCGGCGGCCAGGCACCCTGCGGCTGGTGGCCGCGAGCGTGGTCGCCCGCATGCCGGCCGGGATGGGCGCGCTCTCGCTGGTCCTGCTGGTGCAGTCCTCAACCGGCTCGTTCAGCCTTGCCGGCCTGGTCGCCGGTGCCTTCACCATCGGGATCAGCGCGGGCGGGCCGCTACAGGGCAGGCTGATCGACCGCCTCGGCCAGACCCGGGTGCTGCTCGCCTGCGGGACCGTGTTCGCGGCGGCGTTCACCACCCTGGCGCTGGTCGCGGGCCGGGGCGCCGGCATCGGCGTACTGGCCGGCTGCGCCGTGGTCGGCGGGCTGGCCCACCCGCCGGTGCCCGCGGCGATGCGGGTGCTGTGGTCGACCCTGGTCGACGGGCCAGGCCTCCAGACCGCCTACGCGTTCGAGTCCACCATGCAGGAGCTGGTGTTCATCTCCGGGCCGCTGATGGTGGCACTGCTGGTCACCCTGATCTCGCCGGCCGCGGCGGTCCTGGCGGCCGGCCTGCTCACCCTGGCCGGGACGGTCGCCTTCGCCACCGCGCCGGCCTCGCGGGCCTGGCGGGGGCAGGAGCGGACCCAGGACTGGGCCGGGCCGCTGCGCAGCCGCGGCTTCCGCACCCTGATCACCGTGCAGCCACTGGTCGCCGCGACCATCGGCGGCATCGAGGTGGGCGTGGTCGCCTTCGCCACCGAGGACGGCGCCCGCGGCAGGGCCGGCATCATCCTGGCCCTGTGGAGCCTCGGCAGCCTGACCGGCGGGATGGTGGCGGGCGCGCGCCGCTGGGGCGGCCCGCTCGAGCGGCGCTACCTGCTGCTGCTCTCGACCGTCGCGGTCTCGGTGGCCGCACTGCTACTGGCACGGAGCAGCGTCGAGCTGGCCGGGCTGATCCTCCTGGCCGGCCTGCCGTTCGCACCCTGGCTGGCCTGCGTGTACCTGCTGGTCGACCGGCTCGCCCCGCCGGGCACGCTCACCGAGGCGTTCAGCTGGGTGGTGACCTCCTTCATGGCCGGGTTCTCGGCCGGGACCAGCCTGGCCGGCGTGGTGGTCGACGCCGCCGGCGCCCATACGGCCCTGCTCGCCGCGCTCACCGGCACCATCCTGGGCCTGACGGTGGCGCGCTTCCGCCTCTCCACCTTGGGCTCGGCCCCGGCCGCCTAGGACGCGGCCAGGTCTGGCTGGCCTCCGGCTCACGGCCGGCTCTCATTCTCGCGGTCCGCCGGCCGGAACTCAGCGCTCGACCGGCCAGGTGTGCACCGGCTGGTCGCTCTGGCTCAGCTCGAGGTAGCGCTCGAGCATCACGGCGAGGGCGCCGTCCCGACCCAGCTCGGGTTCGAGCGCCGCCACGGTGCGCCGCTGCCAGACCGCGCCGGTCTGCCCGCTGGCCGCGCGCTCCTCGATCACGCCGAGCAGGCGCTCCACCTCGCCGCCGGCCACGCCGGCATGGACCAGAGCGCGGTGCGCCTCCGGGACCAGGTGGCGGACCAGCTCGGTGGCGCCCAGCCGCCGCGGCGACCCGGACTGGCCGAAGGGCCAGTCCAGCTCGGCGGCCAAGCCCTGGCGGGCAGCCCGGTAGAAGTTGGCGTGGGCCTTGGAGAACGGCAGCGTGGCCGTCCACGCCGCCGCGGTGGGGGCGACCGCCAGCGCGACGCCGACGTGGAAGGCGGCGTTGGCCAGCATGTCGAGCATGGTCGGGCCGGCGGGCAGGGCGCGCAGCTCGATGCGCAGATGGCCGCCGTAGCCGGCGTCGTAGATGGCCCGGTTCCAGCGCCACACCGTCCCCTGGTGCAGGCGGAGCTCCTCCAGCTCCGGCAGGCCGCCACCGGCCAGGCAGTCGAGCGGGTCCTCGTCGGTGAGCACCGCCAGCACCGGTTCGTGCAGCCGCACGCTCTCCTCGAAGAGCTCGTACGCGCCGTTGCGCACCCAGCCGTGGCCGAACGCGACCCGGGCGGGCCGGCGGCCCCGCCCGGACTCGTCGCGGTCGTCGACCGCCTGCTCGAACAGGGCGATGCGGGTCTCCTCCCAGAGCCCCATGCCCAGGAAGAAGGGCGAGTTGCCGGCGGCGGCGAGCACCGGCGCGGTGGCGACCTGGGCGGCGTTGTAGGCCGCCGCGAACCGGTCTGGAGCGACCCGCAGGTGGACCTGGAAGGAGGTGTTGGCGCCTTCCAGCGCCACGTCGTCGCGCTCGACGGCGATCTCCTGGCCGTCGTCGGCGGCGATCTCGACCCGGAACGGCTCCTGGCGCAGCCGCTGGATGCCGTTGTTGAGGGCCCGGTAGCGGTGCGAGTCGGTGATCACGCTGCGGTGCAGGTCGTCCTCGCGGAGGGTGGGCAGCATGCCGATCACCGCCACCCGGCCGCCGTGGGCGCTGGCGGCCCGCCGCACCCGGCCGAGCGCGCGGTGCATCTCCCAGCCGAGCGCGGAGAACGGCTGGCCGGCGAAGGTCGCCGGCGACGGGTTCAGCTCCAGGTTGAAGCGGTCCAGCTCCAGGGTGACGTGCGGGTCATCGGCGTCCTTGAGCACGGCGTCGTTCTTCAGCAGCGGCCGCCCGTCCGCGTCGACCAGGAACAGCTCCAGCTCGGCGCCGAGGGTGGTGTCGCCGGCGCCGAAGCCGGGCCGCTCCAGGAGCAGCCCGAGCGCCTCCAGGCAGCGTTCCAGCCGCTCGGCGAAGCGGACGAACTCGGCTTCCTCGAACTGGTCACGGTCGATGTCGATGCCCACGCAGGACCACGCCCCCGCGGCGGTCTGGGAACGGCCGCGCGCAACCTTACAGACCGCTTCGGCCCACCCGCACGCCTGGCCGCCCGGGACCGGCCGGTACGGACCGCGCCGGAGTTGACGGAGCGCCGCTGGGCCGATAAGACTTAGGCAAGCCTAAATAGCCGTTCGGCGTGGAGGCATGGTGTTCGGAAACTACCTGATCGGGCTGCGAGAAGGCCTCGAGGCGGTGCTCGTGGTGAGCATCCTCATCGCCTACCTCGTGAGGATAGATCGGCGTGACCGGCTGACACCAGTCTGGCTCGGCGTGGCCGCCGCGATCGCATTGAGCGTCGCGTTCGGGGCCCTGCTCACCTACACGTCCACTTCGCTACTGCGGTCGTTCGAGGCGCGGGAGGCCTTCGGCGGGGCGCTTTCGATCATCGCGGTCGGCTTCGTCACCTGGATGATCTTCTGGATGCGGCGCACCGCGCGGACGATCAGGGCGGAGCTGACCGGCAAGCTGGAATCCGCGCTCGCGCTGGGCGCCGCCGCCGTCGCCGGCATGGCGTTCCTCGCGGTCGGGCGCGAGGGCCTGGAGACGGCCCTGTTCTTCTGGTCGGCGGTCCAGGCGGCCGGGTCGACCGCCGCACCCGTGACCGGCTTCACCCTCGGCGTGGCGACCGCGATCCTGCTCGGCTGGCTGCTCTACAGGCGCACCGTCAAGCTCAACCTGTCGCGCTTCTTCCTGTGGACCGGCGCCGGGCTGGCGGTGGTCGCCGCCGGGGTCCTCGCGTACGGCGTGCACGACCTGCAAGAGGCCGGCTGGCTGCCCGGGTTGACCACGCTCGCCTTCGACGTGAGCGCCCAGATCCCGCCTGGGTCGTGGTACGGCACTTTGCTCAAGGGCGTCTTCAACTTCAGCCCGCAGACCACGGTGCTGGAGGCGATCGTCTACGTCGCCTACGTCGTGCCGGTCCTGTTCCTGTTCCTGCGGCCGGTGCGGCAACGGCAACCCGCGCCAGTCGCGGCCTCCTCCTGAGTCCCCCCGCCGCATGCGAAAGGACGCCACGCCGCCATGACCAGGGTCTCCGGCGCTCGCCTGCGCACCCCCATCGGCGCCAGCAGACTGCTCGCTCCCGGACTCGCTGTCCTGCTGGCGGCCGGCCTGACGGCCTGCGGCTCCGGTGGGTCCTCCTCCACCGGCAGCGGCAAGATCGCCGTGAAGGCAGGGGAATCGACCTGCGAGGTGGCCAGCGGATCGCTGGACGCCGGCACCCACACCTTCGCCGTGACCAACACCGGCACGCAGATCACCGAGTTCTACGTGTACGCGCCCGGCGACCGCGTCATGGGCGAGGTCGAGAACATCGGACCGAGCCTCACCAGGGAGCTCACCGTCGAGCTGCCCGCCGGCGACTACGAGGCGGCTTGCAAGCCCGGCCAGGTCGGCAAGGGCATCCGTAACAGGCTCACCGTCACGGGCACGAACCAGGCGCTCTCGTCCGACGACAAGCTCTCCGAGGCGGTCACCTCCTACCAGCGTTACGTCCGCAGCCAGTCGGCGGCGCTGATCGAGCGCTGTACCGAGTTCGTCGAGGCGGTCAAGGCCGGCGACATCGAGAAGGCCAAGCGGCTGTTCGCGCCGTCGCGCGGTTACTGGGAGCGGATCGAGCCGGTGGCGGAGATCTTCGGCGACCTCGACCCCCAGATCGACGGGCGCGAGAACGACGTCGAGCCGGGCAAGGAGTTCACCGGCTTCCACCGGATCGAGAAGGACCTCTGGGTGAAAGGCGACGTGAGCGGCGACGGCAAGCTGGCGGACAAGCTGCTCGCCGACGTGAAGAAGGTCGTCGAGCTGGTCAACCAGACCAAGCTCTCACCACTGCAGCTCGCCAACGGCTCCAAGGAGCTGCTCGACGAGGTCGCCACCGGCAAGATCACCGGCGAAGAGGACCGCTACTCGCACACCGACCTGTGGGACTTCCAGGCCAACGTGGAAGGCTCCAAGGCGGCCATCGCCTCGCTCCGCCCGGTGCTCGAGGAGCGCGACCCAGCGCTGGTCAGCCTGATCGACCGCCGCTTCGAGGAGGTCGAGACGGAGCTGGCCAAGCACGCCAAGGGCGACGGCTTCAAGCTCTACACCGAGCTGAGCAAGCCCGAGATCAAGGCCTTGTCCGACAAGGTCAACGCGCTCGCTGAGCCGGTCAGCAGGGTCGCGGCGGTGGTCGCCAAGAGGTGATCGAGGACGGCTCGGACCATGACTGACGACGACCAGACCACCCCGACCTCCAAGGGGCCGCGGCTGTCCCGCCGTGGCCTCCTCGGCCTTGCCGGTGTCGGCGCCGCCACCGCCGGAGCCACCGGCATCGCCGTCGGTCGCGACGACGAACGCCGCGCGGCCGGCAAGGCCGCCGCGGCGGTGCCGTTCCACGGCGCTCACCAGGCGGGGATCGTCACGCCGGTGCAGGACCGGCTCCATTTCGTCAGCTTCGACCTCGCCACCGACCGGCGCGAGGAGCTGGTGGACCTGCTCCGGGCCTGGACCGACGTTGCCAGGCGGACCACCGAGGGCCGTGACGCCGGTCCGGTGGGCGCGGTCGCCGGCCCGGTCGACGCGCCGCCCGACGACACCGGCGAGGCGATCGGGCTGCCGCCATCCCAGCTCACCGTGACCATCGGCTTCGGTTCCAGCCTGTTCCGCGACCCCGACGGCAAGGACCGGTTCGGGCTGGCCAAGCGGTTCCCCGAGGCGTTGCGGCCGCTGCCACGCTTCCCCGGCGACGAACTCGACCCGGACCGCAGCGGCGGGGACATCGCCATCCAGGCGTGCGCCAACGACCCGCAGGTCGCCGTCCACGCCGTCCGTAACCTGGCCCGCACCGCCTTCGGGGTGGCCACCGTGCGCTGGTCCCAGCTCGGTTTCGGCCGCACCTCGTCGACCAGCCGCGTCCAGGCCACGCCGCGCAACCTGATGGGCTTCAAGGACGGCACCAACAACCTCAAGGCCGAGGACACCGCCCTGCTCGACAAGCACGTGTGGGTCCAGCCCGGGGACGGTCCCGAGTGGATGACCGGCGGCAGCTACCTGGTCGCCCGCCGCATCCGCATGATGATCGAGACCTGGGACCGGACCAACCTCGCCGAGCAGCAGGCGATCATCGGCCGCTTCAAGGGCAGCGGCGCCCCGCTCACCGGCGGCCAGGAGTTCGACGAGTTCGACTTCGGGGCGCGGGGCGAGGACAACCAGCCGGTGATCGCGCCGGAGGCGCACGTCCGCCTCGCCCACCCGAGCATGAACAACGACGCCCGCCTGCTGCGCCGTGGCTACAACTTCGTGGACGGCTCGGACGGACTCGGCCGGCTGGATGCCGGCCTGTTCTTCCTGGCCTACCAACGCGACCCGCACACCCAGTTCGTCCCGGTCCAGAACAACCTGGCCCGCGGCGACGTCCTCAACGAGTACATCCGCCACGTGGGCAGCGCCGTCTTCGCCTGCCCTCCTGGCGTCCGCGCCGGCGGCTGGTGGGGCCAGACCCTGTTCGGCTGATCCGGCCGGCGGCACTGCCGTCGCGCGGCTGTGACTGTCACTACCTGCGGATATGCTTTGGTCACTGCCGTAACCAGCGGCGGCCGCCGCCAGCGATCGACGCACCGGTGGCGGTCACCGCGACCCGCACCAGAGAGGTACCGCACCATGACGACCGAAGCCTCCGATCTGGCCAAGCTGGCCCGACCCTTCCCCCGCGAGCTGGTCGAGCGCGACCCGGGCGGCAACCGCTACGTCGCCCACGAGAACGTGACGCAGTGGCTGCTCGGGATCGTCGGGCCGTTCAGCTTCGAGCTGGTCGAGATCATCCGCGGCGACGTGCCTGGCGTTCCGCCCGACCCCAAGGGCCGCAGCCGCCGCGCCAAGGAGGGCACGCCCGAGCTGCACAACGTGATCGTCGGGGCGGTCTGGCGGCTCACCCTGCTGATCGACGGCCGCACCGTCCGGCTCGAGGAAGCCGGCGACGTCGAAGCCCCGCACAACTGGCGCCACGACGGGCAGCGGCTCAAGCAGGCCGCGTCCGACGCGATCAAGCGGTGCGCCATGCGCGCCGGACTCGGCCTGCACCTGTGGGCCGGCGAGCGCTACGTCCTGGACGGTCGGCTCCGCGAGGTCGCCCAGCGGTCGGCATAGGCCGACCGCTCCAGGCGCGGAGCGCTCGAACCGGAAACGAGTATCCTCCCCAGCAGCGGGACACCAGCTCGCGAGCGTGGCGGAACGGTAGACGCGTCGGGTTTAGGTCCCGGTGTCCGCAAGGACGTGGGGGTTCGACTCCCCCCGCTCGCACCCCGCTGACCAGCAGAGCTACGATTCCGCACACCACGGTCGCGAGCGTTGCCGGGCTACTTGCTAACGCCTTGCTCACGGACGACCTCCGGCCGCCGGTCCCTCGGCGCCGAGGATCAGCCGCGCGACCGTTCCGGCCGCCTGCTCGTCCAGGCCGGGCAGGACGTGTGAGTAGGTGTCCATCGTGATCGCGATGGCCGAGTGCCCAAGCCGCTCGCTGACGACCTTGGCCGGCACCCCGGCGGCCAGCGCCGCGGTGGCGTAGCTGTGGCGCACGTCATGCAGCCGGATCCGTGGCAGGCCGGCCGCCCTGACGTGCTGGCGGAACCAGCTTGAGAACCGCTCC
>DATLQA010000189.1:0-2625 GCA_035535495.1 Actinomycetota bacterium | reverse complement strand
GGCCGAGGTGGGTGCGGTCCTCGGCGACAGCGGGGCCAACTACCGGCTGACCTTCGCCGCCATCAACGACGACATGGTGACCCGCCAGGTCTCCCTGAACCCCCCGGGCAACCCGTTCGACGAGGAGTGGAGCATCGCCTTCGGGTGGGTCCGGAGCGGCAAGTACTTCGTCAAGACCAGCCCCGGCGAGGCCGACGGCATCATGCGCTACCGCATCGCCATCCCCCCCGGCCTGACCGGCGCCTTCCACTACAACGTCCGCATGGTCAGCCAGAACTTCCAGGTCACCTCCTTCGCGCAGAGCAACCCGTTCCTCCTGGTCTGAGCGCCCGGTCGCCAGCTCCGGCCAGATGACCAGGTTCGCGACAAGCGATGCTGGGTACACCCCAGAGCATCTTGCGGTGGATCCGCCGACGCTGTCCGGCCGAACACACCACGAGGAGCCGGTTGAGCGCCTGAGGAAGGAAGCCCGGTGAACGCACCCCCCCAGCAGCACGAGATGGTCCACCGGGGCACCGACCCTTCGGGTGTCGAGGAGTGGCGCTGCCCAGCGTGTGGTCGTCACTTCATCATTCGTTGGCTGCCCGACTTCGAACGGCTGGTCCTTGTCCCGGGAGACGAGACCGCGGCCCATTTCGGCTCCAAGGGCGACGCCGGCATCCGCGCCGTCCAGGTCTCGCCCAGCTCCGAGACCTCCGCCGCCTCCGGCGAGGACGCCTGGCGGCGCTGGCTGCGCGACAATGGCATCGACTGGGACGGCTGGGTCGCCTGAGCCGTCAGCCCGCCGTCGGCACGGCGTGCAGCACCACGCCCTCCATGAAGGCCCCCAGGCCGAGGGGCTGCGCCGTCGCCGGGTCGAGCAGAGCCACCGCCGCCTCGACCCGGTAGGTACCGGCCGGCAGCCCGACGCTCGGCACCTCGACCGCGACCGAGCTGTCGCCGTCACTGGCCAGGCGACCGCGGGACTCCCCCAGAACCTGCCGCGGCCCTTCCCGCAGGCGTCGAGCGCTGACCGTGGCCACGTAGTCGAGCGCCGCCCCGCGACGCAGCGCGTCGCCGAGATCGAGACGCAACCAGACCCGGAACGCCTCGCCGGCGAGAACGACCTGCTCCCCACGGCGCATGGGCTGCACGGTGACCGGCTCGGCCGGCCGGCGCTCAGGCGGCACGCTGCCTCCCTGGTCCTGACCCACGGCCTGGGTGCCGGCGTCCTCGTTCATGACAACCTCGCTTCATGAGCTCGGCAACGACCCTAGACAGGCTCGCGGCGGCGGTTCAGCTCCTGTAGCTCCGCGGTGGAGGATGCCGGGTGGACGTCGAGCTCGACCCGGAGCGCTTCCACACACGCCCGGAACTGCCGCAGGGCGAGATGCGGCTGGCCCTGGCGGCTGTAGCAGCGCATCAGCCGGCGGTGGGTGTGCTCCCGGCAGGGGTCCCGCTCGATGATGCGCTGGCACACGCTCGCCGACGACGCGTAGCGGTGGCGGCTGAAGTACAGGCCGCTGAGCCGATCGAGGAGGTCGAGAAAGCTCAGCCGGAGCCGCTCCCTGGCCAGCACCGGCCACTCCTCGTAGGGTCGTCGTCCAGGAAGTCGCCCCCGTAGAGGGCGGCGGCCAGCTCGTACTCGGCCAGCGAAGCGGCCAGGTCACCGGCCGCTTCCAGACGCTGGCCCGCCTCCGCGTGGCGTTGGAACTTCTCGGTTTGTCGACCCATAGGCGGACGTCGGCGTGCAGGCGGTAGGTATTATCGTCGTCGAGGACCACGACCGGGCTCGGGGCCGTGCGCAAGGCCCGGCGCAGGCCGTGCACGGCCACGTTGAGGCTGTTGCGCGCGGCGTCGACCGCCGACCCCGGCCAGAAGGTCTCCATCAGCTGATCCCTGGTCACCCATCGTTCGCGATGGGCGATCAGGTACTCGAGCACCGACCGGCCCCGCCTGCTCGGCCATTCCTCGATCGGGCTGTCGTTCACCATCACCCGCAGGTGCCCGAGGAGATGGATGGTGAGCAGCGGGGAGGAGCTGGACCCGGTGCCCCGGGCGTCACGACGGTAGCGGACGACGGGCGCATCCGCCGGGCCCGATGGCTCGATGTCGGCGATCGCTTGCGGCGGCGGCGAAGCCGGCGGGGACCTTGAGCAGCATGGGAACGTGGGACCAGCCGTACCGGGCGGCCAGGGGGTCGCGCCTGCGCCCGCCCGCGTCGAGCTCGACCAGCAGATCCGCCGCGGTCTCCTGCTCAGTCGCCGCCAAGGCCAGGTAGGCCTGGCGATGCTGCTCCCGCTGAGCCCGCACCCGGTGCAGCCGGCGCGTACGCCCCTCCGCCGAGCGCAGCATCCCCAGCATCGGCGGCTCGCCGATCTCCTCGATGACCGCGATGGCCCGGCCGAAGTGGGGCAGCGCGTCGTCGAGCGAGCCGGTCAGCGCGGCGAGCACGCCGAGCTGCCAGTCTGCCCAGAGCTGCTGCCAGCGCAGGCCGGCCCCGCCGGTGACGCGGCTCGCGGCCAGGGCGCGATCGCGCGCGTGCGCGAGATCCCCTCGCCTGGCGGCCAGGGCGCTTTCCGCGAGCATGCTCTGGCATGCTCCGGCTATGTCCCGCTGGGCGGTGCAGAGGGTGGCCGCCTGGGC
>DATLQA010000188.1:0-6845 GCA_035535495.1 Actinomycetota bacterium | reverse complement strand
CGTGGTCGACCTGCCGATCCGGGAGGGCCAGCCCGGTATCGGTCGCGACCAGGTCGACCGGGTAGCCGCCCAGGCCCGCACGCTGCTGGCCGCACCGGTGACGGTCACGGTCTCCGGCCGTAGCCTGACGGCCGACCCGGCCGCCATGGCCGCCGCCCTGCGCGCCGTCCCTTCCGGTGGCCAGCTCAACCTGGCGCTGGACCAGGACCGGCTCCGGGTCGCGATGGCCGCGCAGCTCGGCCAGGTCGAGCGGCCCGGCAGGGAGGCGCGCTTCCAGGTCACCGGCGGCCAGTTGCGGATCGTGCCGTCCACCACCGGGCAGCTCGTCGACCTCGGCCCGGTGACCGCGGCCATGCTCAGGGGCGAACGGTCCGTGCGGGGCACCCTGGTCACGGCGGAGCCACGCCACAACACCGCCTGGGCGAGGGCGCTCGGCATCCGCCACAAGGTCTCCGAGTTCACCACCAGGCACGCGCCGGGGCAGCCGCGGGTCGGCAACATCCACCGCGCCGCCGACCTGCTCCGCGGCGCGGTGGTCGAGCCGGGCCAGCGCTTCTCGCTCAACCAGGCGATCGGCCCGCGCACCGCCGCCCGCGGCTTCGTGCGCGCTCCAGTGATCGACCAGGGCAGCTTCAGCGAGGACTTCGGCGGCGGCGTGAGCCAGCTCGCCACCACCACGTTCAACGCGATCTTCTTCGGCGGCTTCAAGATCGTCGCCTTCCAGCCCCACAGCTTCTACATCTCCCGCTACCCGATGGGCCGCGAGGCGACCGTCTCCCTGCCAGCGCCCGACCTGTCGTTCGTCAACGACACCCGCGCCGGAGTCCTGATCCACACCGCCTACACCGACTCGTCGGTCACGGTGACCTTCTTCGGCGACACCCATGGCCGGGTCGTCCGAGCCGAGGGCCCGAGGATCCTGGCCACCCACGAGCCGACCGGTGAGCCCGAGGAGATCGTCAACCCCGACCTGCCCGCCGGCACGGTGATCACCGAGCCCGCCTTCACCGGCTACGACGTCGAGGTGTTCCGGGTGATCCAGGCGCCTGGCCAGCCGGTGCGGCGGGAGCGTTTCTTCACCCGCTACAAGAGCGCCAACCCGACGGTCATCCGCGGCACCGGCCCGCCCGCCTGAGCCACCTCTCGCGCGGGCGGTGCCAATCCGGCTGCCGCCGAGCGATCGGGACGGTTAGTGTAGTGAACGGCTGATGACGGTTCGGCGGCGGCGAGGTGGTGGGCGTGGTGGCCCAGTCAAGGCGGAGCGCGCGGGGCTACGAGGAGGAGCTGCGGCGACGGGAGCTTGCCGTGGCGCGCGCGCTCACCCAGATCCTGCCCTCCGACCGGCGGGTGACCGTGGGCGAGCTGGCCGAGGCCCGCCGCGTGCTGGCCAACGCCCTGCGTGACCTGCGCCAGCTCGAACGCCAGGTCGCGAACGACATCAGGCAGCTCAAGGGCCGCACCGGGACGAACGGCGGGGGACCGGCACGGGCCCGCTCCGGCGCCAGCCAGGCACGCGAGCTGACCGCCTTCGAGGCCGCCAGCGACGCCATCGAGGAGGTCCTGGCCCGCTGGGAGGGACGGCGCGACCAGCTCGCCGCGGAGATCCAGCGGCGCGGCACCCGCAACCGGCGCTGACGCGAGCCGGCGGGAAAGCGGGAAGGTCGCCACGGCAGCAGCGACCTTCCCCGCCACTCGCGGCCGTCTCCAACGGGTGACGCGAGCAGCGCGCACAGGCTACCCGCACCGTCGCACTCGCTCACCCCGGCACCGGGAATCCACAGGTCGGGCCACCCTGTCCACAGGGTTGTCCACACCTGGTGCACAGGCTGCCGGGCGTGCGGCGGACCCGGGTCTGCCGTCGCCTAGTCGGGATCCAGGTCGTCGTCGCCGGTGAAGACCGGCTTGCCCGCCGGCGGGAGGGACCGCAAGCGACCCACGTCGATACCGATCCGCTGCGAGCGGCTCCGCGCCGTCCGCTCGGTCGCGCCAGGGAGCGACGGCTGCCAGCCCGAACGCCGCGACCGCCGCGGTGGCGGCGTGGCCGGCCAGCCGAGCCAGGCTGCCCGGCGGGGCTGCTGGCCGGCGCGCCGGTGGGCGCCGACGGCCAGGGACCGGGCGGACGGCCAGTCGACCGGCGCCCACCACAGCCGCAGGAAGGCGCCGCAGCTCACCAGCAACGCCAGCAACGCCAGCCAGAGGAACGGAGCGACCCTGGACGGCTTGAGCTCGCTCAGCTCTTCGGTGACGAACATCACCGCCTGCTTGGTGGCGGCGACCGGCTGGCTCTGCGCCAGCTTGCGCACCGCCGGGATGCGGGCCAGCTTGCGCACGGCCGGAAGGACGACCCGCTGCGCCGCCGTGGTCGCGGTCGAGCCGAGCGTCCGGACGGCCGACTTGAACGCCGCCGTCGGCCCGCTCCCGCTCGCGGGCGCCTCGGAGCCGATCGCCACCGGGGTCCCCGGAGCCGAGGGCGACCCACCTGGCGGTGGCGACGTCACCGGAGGCAGGGTGTTCGGCCCGATCACCGGCCCGGACTCCGTGGTCGGCGGGGCGGTGGTCGGCGGGGCGGTGGTCGGCGGGGCGGTGGTCGGCGGCTCGGTGGTCGGCGGGGCGGTGGTCGGCGGCTCGGTGGTCGGCGGCGGTGGCTCGGTGGTGGTCGGATCGGCGAGGGTGGTCTCCACCGCCAGGGTGGTCTCCACCACGGTGGTCACGGTGGTCTTAGCTGCCTGGCCGACCTGGTTCGGCTCGTCAGCGCCGGCGTCCACCTGGATCAGCAGCACGGACAGCACCGCGACGACCACGGTGGTGACCGCTCTCTTGAAGGATGACCTCTGCACGATGTACTCCCCGCCGCCTGGATCATGCGACCCGATCAACGGCGCCCTCCCCGAGGAGCGTCCTGTTCGAGTTCCTGCCTGCCGGGGGCGGCCCCCCCAAACGGTACCGACAGGCAGATCGCCGGAACAACTGTGTAACCGAGCGTCAAGGGACGAACAGCCCGCACCGGTATAGCGGACGGAGCGGGGCGTCGTCAACGGCTCAATCGGGCCCGCCGGGATCCCGCCGAACCACGCTGGCGAGCAGGCGTTCGGCGGTGGCCACGGCCTCGTCGGTCACCTGCGGCATGGCGCCCCCGCCGGCCACGTCCACATGCAGGGTCGCCAGCCCGGCGCGGCGCTGGAAGAGGGTCGAGTGGGTCCGGGCGCTCTGCGCCTTGGCGGCCGGGACCACCGCGGTGGTGCGGATCAGCGCGCCCCTGCGGGCGGTGAGAAAGCCACCGTGCCTGGCATGGCCCAGGTTGCGGTAGGCCGCCTCGCCGGCCAGCCCGGCGAGGGGCAGCGCCACCACCGCCACCGCCCCCCACGGCCACAGCACGAACGCGACCAGTGCCACGACGACCAGCAGCGGGACCACCCGGCGCACGATCGCCCGCCGGCGGGCCGCCGGCGGCGGGTGGAGCAGCATGGGAACCGGGGCGGCACCTGGCAGCAACTCGCCGAGCAAGCGGTTGACCTGGACCGCCGGCAGGATCGGGACGGCCAGCCGGCTGGCGGTCGCCTCTGCCCTGCCGGCCTGGCCAGCGCTCTGGATGCGCACCGACGCGAAGCCGAGCCAGCGCCGTACCAGCGACTCCTCGATCCGGACGACCTGGACGCGGGAGAGCGGCACCACCGCCTCCCTGCGCTCCAGCAGCCCGCGCCGGACGACCAGGTTGTCACCGCTGCGGGCCAGGACGAAGCCGTAGTCGGTCACCACGCTGGACGCGGCCGCCAAGCCGAACAGGACGGCCACGGCGAGCAGCCCGACCACGGCCACCGCCGGCGCCGTGGACGGCGCCAGCGCTCCGGGATCGACGCGGCTGGCCAGCCGGTCGAGCAGCCACCGGGGCGCCTCGTCGAGCAGCTGGAAGACGTAGCCGACCACCGCCAGCGCGGCCAGCCCACGCATGCTGGTCAGACCGGCGAGCGCGACCTGCCCGAGCGGCAGGCGCGCGAGCACCCGCTCGGCCGGCGCGGCGGGAGCCTCGACCGTGCCCGCCACCGGCGGTGTCCCAGCCACCCGCCCGACCGCCGGGGCCGCCGACCCCGTGACGGCCGCTGCCTTTGCCCTGAGCAGGGTGGCGCGGAGATGCTCGGCCTCGGCGAGCGCGATCACCTCGAGATCCGCCTCGGAGCCGCCGGCGCCGCCTGCCGTCTCGACCCGCAGGGTGGCCACGCCGAGCAGCCGGTGCAGCGGCTTGCGGACCAGGTCGACCTGTTGGATCCGGTCGAAGGGGAGCAGCCGGCGCTTGCGCGCCAGCACCCCCTCCTCGATGCGCAGGACCCCGTCGCCGAGCGTGTAGGTGCGGCGCAGCCACTGCAGACCGACCACCACGACCACCACGGCAGCGGCCACCGCGAGGATCCAGGCCTGGCGCCTGGCGAGCACCAGCAGGGCGAGCGGCCAGAGCCGCCGCGCCTCGCGGAGCCCAAGGAACACCGGGCTCACCGGGTGCAGCCGCCGCGTCCTGCCCGCCTCCTGCCCGACGACCGCCGCCTCGGCCTCCCGCCGCGCCGCCGCCTCGTCCGCTTCGGGCCCGACCGCGGCCTCGCCAGCTTCCACCCGCTCGCTGGCCTCGCCGGTCCCAGGCCCTGGCGTGGCCTCGCCCGGCTCAGACCGCATCGCCGCTCCCGGTCCGCTCGAGGATCACCTGGCGGAGCGCGTCGGCCTCGTCGGCCGCGATCCCTGGGATGGTGGCGTCGCTGGACGCGGCCGCCGTGTGGACCCGCAGCCGGGCCAGCCCCAGCGCCCGCTCGATCGGCCCCTGGTTGATGTCCACGTACTGCACCCGGTAGTAGGGGATCGCCGAGTGGACCCGCTCCAGGACGCCGTGGCGTAGCTCGAGCGCGTCGGGGGCCACCTCGTAGCTCCAGCAGCGGAACCGCGCGCGCGGGACCTTCCAGGTGGCGATCCCTACCAGGATCGCCACCGGCAGCGCCGCCAGCCCTGGCGGCCATGGCAGCTCGACGCCGGCGACGCGCGCGCCCAAGTCGGCGGCGACCACCAGCACGACCAGCACGGCGCTCCAGCTCGCGTCCTCCACCGTCCAGACCGTGACGATCCGAGGATTGAGCTGCCTTGCGCCGCTCGCCGCCGGCGTGCCGGCACCGTCCACCACTGAGGTCACGCACGCACCTCCTCGTACCAGGCAGCCTACCCAACAGGCGGCGGTTGGGTGGCCCCGAAGGCCTCGACCGGACGGCGCCGGCGGGGTGGCCCCTACAATGGGTGCCATGACGAGCGACGGCCTCCCCGACTTCAACGCCCCACCCCGCGTCCTGCTGGCCGCGCCGCGCGGCTACTGCGCCGGCGTCGACCGCGCCATCGAGATCGTCGAGGTCGCTCTCGACACCTACGGGCCGCCGGTCTACGTGCGCAAGCAGATCGTCCACAACCTGCACGTGGTCCGCAGGCTCGAGGGGAGGGGCGCGGTGTTCGTCGAGGAGCTGGACGAGGTGCCGGCAGACGCCGTGGTGGTGTTCTCCGCCCACGGGGTCGCCCCCGAGGTCCACCGCGAGGCCCGGACCCGGGGGCTCAGGGTGATCGACGCCACCTGCCCGCTGGTCACCAAGGTCCACCAGGAGGCCCGCAAGTTCGCCGGCCAGGGCTACGACATCGTGCTGGTCGGCCACGACGGCCACGAGGAGGTGGTCGGCACCATGGGCCAGGCCCCCAGGGCCGTCCACCTGGTCGGCGACGCCGACGAGGCCCGCCGGGTCGAGGTCCCCGACCCCGAGAGGGGCGCATACCTCACCCAGACCACCCTCTCGGTCGACGAGACCGCCGGCGTGGTCGACGTCCTGCGCGACCGCTTCCCGGTGCTGACCGGTCCGCGCTCCGACGACATCTGCTACGCCACCCAGAACCGCCAGACCGCGGTCAAGGCGCTGGTCGAGGAGTGCGAGCTGGTCCTGGTGATCGGCGCGGAGAACTCCTCCAACTCCAAACGCCTGGTCGAGGTCGCCCGCGACCGGGGCCGCGCCGCCCACCTGATCGCCGAGGCCGCCGCCGTCGACCCCGCCTGGTTCGACGGTGTCGGCACGGTCGGGGTCACCTCGGGCGCCTCCGCCCCCGAATGGCTGGTCGACGAGCTGGTCGAGGCCTTGCGGCAACGCGGCGCGACCGAGGTCCGCGAGCTGCCGGTGGTCGACGAGGACGTCCACTTCGCCCTCCCAGGCGCCCTGCGCCGTGACGCCGAGGCCGTCCGCCCCCCCGAGCACGGCGGCTGACCACCGCGATCGTCCTGTCTGCCCGGATATTTCTGGTTCCCTTGACAGGGCCGGGCCGCTTGCTAAGGTCAGCTTGTCCAACCTGTGCCACGCCGTGGCGCACAGGGACATCCTGAAGCCACCGCCGGTCGCCGCGGCGTCTCAGTGGTCGGTGACCACTGGAAGGAGGCTTCGATGGCCCAAGAGCTCCGCGGGGACCCCGCCGACATGCTGGCCGGGATCGGCAGGCACTGGGGCTGGGTGTTGTTCTTCGGGATCGTCACGGTGCTGGCCGGCCTGTTCACGCTCGGCTGGCCGGGCCGCACCATCGTGGTCATCGCGGTGCTGTTCGGCATCCAGCTGGTCGTGGCCGGGATCTTCCGGTTCGTGACGGCCTTTGCGGCCGACGACGAAAGCGGCGGGACTCGGGTGTTGCTGGCGCTGCTGGGGGTGCTGTCGTTCATCGTCGGGCTGTATGCCCTGCGCCACATCCTGGTCACCGTCGCCACCCTGGCGTTGCTGCTCGGCATCTTCTGGATCGTCAACGGCGCGGTGGAGACGTTCGCCGCCTTGTCCCACCGCGGGATGCGGGGCCGC
>DATLQA010000187.1:0-5757 GCA_035535495.1 Actinomycetota bacterium | reverse complement strand
GAGCTCCACCATCGGCAGCCGGCGGCGGGCCGCGGCGATGGCGTCGCCCTCGCGGGTGTGCGCCTTCTCGCGGACCAGCAGCTCGTCACGGGCCGCCTGCCAGGTGGCCAGGTCGACGACGGGCGGCTTGCCGGGGAGGTTGCTGCTCGCGTTGCCGGGCGTGGTCGTCATGGTGTCCTCCGTGGTGTCTCGTGCCGGGCAGCGTCGTACGACGTCCTACGACGGTCACCAGAATAGACGCGCGACCCGGCCGGAACTCATCGCGCCGGGGACGCCCTCGGCCGAGCCTGCACGGACCACGTCGGGCCGACAAGTTCACAGACGCGCTCTTACTCCGCACCGGTAGGAGTCCCCTACCGCTGCCGGGTCCCCCACCGCACCGGTAGGAGCGCGCACCCGCTGCCGGGTCCCACTTCACACCGGTAGGAGCCCGGTACCGGGTCCTACTCCGCACCGGTAGGTGCCTGTACCGCTGCCGGTTCCTGGCCGGTACCGCAACGGTAGGCGCGACCGTCCATTGCTCCTGGGTCGCCCGTCCTGGGCCCTGGTTGTGCGAGCTGCCAGGGACCTGGGCGAGCTGGCCAGGTCGATAGGTGCGCTCTGCCGCTTCCCTGGCTGCTGTGGTGCGACCAGGTCGTTCGCGGCGCGGCCCCGCGACTGGCCGACCTCTTCCCCAGGGCCAGTACACCGCAGCCGAGCGCTCGTTCGCTGCGCAGGCGGCGATGTCACCGAGGCTGCGCCGGCGGCGGCCTGACGACGTAGCAGCCGTCCTGTGGATATCACCTGGATCTCAGGTTCTTCGGAGGTATACTCATGCAAATAGAAGCAAACGAAGAGTTTATGAGGGTATCGCGGCTAGTCGGAGGGAGTGGTCACGATGGCGGTGTCGAGCCTCGCGACGCGGCGAGCGCCAGCTCCTGTCGTTGTCGAGGCAGACCTGGCCGAATCCGCCTACCCGGCGGATCCACCACCTGGCCGTGCCGTCCAGAGCGCCGACAGGGGCGGGCCTGCCGGGCGGCACGGCCGGGAGGATGGCCGCTTGGCGGACGGGAAGGTCCGAGCGGCGTCCAGCGCCACGGCGGTCGCGGTCGCCTCGACCTTGGCGGCGGCTCGCAACCGCCGGCAGGCGCGAGGTGGCCTGCCACCACCCGCCACGGTGGCGGGTGGGATCGCCATGGCGCTGCTGGAGATCGAGGCTGGATGCCGGAGCGTCGCCCAGCTCGAACGGATCTGCTCGCCGGCGCTGTGGTCGGTGCTCGAGCAGACGATCCGCCGTAGAGGCGGGCCGTTCCCGGCCGGGCACGCGCTGATCCGCGTCCATTGTCAGAACCACTCGGCCGAACTGGCTGACGCCGTCGCGGTCGTGCGGCGTGGCAAGCGGGCGCAGGCCATCGTCATCCGGCTCGAAGCCTCGGGCGGCCGGTGGATGGTCACGGTGCTGGAGATCCTCGCTCACGGCGGGCCGGGGATGCGCGCCCCCGGCGGAGGAAGCCGGGGAGGCTTACGACGAAGCTGAGTGTCGGCCAGGGGCAGCCGGGTGAGTGCCTCCGCCAGACGGTCGCACTGGGCGGGGGCGGCGATGGCTGGTCTGGCCTGCTCCGTCGCCTGCGCTGGCTGAGGTGCGGTGGCGGGACCTACCGCCGCCGCGAGGATCGGGCCCGTGGCGTGGGTCAGGCGGGTGGGATGCTCAGGTGCGGGCGGTTGGGGCGCCGTGGCAGTTCTTGAATTTCTTGCCTGAGCCGCACCAGCAGGGCTGGTTGCGGCCGAGCTTCTGCTGCTTGCGGGCCTGGCCCTGGGCGGCGCGGGCCGCCTCGTCGGTGGCGGCGGAGGACAGGCGGGTCTCGCGTGGGGCCTGGTCTTGCTGTTCGGCCTCTTCGACGACCTGGACGCTGGTGTTGAAGACGTAGGTGACGGCTTCGGCCTTGATGGCGTCCTGCATCGCCTGGAACATGTCGAAGCCTTCGCGCTGGTATTCGACCAGTGGGTCGCGCTGGCCGATGGCGCGCAGGCCGATGCCTTCCTGCAGGGAGTCCATCTCGTACAGGTGCTCGCGCCAGCGGTAGTCGAGCAGCCTGAGCAGCACCTCGCGTTCGACCAGGCCGAGCAGTTCGGTTCCGAGCTCGTCCTCGCGGGCCTGGTAGGCCCGTTCGGCGTCCTCAAGGAGTATGGCTTCGAGCTCGGCGTGGTCGATGGCGTCCAGGTCGAGGCCGTCTCTGGTGACGGTGGCGGGGTAGGTGGCCTGAAGGGCGGTGAACAGGCCGTCGAGGTCCCATTCCTCTGGGTAGACGCCTTCCGGGCAGTACTCGGCGACGAGGCGGGAGATGACGTCGCCGAGGAAGCCGAGGGTCTGCTCGCGCAGGTCGGCGCCTTCCAGGATCGTGCGGCGGACGTCGTAGATGATCTCGCGCTGCTTGTTCAGGACCTCGTCGTACTTCAGGACGTTCTTGCGCTGTTCGAAGTTCTGGGATTCGACCTGCCGTTGGGCGTTGGCGATCGCGCGGGTGACCAGCCGGTGGGTGATGGGGACGTCGTCGGGGAGGGAGAGGCGTTCCATCAGGTTGCCGACCGTGCGGGTGGCGAACATGCGCATCAGGTCGTCTTCGAGGGAGAGGTAGAAGCGGGACTCGCCGGGGTCGCCCTGGCGGCCGGAGCGGCCGCGGAGCTGGTTGTCGATGCGGCGGGACTCGTGGCGTTCGGTGCCGAGGACGGCCAGGCCGCCGAGTTCGACCACGCGGTCGTGTTCGGTGGCGACCTGGCGGGTCTTGTCGTCCACGGCGGTCTGGAAGGCGGCGTTCCAGGTGTCGGCGGGGGTCTCGGCGGGGTCCATGCCGCCGGCGCGCAAGTGCTCCTCGGCGAGGTATTCGACGTTGCCGCCGAGCATGATGTCGACGCCGCGGCCGGCCATGTTGGTGGCGACGGTGACCGCGGCGATGCGGCCGGCCTGGGCGATGATGTGGGCCTCGCGTTCGTGGTTCTTGGCGTTGAGGACCTGGTGGGGGATGCCGCGTTTGTCGAGCAGGCGGGAGACGCGTTCGGACTTCTCGATCGAGACGGTGCCGACCAGGACGGGCTGGCCTTCGGTGTTGTGTTCGACGATCTCGTCGACGAGGGCCTCGAACTTGGCCTGTTCGGTCTTGTAGATGACGTCGCCGTGGTCGGCGCGGATCATCGGCATGTGGGTGGGGACCTCGACCACGCCGAGCTTGTAGATGTGGTTGAACTCGGCCGCCTCGGTCTTGGCGGTGCCGGTCATGCCGGCGAGCTTGTCGTAGAGGCGGAAGTAGTTCTGCAGGGTGATGGTGGCGTAGGTCTGGTTCTCTTCTTTGATCTTGACGCTTTCTTTGGCTTCGATGGCCTGGTGGAGGCCGTCGGAGTAGCGGCGTCCTTCGAGGACGCGACCGGTGAACTCGTCGACGATCAGGACCTCGCCGTCGCGGACCAGGTACTCCACGTCGCGCTTGTAGAGCTCCTTGGCCTTGACGGCGTTCTGGAGGTGGTGGACGAGCGGGGTGTTGAGGGAGTCGTAGAGGTTCTCGACGCCGAGGATCTCCTCGACCTTGGCGACGCCTTCTTCGCTGATGGCGACGGTGTGCTTGCCTTCGTCGACCTCGTAGTGGAGGTCGCGGTGCAGGCGGGGGGCGATGCGGGCGAACTGCTGGTACCAGCGGGCGCCCTGCTCGGTCGGGCCGGAGATGATCAGCGGTGTGCGGGCCTCGTCGACCAGGATGGAGTCGACCTCGTCGACGATGGCGTAGGCGTGGCCGCGCTGGACCAGCTCGTCGACGGCTCTGGCCATGTTGTCGCGCAGGTAGTCGAAGCCGAACTCGTTGTTGGTGCCGTAGGTGATGTCGGCGGCGTAGTTGGGGCGGCGCTCATGCGGGGTCATCTGGGCGAGGATCACGCCGACGTCCAGGCCGAGGAAGCGGTAGATGGCGCCCATCCATTCGGCGTCGCGCTTGGCCAGGTAGTCGTTGACGGTGACGATGTGGACGCCGTTGTCGGCGAGCGCGTTGAGGTAGGCGGCGAGGGTGGCGGTGAGGGTCTTGCCCTCACCGGTGCGCATCTCGGCGATGAAGCCGTAGTGCAGCGCGGCGCCGCCCATCAGCTGGACGTCGAAGTGGCGCTGGCCGCGGGCGCGGCGGGCGGCCTCGCGGACGGCGGCGAAGGCTTCGGGCAGGAGGTCGTCGAGGGTTTCGTCGGTGTCCAGCCGCTTGCGGAAGACGTCGGTCAGTTCGCGCAGCTCGGTGTCCGAGCGGGCGCGCATGTCGTCTTCGAAGGAGTTGGTGGGTTCGACGACGGCCTCGCAGCGGCGACGGTCTTTGCCTTCGCCGAAGCTGAGGACCCTGGACAGCACCACGGGTGGGACGCCTCCTTGCGGCTGGGCCGGGTTGCGGCCTGACCGGCTTGCCTGTCGGTGGTCATGCAGGTTGCCAGATGGGGTCCGCCCGGTTGGTGGCGCGCGGTGCATGGCCGGTTGGAGCGGGTGGCGCCGGGCCGGGCGAGCCTTGTCTGGGTCTGCACCAATCAGTCTACCGGGCGTGCGCATCGCAGCGGTGGCGGCTCGGATGGGCGGGTCGGCTCCCTGGTGGCCTGGTGGGGTCTGGTGTTGCCGCAGCTCAAGGCCGTGGGAGGCCTGGGCGCGGGGATGGCGTTGGGTTCAGGTCGGCGGGATGGGCCAGCCGTAGCGGTCGCCGAGCAGGAGGAAGGCGGCGGCGCCGAGCAGGACGGTGTCGGCGCCGAGGCGGGCGGGGGTGATGCGGCAGGCGGCGGCGAAGGTCATGCGGGCGTGGATCGCGAACGTCTGGCGGAGCGGGTCCCAGAAGCTGGGGCCCGCCTCGGCCAGGCCGCCGGCCACGGCGGCCACCTCGAGGTCGAGGAGGTTGGCACAGGACGCCAGCGCCCGGCCGACCGCCTGGCCGGAGCGGGTGAGGCTGGCGGTGGCGATCTTGTCGCCGGTGGCGGCCGCGGCGGCCAGGGCCCGGCCGTCGGCGTGGTCGTCCTCGGGCGGGGTCCAGCCTTCGGCGAGGGCGCGGGCGACCGTGCGTGGGCCGGAGGCGACCGCTTCCAGGCAGCCGCGGCCGCCGCAGGCGCACGGCGGGCCGTCGGGTTCCACCACCAGGTGGCCGACGTGGCCGCCGTTGCCGCTGGCGCCGTGGTGCAGGCGGCCGCCGAGGACCAGGCCGCCGCCGACGCCGGTGGAGACGGTCATGGCGAGCAGGTGGGAGCGGCCCGCTCCGGCGCCTTTCCAGTGCTCGCCGGCGGCCAGGGCGACGGCGTCGTTGTGGACCAGGACGGGCTGGCCGTCGAACTCGGCGGCGAGGCGGCGGCGCAGGGGGAAGTCGCGCCAGGCGGGGATGTTCAGGGGGGAGACGGCGCCGTCGGGCCAGCGCATCGGGCCGCCGCAGGCGACCCCGACGCCGTCCAGGTCGTAGGGGGCGACGTCGGCGCCGCGCAGGGCGGCGGTGGCGCAGACCAGGAGGGCTTCGTAGAGCGCTTCGGCGGTGCCGGTGGCCGGGGTGGGGACGCGGCTGCGGCTTCGGACCCGGCCGGTGTCGTCGACGACCCCGGCGGCGAGTTTGGTGCCGCCGACATCGAGGGCGAGGACGACCGGCAAGGGCGGGTGGCGGGCGGCCTAGTGCCGTGCCGGTGCGGCCGGCATTACTTGATCTCCAGGAGCTTCTCGCGCACCGCGTAGACGACCGCTTCCATCCGGGAGTGCAGGTGGAGCTTCTCGAGGATGTTGCGGATGTGGTTCTT